>CAMJCC010000006.1 GCA_946404035.1 uncultured Clostridia bacterium | reverse complement strand
CCCGGTGCCGAAGTCGTTGTGGCTCATCCCGGTCACCAACTCAAATTCGGTGTTCGCCGTCCCGGCGCCGATGGTCGGAACGGTCAAAAGCCCGGAGGAATACTGCTCCTTCAGCTGCGTAAAGTACGGGATCGGGTTCTCGGAGAAGGTCACGTCGGCAAGCCGCCCGACGTCAAAGAAACTCTCGAGCTGCAGGATGATGACGTTCGGGTCGCTGTCCGCTTTGACCGGCGTCTGTTCGTCGATATTGGCGCAGAGGTCGTTGACCGCCCTCTTCGAGTATCCGTCGGGACGGTTGACGCCGCGGTCGAAGATACTGCAGGTAAAGCAATAGGTGAAGCCGTACCGGTCATAGGACTCGGTCAAATTGGAAAAAGCGTAGGGATAATACCCAAGCAAATTGAGCGGAACGATCAGCCCGAAAGAGATCAGGGCGGAAAGCCCGACGCCGATCAAGGCGCGGCGGAACATCACTTTCCGCGGTTTGACCTTGATCAGGATGAAGACCACGCCGGCAAGAGCCGAGAGGATAGCGAGCGAGATCAGGATGATCTGCCAGACCTTGAGATAGATCGTAATGATGCCGAGACCCGTGCGGATGATCGAGAAATCGACCGCCTCAAACGGCGCGGTGCGGATCACGACCAGAGCGGCGTTGGTGATCGCCATCGAGAGCCAGAGGATCCCGAACAGGCAATAAACGAATGCCTTTTTCGGGAAAAGCGGCGCAAGCGAAAGCGTCAGGAAGATGACCGCCCAACCGGCAAGGAAGAAATGCGGGCTGTGAACGAGAAAAGAAACGGCGGAGATAAGTGAACGGCGGCTGATGACCTCCATCAGGAAGTTTAGTATCAGCGAGTAAAAGGACGCCTCGAGGATCGGATGCCGGTCAAGAAACGAAAAAAAGCCCTTGACGCCCCGTTTGTTCCCGGTATTCGTCCGGTTCTCCACTCGTTTTTTCAAGGGAACACATCCTTTCTTTCAAGAATAGTAGCGCCCGACCGTTTCGACGACAAAGGCGTCAGCGTCGGAAAACGCCGAAACGGCGCGCACAGCCGACGCGGCGTCGGGAAAGATCCCGAACACGGCGGCGCCGCTGCCGGTCATCAGGGCGTCTGTTGCCCCGAGAGAAAGCAACCGGGCTTTCCGTTCCGCGATCGCGGGACGGTCGGGGAAAACCGCCGCTTCAAAGTCGTTTGCGAGCGGCACGTTCCCGCCCGCGGCAAGCGTTTGCAATTCGGTCTCGGACGGTATCTGAATACCATCTGCGTTATTTGCACGGTATTCGTCGAGCGCACGGTAGGCGCCGGACGTCGAAACGCGGTCTTTCCCCATCACGACGGCGTAAAACCGACGTGCCGGACGGTCGATCGTTTCCATGATCTCTCCGATCCCGCGGCAGATCGCCGTCCCTCCGAAAAGGCAGAACGGAACGTCGGCGCCAAGCGTGGCGGCAAGGTCGCAAAGTTCGTCGGACGATATGGGGTCCCCGGCGATCCGATTCAGCGCGCGCAGCGTCGCCGCAGCGTCCGCGCTCCCTCCGCCGAGACCCGCCTCGGTCGGGATGTTCTTTTCAAGCCGGACCGAAAAGCGCCGTCCGATCCGAGCAAAAAACGCCTCAGCTGATCGGATCACAAGGTTCGAGGGGTCTTCCGGAACCGGATATTTTCCGCAAATCGACAACTTAATTTCGGGCAGAATGCTGTTTTCAACTTGAAACGTCAATTTGTCGCAGAGAGAGACCGTTTCCATCAAAGTCAGAAGATCGTGGTAACCGTCCTCCCGTTTTTTGCCGACCGAAAGGATCAGATTGACCTTTGCCGGTGCGATCTCCTCGACCGTCCGACGCGCCGGCTCAAAGCGGCTTGCCGTTTTCATCGACGATATAGTGCGCGCCGACGCTGTGCTCTCTTGCGAGGGCAGCACCGACGACGCCGTCGGCGACCGTGATCATATTGAACAGCTCGAAATCCTCGACGGTGGCAAGGGTCGCCTCGTCAAGTTCCCGGAACATCTTGTCGATCTCGGTCTTCGCGTGGGTCAGTCCTTCCCTGGTTTTGACCGCGCCGACGTACTTGCTCATCAGCTTACGGAGCATCTCGTGCTTGCCCGAGATCTCGGCGCGCGAGATCACGGCTCCGCCCGCGGGCGCCTCGCCCGTAAGCGCGATACGGTCTTTCCCCTCGCGCGTGCATTCGTCGATGTGACGAGCCACGCGGCGACCGAAGACCAGGCATTCCAGCATCGAGTTGCTGGCAAGGCGGTTTGCCCCGTGGATCCCGGTACAGGCGCACTCCCCGGCGGCGTAAAGCCCGTCGATATTGGTCATCCCGTTCAGGTCGGTCGCGATACCGCCCATAAAGTAGTGCTGCGCCGGATGGATCGGGATGGGCTGGGTCGGAACGTCGATCCCCTCCTCCTTGCAGCGGGCGTAAATGGTCGGGAAACGGTGGGAGAAGAACTCCTCGGTCATATTGGAAACGTCGAGCAGGGCGTATTCGTCGCCCGTCCGCTCCATATCGGCGAGAATGGCGCGAGTTACGATGTCGCGCGGAGCCAGGTCTTTCAGACGATGCACGTTCTCCATGATGGGCTCGCCCTTGAGATTGCGGAGTTTTCCGCCCTCGCCGCGCACCGCCTCGCTGATGAGGAACAGGCGGCTCTTGTCGCGGTGGGAGATCAGGGTCGTGGGATGAAACTGCACCATCTCCATCAGATCGGTCTTCACTCCGGCGCGAAGCGCCGCGGCGATGCCGTCCCCGATCGAACCGCGGGGATTGGTCGTATAGCGGTACAGATGCCCGATCCCGCCCGTGGCGAGCAGGATATTGGAGCAAACGACGATCTTCGGCGCTCCGTCATAGATCAGGGCGCCCACGACGGCGCCGTTCTCGGTCAGAACGTCGATCAAATAGGTGCTGAACCGCACCTCGATATTCGAGCGGTCAAGTACCAGCTGTCCCAGCCGTTTGGTGGTCTCGCGCCCTGTCGCGTCGCCGCCGCAATGGACGATCCGGCGGCAGGAATGTCCGCCCTCGCGCCCGATCTGGAGCTCCCCCTCCGGGTTGGTATCGAACGGAACGTCCATTTCGACCAGTTCCCGGATATTCTCGGGTCCCTCCGACACAAGAACGCGCACCGCCTCCTCGTTGCAAAGACCCGCGCCCGCCTCCAGCGTATCCCGGATATGCGACTGGATGTTGTCGGTGGGCGAGATGACCGCGGCGATCCCGCCCTGCGCAAGCCAGGAATTGCTCTTCTCGATCTTGTCGGTCTTGGTGATGACCATACAGGAGAGCTTTTCCGATATGTGCAGAGCGGCGTAAAGCCCGGCGATCCCGCTTCCGACGATCAGAACGTCGGTCTTGATCTGTTCGAGCCGTTCGGTATCAAAATTCAGAAGGTAGCGTCTCATACGGTTCCTCTCTACTCTTTCTTTATTTGAGCGAGGTGAATTTCAGACTGATATCCAGCGCCTTGACCGAATGGGTCAGCGCGCCGATGCTGATGACGTCGACGCCGGTCTTCGCGACCTCGAGAAGATCGCGCGAGCCCATATTCCCCGACGCCTCAGTGACGGCGCGGCCGTCGATGATCTTGATCGCCTCGACCATCGTCGGGCAATCCATATTGTCCAGCATGATGATGTCGGCGCCGGCGGCGATCGCCTCTCGCACCTGGTCCAGCGTTTCGGTCTCGATCTCGATCTTCAGGGTGTGCGGCGCGCGCAGACGCGCGCTCTTGACGGCGGCGGTGATACCGCCGGCGGCGACGATGTGGTTATCCTTTATTAAGATACCGTCCGAAAGCCCGAAGCGGTGGCTGGAGCCGCCGCCGATGCGGACGGCGTACTTTTCAAGCACGCGGAGCCCGGGCGTGGTCTTTCTTGTCTCGGTGATGCGGACGTTGGTCCCCTTGACCGTATCGACCAGACGTCGCGTATAGGTCGCGATGCCCGACAGATGCTGCAAAATGTTCAGCCCGACGCGCTCCCCGGAGAGGATGGCGACGGCGTTGCCCGAGACTTTTGCGATCTCGTCGCCCCGCTTGACCGGGTCCCCGTCGTGCATGATGGGCTGATATTCCACGTCGTCAGAAAGCGCCTCGAAAACGCGCCGCACGATATCCAGCCCGCAGACGATCCCGTCTTCTTTCGCGACGTAATGCCCGGCGATCACGGCGTCAGGGCTGACGGTCGATGCCGTCGTGATGTCCCCCGTTCCGATATCCTCGCGGAGCGCCGTTCTGATCAGATGATCGATATCGTCGGACATAAGCAATTCTTTCATACGATTTCCTTTTCTTTCGCGGGTCGGATTTGGGAAAATTCGTGCAATTCCCGATTTCCCGCAGTTTATCACGATAGATTATACAACAAAAGTCGCGGAATTGCAACTCCCATTCCGAATAAAAGTCGCCTCCGTGTACGCTTTTTTTAAAAAAATATTGAAAAGTCTTTTTTTTTATTATATAATAATGGTGGCGAAACTTACCGAAAGGAACCGTTATGTTCAAGATCCATTGGAACAAAAAGAACACGACAGAGGCGATCTACGCCTGCGCCGTCCTGGCGATCGCGCTGACGGGCATTTCTCTTGTCGTTCATATCGGGGTCGTATATGCGGCGATCCGCGCTTTTTTGCGCGTGATCTCACCGATCGTATACGGGCTTTCCCTCGCCTATCTCATCAATCCGCTGCTCAAACTGATCGAGGGAAAGATCATCCCCCGGATCCGCCCCAAAAAGGTCCGGATGTCCTCCGCGCTCCGGCGGGTGTTATCGCTTGCTCTCTCCTATCTGATCGTCGCGCTGATCCTGTTCCTCATCGGTCTTCTGATCTTCCCGCAGATCGTGAAGAACTACGGCGTCATCGTCGACAGTACCTCCGATTTCATACAGACCTCCATCCTCCGCATCGGCAATTCGTTCGGGCTGGATCCCGAAAAACTGATCGCTCAGGTCAGCGAGCACGCCGAGCAGTTCCTTACCTACCTCGGCAGGATGAGCGGACAGTTCGCCCTGTGGCTCCTGCTGTTTCTCGTCGGGTTTTTGATCTCGTTTTTCGTCTTGCTCCATAAGGAGCATTTGCAGGCGTCGGTCAAAAAACTGCTCGCCGCCGTCTTAAAACCCAAGCATTTCAACTCCACGATGAGGGTCGCGCGTCTTGCCGACCGCACGTTCGGGCGCTTTTTCATCGGCAAGATCTTCGACAGTCTGATCATCGGCGTGATCTCGTTCGTCGTGTTCTGGATCTTCCGGATGCCCTACTATCCCCTGCTTGCCGCGGTGATCTGCATCACCAATATCATCCCCTATTTCGGTCCGATCATCGGGGCGATCCCCTGCGTGATCCTGGTCCTGACCGAAAGTCCGATCAAGGCGATCTGGATCGCCGTCATCATCCTGATCATCCAGCAGGTCGACGGGAACATCATCGGTCCGAAGATCGTAGGCAACGCCCTCGGGATCAAGTCGCTGTGGGTCGTGATCTCCATCACGATCATGGGCAGTTTCTTCGGCTTCGTCGGGATGCTGATCGGCGCGCCGCTGTTCAGCGTGCTGTATACCATCGTCAAGGAACACACCGAAAAACGGCTGCAAAAACGCAACCTGCCGACCGAGACCGCCGCTTACGCCGACCTCAACCCATTGAATGTGTTTGAAGAAGCCGTCGGGATGACCCCCGAACACTTCACCGCGACGGTCGGCGCGTCGCTGCACGTCGAAACGCAGGACAAGACCGAGGATGCGCCCGAACTGTCGCCGGAGGAGGCCGCGGAACTGGAACGTCTGACCGCCTCCCTTGACCTGCCCGAAGACGCCGAACCGAAAAAAGTAGAAACGCCTGAAACGACCGTTCCCGCAAGCGAGGACGCCCCCGCGCCCGAAGAAGAAACGGAGGGCGAGGGATGAAACTCAACAACACGAAATACAATACCTACGCCGCCTACGCCCTGATCATCATTTCGTTCGGTCTGCTCTACGCGGCGTTCATCTTCAATCTTCCCGCTGTGTTCTCGGGCATCTCCTGGTTCCTCGGGAAGATCAAGTGCGTGTTCTACGCGATCCTGTTCACCTTTATCAGCGTTCCGCCGATGCGTTTCTTCGAGAAACTGCTGACCCGGCACGTCTTTAAAGCACAACGCCGGTTGCCCCTGGCGCGGGTCTTCGCCGTCGTTTTGGCGGAACTGCTGCTGCTTGCGGTCCTTTTCCTCTTCGTTTTCGCGATCATCCCGTCGCTCAGCAAGAGTTTCACCGAACTGCAAGCCGACCTGTCCCCCGCCGTCGCTGCCTCGCGCGAATGGATCGAGACCAACGTCAAGGACTCGGAGATCCTGCTTCCGATCTATTCGTCCCTGATCGACTATCTTTCCGACGCACTCAGCCCGACTGGCGAACAATCCCTGACCGCGTTCGCCGCGCGCTACGTTTCCAACATTGCAAACGAGACGTCGGCGATCTTCCTCGGTTTCGTTCTTTCGGCGTACTGCCTGCTCTTCCGCCGCGTGATCACCTCGATCACGTCGAAGATCCTGGTTTCCCGACTGCCCGGGAAAACCTCTTCGCGCTTCTACGCCGGAGCAAAGCGGACCTACCTCTACTTTATGGAGTATCTGTCGGTCAAGGTCGTCTCCTCGGTCTTCCTCTCGCTCCTGACCTATCTTCTCTGCCTGATCTTCAACGTCCCGTTCCGTGCGCTGATCACCATTCTGGTCTTCGCGTTCGATATGATGCCGGATTTCGGAATGATCCTGCTCGTGGTGCTGCTCCCCTCCGTGATGCTGGTCTTGAACCGCCCGAACGCGCTTCCGCTCTTTCTGATCCTGTTCTTCCTCCATCTGCTCTACTGCATCCTGGCGGAACCGTTTTTCCTGCGGAAACGTCTGCGTCCGAATATCGGGCTGACCATCTGCCTTTCGCTCTTTTTCGGCGGTGCGTTCGGCTTCTTCGGGTTTGTTTTCGCGGTGCCGCTGTTCGCCTCGATCCACGCGCTGATCGAGGGGACCGAGACACGCCGCCTCCTCTCGCGGGGTCGCCCCTTGAACGACGAGTACTACCTTGCCCTCCGGGAACTTCCCGTCCCCGACGAGACACCCGCGGAGGACGGTCCTGAACCCGAGGCGACCTGACCCCTATATAAAAAATATAAAAAAGTAAAGGGATGCACTTGACAACCTTTCCCTTTTCTGTTATAATACGAAATCGGCACGGATCAAAGATCCTGCTCCTTGCCACAGCAAAAGTTGTGGCCGAATGACCATAAGGAGGTGTATTCAGAATGGAGAAAAAGCTCATTTCCTACGAGACTTTGTACGTCATCAGCGGTAATCTCTCCGAAGAAGAGATGAAAGAGATCGTTGCGAAGTTCTCGACGCTCGTGTCCGACAACGGAACGCTGGAGTCGGTCAACGAGTGGGGGAAACGGCGGCTCGCGTACCCGATCAACTATATTCCCGAAGGGTACTACGTCCTCGTTTCCTACAAGAGCGAACCTTCCTTCCCTCGTGAGTTCGAACGCGTCCTCGGTATCACCGACGGCATCATCCGTTCCATGACCACGAAGAAGATCGAAGGTGCGCCGGCGTCCGCCGTTCCCGCTCCCGCGATCGTTGCCGAAGAGGCAGTCGAGGCGGAGGTGAAAGCGGAAGAAGTTCCCGCGAAGGAGGAAGCTCCCGCAGTTGAAGCCGCTCCCGCAAAGGAAGAGGCTCCCGCCGTGGAGGAGACCCCGGTCGCCGAGGAAGCCCCGGCAAAGAAAGCTCCCGCAAAGAAGGCTCCCGCGAAAGCGAAAGCAGCCGATGCGGAAGACGCTCCCGCTAAGGAAAAAGCTCCCGCGAAGCCCAAAGCTCCGGCAAAACCCAGAGCCGCTAAGCCGAAAGCTACCGCTGCAGACGAAGCCGCAGCAGAGACCAAATCCGAAGAGTAAGCTGAACGATCGAAAGGAGACAAACGCACATGGCGAGTTTTAACAAGGCGATCCTGATCGGAAATCTGACCGCTGACCCGGAACTCCGTCAGACGTCGAACTCTATCTCGGTTTGTCGGTTCACCATCGCTGTGAACCGCCGCTTTTCCAAGAATTCCGATCAAAACCAGCAGACCGCTGATTTCATCAACGTCGTCGCCTGGAGAGAACGCGCGGAATTCGTGACCCGCTATTTCAAGAAAGGACGTCCGATCCTGGTCTGCGGCCAGATCCAGTCGAGAAGCTGGACCGACCCCCAGGGCGGCAAGCACTACGCCACCGAAGTCGTGGCGGACGAGCTCTCCTTCGTTGAGAACAAGGCGGACGGCAGCGCCCCCGGCGCTCCCGGTGCAGGCGCCGCTTCCGGCGACGCTTACGGCACGCCCGCATACTCCAGCAACGGCAATTCCGGATTTGAGGAGATCCCCAACGACGAGCAGCTGCCTTTCTAAGCAGCGTCGTCTTTCCCCCTCCGCCTTGGCTCACAGCGGAACGGGACTGAAATCGTGAGCCGGAAAGGTTGTTTGGAATGGACAGAAACGATACCCAACGCGCTCCTTTCCGCCCCAACCGCAGAAAGAAAAAGGTCTGTGTGTTCTGTGCGGAAAAAGCGCAGGATATTGACTACAAGGACACCGCCCGCCTGAGAAAGTATATCTCGGAGCGTGCGAAGATCCTTCCCCGCCGGGTCTCCGGCACCTGCGCGAAGCATCAGAGAGATCTGACGACCGCGATCAAGCGCGCCCGCTTTATGGCGCTGCTTCCCTACGTTTCGGACTAACAGAAACGAAAAAACGGGACCGTCCTCGGACGGTCCCGTTTTTTTCGGCAACACGACGGGCGGCGGGCAAATTTGCCCGCCGCCCGTTCATTATACGATGCGAGACCGCATACCGCCCGAAAGAAAACTGCGGATACTTTGGCAGATATCGTCGAGGCAGCGGACCCGCGCCTCGTACGCGCCCCACGCCATATGCGGCGTGAAGATCGCGCAATCGGAGTTTTGCAGGGCTCTGAACGGGTGATCTTTCGCCATCGGTTCGACGGCGTAAACGTCCGATGCGACCCCGCCGAGTTTGCCTGCAAGCAGGGCGTCGGCAACCGCCTTTTCGTCCCATACCCCGCCGCGCGCAGCGTTGACCAGGATCGCGTCGGGCTTCATCAGCGAGAGCCGCTCACGCGAGAGCAGATTTTTCGTCCCCTCGTTCAGGGGAACGTGCAACGTCACGACGTCGGACACACGGAGCAGATCATCGATCGGCAGGACCTCAATGCTCTCGTCACCGGTATCTTGTCTTCTGGTGCAGACGACGCGGCAGCCGAGAGCGACGGCGACGGCGGCGACCATTTTCCCGATGTTGCCGTACCCCACGACGCCCCAGGTCTTCCCCGCCAGTTCGCGGTAGACCGGGATCAGGCGGTTATGCGAGGTCCCGGCGGAATACGCGCCCGAGCGCACGTACGCGTCGTACTCGCGCAGATGCGAGTAAAGCGAGAGCACGAGCGAAAGCGTGATCTGCGCCACGCTGTCGGTCGAGTAGCCGACCACGTTGCAGACCCCGACCCCGGCGGAACGGCAATAGGCGACGTCCACGTTATCGAAGCCGGTCGCGGTGATGCAGATGAGTTTCAGGTCCTTTGCGTCCGCGAGGTTGGACCCGTTCAGCCGCACCTTGTTCAGCACGGCGATATCCACGCCCGCAAGACGCGACGCGACAAGGTCCGGCGGGGTCTCGCGGTAGATCTTGACCTCCCCGAACTCGGAGAGCGGGGAGAGCGACAGATCGTCCCCGAGCGTCCCGGCGTCAAGTACGGCGATCTTCATCCGGCGACCTCAACCCCGGAGCGCGCGGATGTTCGCCGCCTTGTCGTTTCCGCGGAAGACCGCGGACCCGGCGACCAGAATATCCGCCCCGGCGTTTCGCACGGCGGCGGCGGTCTCGGCGTTGATACCGCCGTCTGCTTCCAACTCGACGGCAAGCCCGAGGCGGTCGATCTCTTTACGCAGAGCTTCGAGTTTGTCAAGCGTTTCGGGGATCAGTTTCTGCCCGCCGAACCCGGGTTCGACCGTCATTTCCAGCACCAGATCGACGTACGGGAGATACGGGAACAGGGCGGTGACGGGCGTACGCGGACGAAGCCCCAGCCCCGCTTTCGCCCCCTTATCGTGGACCAGTTTGCAGAACGCGACGGGGTCTTTTACCGCCTCGAGGTGCGCGCAGACGATGTCCGCCCCGGCGTCGATCATCCGCTCGGCGTAGAGCTCGGGTCTGGCGATCATCAGATGCGCGTCAAAGACCATTTTGCTCTGCTTTTTCGCCGCCGAGATGATCGGGAAACCGAAACTGAAATTGGGGACGAATACGCCGTCCATCACGTCGAGATGGAGGTATTCCGCTCCTGCGCGTTCGATCTCGTCGATCTCCTCCCCCATTTTGAGAAAATCACAGGAGAGAAGCGAGGGTGCGATCTTAACCATTCTTTCAACCTTTCCGTCGGCGGAGCGAACTCTGCCGGCATAAACTGCATATTCTGCCAAGGGACTACGATCTGAGTAAAACCGAAATAAGATCCGTGTTCCCTGCCCGACGGCCGACGTATGAAAACGAAGGACGTGTGATTTGTTCCCTCGGGCAGATCACTTGGGGGCTGTCCGACTCTGTCGGGCAGTCCTTTTTTATTCAAGGAGGCAAACGGCGTGCGCCGCGATACCGAGCCGCTCTCCGGTAAACCCGAGCCCCTCCTCGGTGGTCGCCTTTACGTTGACGCGATCCAGGGGGATCCCGAGCGTGTCGGCGATATTCTTCCGCATCAGGTCGATATAGGGGCGAAGCCGCGGTTCCTGTGCCACGACGGTCGCGTCGATATTGCCGAAACGGTACCCTTTTTCGAGAAGCAGAGCGCCGACCCGTTCAAGAAGCGTCAGACTGCTGATCCCGAGATAAGCGGGGTCGCTGTCCGGAAAATGAAGACCGATGTCCCCCAGCGCCGCCGCGCCGAGCAGGGCGTCCATGATCGCGTGGGTCAGGACGTCGGCGTCAGAATGACCGAGAAGCCCGTATTCGTAGGGGATCCTGACCCCTCCGAGGACCAGATCTCGCCCCGAAACGAGCCGATGCACATCGTATCCGTGTCCTATCCTCATCGCTCGGTCTCCTTTTTCTCTTTTGCGCGGAGCATCGCCTCCGCGCGTATCAGATCGTCTTTGGTCGTGACCTTGAAATTCCCGCTTCCGCAGTCCACGGTATAAACCGTCTGCCCGACCGCCTCGAACAGCGCGTTGTCGTCGGTGACGACAGTCCCCTTTTTCTCGGCGTAGGCGGCGACAGCGATATAAAAGTCCCGGTCGAACGCCTGCGGGGTCGCCGCAGCGACGAGCTCGTTCCGGTCGAGCGTTTCCCTGATCCGTCCTTTCCGATCGACGCGTTTGACGGTATCGTTGATCGGGCTGACCGCCGTGGCTGCGCGGCGACGGTACGCCTCGGACACGACCGAAGAGATGATCCCGGGCGTGACCAGGCATCTTGCAGCGTCGTGGATCGAAACGAACCGGCAGGCGCGCGAGGTCGCCTCGACGCCGAGAAACGCGGACTTCTGCCGGGTTTCGCCCCCGGCGACGACCTTGATCGGCTTGGCGTTCAGTTCGTAAGCGGTGCAGAGATCCCGCACTTCGGAAAGGTCGCTCTTCCGCGTCACGATCACGATCTCGTCGATCTCGGGACAGGCGAGGAACGCGCGGACCGAATAAACCAACATCGGATTTCCGAGCAGCGGTAAGAACTGTTTCGGGGTCTCATTCCCCATCCGGGTGCCGCTTCCCGCCGCCAGGATCACGCCGGCGGTCCTCGGACGGCGACGGAGAGCGACGCGCAATACGCCCGCTACCAAACCGGCAAGCCGTCTTCTCCGCTTCATCTGCGTTCCCCTTTACTTACTTGTGATAGTCGACGAAATAAACGGTGATGGTGCGGTCCTGTGATCCCGAGACCGCGTCGGGTCCCCTGAGGACCACGCCGTCGCCCGAGAGCAGGTCCGCCGTCAGAACGTCCTCACAGCGGGCGCGATAGATCACCTCGTTTGACGAGAAGATCAGGAGTTCGCCCAACCGGACCGAGGCGTTGCCACCCCGCCCGATGATGTTCTCGACCCCGTCGGATCCGATCTCGCTGACGTAGCGGATGGTCTGACCGTGCAGGGCGTTGGAACGCTTGATCCTGTCTTTTTTCGAGCCGGGTTTATCCGACAAGCCGAAAAACCGTCTGAACTTCATCGGATCCCCCGCCTCCCGCCTGTTTTCGTTGCTCCGTCTTTTCTTTATTTATTATATCATATTCCAAACGAAAGAGAAATCTCTTTTTTAAAAAAATGTGAGCGCCCCCGTTTTTTGTCAACTTGCACAAAAACCGGTCGAAAAATTTGATCATTATTTTTATTTGGAAATGGTTGACACGGAACGAAAAGTGGGGTATAATTATAGCACAGTGGTGCAAAGTTACGCAAAGTTACGCGTTTGAGGGGTCAAAGTGATCCCGTAGCCCACCAAAGAGATCAAATTTCGGGAAAGGAGACGGACGGCATGACCTTCGTCGGCGAATACGAACATACCCTCGACGCGAAGAACCGGGTGTTTATGCCCGCCCGCTTCCGCGAACAACTCGGCGAGAGTTTCTTCGTTACCCGCAAGATGAATAAGAACTGCCTTGCGGTCTACACCTGCGAGGCGATGGATAAGATCGCGGACCTGATCAACGGCTTCCCCGACTCCGAGGTCAGCGAGATCAAGGAGTTCCTGTTCTCGAAATCCGTGCAGGCGACCCCGGACTCCAACGGACGGATCGTTCTTCCCCAGCAGATCCTCGACTACGCCTCGATCGAGCGCGACGTCGTCATCATCGGCGCGGGCGATCACATCCAGATCTGGAGCGCTGCTCTCTGGCACGAAGCCGAGAAGGTACGCGACATCGACAAGATCCGGCGCAAGCTCGCCTCGATAGGTCTGTAAGTGATGGAAGACCTGGAACCGCTTTTCTCCCACACCCCCGTTCTTTTGCACGAGTGCATCGACGCGCTGAACGTCCGGGATGGTCTGACCTACGTGGACTGCACGACCGGCGGCGGCGGACACTCCTTTGAGATCGCCAAACGTCTCGGCAAAACCGGACGGCTGATCTGCCTGGACCGGGACGACGACGCGCTGCGCGCCGCAAGGGAGCGGCTCTCCCCTTTTTCCGACAAAATCACGTACGTTCACACGAATTACTCCGAACTATCCTCGGTTTTGACCGAGTACCAAGTATCCAACCTCGGCGGGGTTTTAATGGACCTCGGCTGTTCCGCTTTTCAGCAGACCGAAGCGAGCCGCGGCTTCTCTTATATGAAAGACGCGCCGCTCGATATGAGGATGGACCGCGAACAGCCCCTGACGGCGCGCGACGTCGTCAACACTTACCCGCCCGAGAAACTGCTGAAGATCATCGATCTTTACGGCGAGGAACGCTTCGCCTCCGCGATCGTTACGGCGATCGTCCGGCGGCGTGAGATCAAACCCTTTGAGACCACGACCGAGCTCTCCGACGTGATCTGCTCGGCGATCCCCTTGAAATTCCGCGCAACTGGCCACCATCCGGCAAAAAAGACCTTTCAGGCGATCCGGATCGAGGTCAACCGGGAGCTGGACGCCATCTCGCCCGCTATCCGCGGCGCGGCGGACAACCTGGTTCCAAGCGGAAAAATAGCGGTTATTTCCTTCCAATCGGGCGAAGATAAGATCGTAAAGAACACCCTGAACGAACTCGCAAACCCCTGTATTTGTCCCCCCGACTTCCCCGTCTGCGTCTGCGGACGAAAACCCGTGGTCAAACTCGACACGAAAAAACCGATCCTGCCGAGCGAGACCGAACTTGAAGAAAACCCGAGATCCCGGAGCGCGAAACTCCGGATCGCAACGAAACTGCCGATCGCAACGATCGATTAAGAGAGGAGAACCGTCATGACTTACAACGTGATCCAAAATCAAACCTCCGATAACGGCGCGAACAACGAACTGTATCTGAAGATGCGGAGCCGCTTTGATTTCAGCGGGAACCGCACCATCGGCGAGTTTATGATGGCGAAAGCGGCAAACGAGGGTTACGCCCCTGCGCGTTCCGGCAAACGCCGCACCGCCTCCCCCATCCGGAAACTCTCCCGCCGTCATCCGGTGCTCTCTACCCTTGCGCTTCTTTTCTCCTGCGTTCTGATCCTGTTCTGCACCATCCGCTTTATGAGCGACGTGTCGACCAAGCAGTACGCGCCCTCTGGCGTCGATCAGTCGAGCGCCGCGATCTCGATCAACACGGTGACCGAACCCTCGGCGGTGCGGATCGTGTTCCCGCAGGGGCAGCAGATCGACACGACGATGGAATAAACCCGGAATACAACCGAATATGATGAAAGCGACCTCAAACGGGTCGCTTTCATTTTGTTTTCGGGAGGTTTCTATGGGACCCGAACAGCGGAATATGAAAATGGCGTTCCCCGTCGCGCGGCGGCGTGTGATCGCTCTGTTTTCGGCGTTCCTTGTTTTCGGCTCGTTTCTGCTCGTCCGCATTTTCGGGATGCAGGTATTCGGTTACGCCCGCTATACCAAGATGGTGGAGGATCAGGTGCGCACGGTCTCCCCCTTGCGCGCGCCGCGCGGGACCATCTACGCCTCGGACGGCACGGTCCTTGCCTGCGACCGCACCGTCTGGCGCATCTGCCTCTCCCCCGTCGATATCCGAGAGGAGAGCGAGCGGGACGGTACGGACTACGCCTCGCTGATCGCCGACGGTCTTTCACCCCTGCTCGGGATCGACCGCGACGCGATCCTGTCGCGCGCAAAGAAAACGAAAACGCTGGACCAGACGGTCAAACGGAACGTGGAGGAGGACGTGTTCAGGCGCGTACTCTCGTTCGTTTCGGAAAATCACTTGGAAAAGATGGTCCACGCCGACCCCTCGGTCGTGCGTTCCTATCCGCTCGGGACCTTTGCCGCCCACGTGATCGGGTTCACCGGTTCGGACCAGCAGGGGCTGTTCGGGTTGGAATACTCCTACGACGAGGTGCTGTCGGGGGCGGACGGCGCGTTTCTTCGTGCCAAGGACGCGACGGGACGGGAACTCTCGGATATCGGGGTCTCCTACCGTGAACCCGTCCCCGGGAACAGTATCGAAACAACGCTCGACCCCTATATCGAAACGCGTCTGGAAACGCTGCTCGAGGAGATCCGTCGCACCTTTGACGTCAAAAACCGAGTGACCGGCATCGTGATGAACGTGAAGACCGGGGCGATCCTGGCGATGGCGACCTCCTCCCCGTTCGACTGCAACCACCCGTTCACGCTCGACGAACTTTCACAGGCGAAGCTGAATGCGGCGGGCTACGAAAAGGACGGCGAGGAATACGCCAGACTGAAATCCGAACTGCTCTATACGATGTGGCGGAACAAGGCGACGAGCGAACTCTACGAACCCGGCTCGACCTTTAAGATCGTCACGGCGGCAACGGCGCTGGATCTCGGCGTCGTGACCCCGACCGATACGTTCGACTGCACCGGGGCGCTGCAGATCGGCGGCTACTCGATCTCCTGCCACAAGCGGGGCGGACACGGGCACGGCTTCACGTTCGCCTACGGTCTGCAGCAGTCCTGCAACCCGACCCTGATGCAGGTCGGTGCCAGGATCGGCGCGGAACGGTTCTACGATTATTTCGTCAAGTTCGGATATCTTGAAAAGACCGGGATCGACCTGCCCTCGGAGGTGACTGGGCTCTTTCACAAAAAGGACGCCATCGGGACGACCGAGCTTGCGACCGCGTCCTTCGGTCAGCGGTTCAAGGTGTCGATCATCGGACAACTGACCGCCGTCGCCGCCGTCGCGAACGGCGGAAACCTGGTCGAACCTTATCTGGTCGAGCGGGTGATCGACCCAGACGGGAAGGTCGTTTTCACGCACGAACCGGTCATCCGGCGGCAGGTCGTCGGCTCCGACGCCGCAAGTGCGGTCGCCGCGATCCTCGAAGAGGGGGTTTCGGGCACGGGAGGCGCGAGAAACGCCTACGTCAAGGGATACAAGGTCGCGGCGAAGACCGGGACCAGTCAGAAATTCGACGTACTGGACGCTAACGGAAACTCCTTTCTCCGTATCGGCTCGTGCGTGGCGTTCGCCCCGTCCGACGACGCGGAGATCGCCGCGATCATCGTCGCGGACGAACCCGAGACCGCCAAATACGGCGCGATCGTCGCCGCCCCCTATATCTCCTCTCTGCTGTCCTCCGTTCTGCCGTATATCGAGGCGAAGACCGACGGCAAACCCGCGCCTGAACCCGTCGCGGTCGACGATTTCGTCTCTCTTACGGTCGTGCAGGCGCGCGCCGCCGCAAAGTCCGGCGCGCTTCCCGTCCGCGTGATCGGGGACGGCAATACGGTCGTCGGGCAGTTCCCCGCGCCAGGGACCCTCTTGGACCCCGCGACCGGAAGCGTCCTGCTCTACACCGACGGCGCTGAACAGGTGACCGTCAGCGTGCCGCGCGTGTCGGGATTATCCCCCGTCGAAGCAAACGCGGCGATCCTCTCGGCGGGACTGAATATCGAGTATTTCGGGATCGGAGATCCGCTCGGACACACCGACGCGTCGGTCACCTCTCAATCAATCCCGCCGGGCGAGACCGTCCCCGCCGGGACCGTGATACGGATCACGGTCCTGTACCCCGACGACGCCGACTGAAAGGAGACCGAATGGAACTGGACCGACTGCTGTTACCGGGAGAATACGACGGCGAGCCGCACGACGGGATCGACGTCGCGGGCATCGTAAACGACGGACGGAGGATCACGCCCGGCTGTCTTTATATCTGCCACGAGGGAAAGAACTATAACTCTCACCTCCTCTTGCCTGCCTTAAAAGAAAAGGGTTGTGTCGCCGCCGTCGCAGCGCGGGAATACGCCGGAGCGGACGTCGGTATCCCCCTGCTCCCGGTCGACGACACGCGCCGTGCCGAGGCGTACGCCGCCAGCCGATTTTACGGCGACCCCGGCAAGCGCCTGACCCTGATCGGGGTCACGGGGACCAACGGAAAAACCAGCGTGGCGACCATGATCCGGCATATCCTGAACGAGGCGGGCGTCCCGACCGGAATGATCGGCACGACGGGATACCTCGGCGCCGCGGGAAACGAAGCGGCTTTCGCCGCCTTTCACGCCGGGGATGCGGCGACCATGACCACCCCGCCGCCTCTGACGCTCTATCCCCTGCTTGCCGCGATGGCGGACGCGGGGATCACGCACGTCGTGATGGAGGTATCGTCGCAGGCGCTCGACCGCTCCCGCGTCGCGCCGCTCTCGTTTGCCTGCTCGGTCTTTACCAATCTGTCGCCGGAACACCTGGACTATCACCGCGATATGACCTCTTACCTCGCGGCGAAAAAGAACCTGTTCAAACAAACCAAGACCGCCGTCGTGAACGGAGATACCCCGTGGACCGACCTTTTGCTCGAGGGTCTTTCCTGCCGCCGGGTGGTCTGCGGGACGGTCGGACAGTGCGATCATCTCGCGACGGAAGCAGAACTTGACGGATGTGACGGCGTTTCTTTCGTTTTAGAGACCGACGACGGGCGTTTTCCCGTATCGGTGCCTATTCCCGGCGCGTTTACCGTGCAGAACGCCCTGCTTGCCGTGGCGGCGGCACGGGAAGTCGGCGTCGATATCCCGTCGTCTATCCGGGCGCTGACGCGTCTGCCGACCGTTCCGGGCAGGATGGAAAAGGTCGACGCGGGGGAATTCTCTTTTTCCGTTCTGATCGATTACGCGCATACAGAGGCGGCGCTCCGCTCGCTGCTGCTGTCGGTCCGGGCGTTCCGCCGCCACGGGGAACGTATCGTCCTGCTCTTCGGATGCGGAGGCGACCGCGATCCCACCAAACGCGTCGCGATGGGACGCACGGCGGCAGAACTTGCCGATTTTTCTATCGTGACATCCGACAACAGTCGGAGCGAGGACCCGAAGCAGATCATCCGCGAGATCATATCGGGAATGCCCGAAAAAACACGGCGGCGCGTGATCGTCGACCGAAAGAGAGCGATCAACTACGCGATCGAAACAGCGGAGCCGGGGGATATCGTCCTGTTGGTCGGCAAGGGGCACGAACAGTATGAGATCACATCCGACGGCGTTCGTCCGTTTGACGAAAAGAAAATCGTCCGGGAGGCGCTAAAACGGCGCCGGTACGGTCATACTACGGAGGAAGACGATGCGGATCAAGACCGGAGAACCGATTGACCCCGCGCTCTTCAGCTTCCCCTCCGGCGGCGATAATACGCCCGTGACGGCGATCGCGACCCATTCGGGAGAGATCCGCCCGGGAGACCTCTTTCTCGCCCTACAGGGCGAAAAAACCGACGGCGCCGTCCATATCGGAGAGGCGTATGCAAACGGAGCCGCCCGCGTACTCTCACACCGTTCGGACGGCGATCCGCGCACCCTCACCGTACAAGACCCGCTTGCCGTCCTCTTTTCCGCCGCCGCACTCTACGCGTCGGCCATCCCGCACAAAACCGTCGCCGTCACCGGCAGTTACGGAAAGACCACCCTGCGGACAAATCTGACGGCGATCCTTTCGACCGTCTGTCGCGTCTGTTACACCGAGGGCAACGGAAACACCGATCTTGCCGTCGCATTGACTATGCTCTCGATACAGCCCGGGACTGAAGTTTTCGTTGCGGAACTCGGGATGCGCGGGCCGGGCGAGATCGGACGGCTGTCGCGGCTGGTCAGACCCGACGTTGCCGTCATCACCGGGATCGGGTCGGCACATATCGGGATTCTCGGTTCCAAAGCCGGGATCTGCCGGGCAAAATGCGAGATCGCCGATGGGATGACGCCGGACGGCGTGCTTCTTTATCCCGCAGGCGATCCCCTGCTTGCCGACGCGGTCCCGGAACTTGGCGTCCGCGCGCGTTCGGTTTCAGTCGATCCCGCTGTCCCCGCGTTCTACTCGCTCGCCGTAAAGGAGGTTTCAGAGGGAAAGCCGCACGTCACGCTCTCCTCCCCGACCGATACGCTCGACGGCGTCCGGCTTTCCTGGGACGAAGCGCCGATCCTTTCATCCGCGGCGTTCTGTTTCGCCGTATGCTCCGAACTCGGGATCGAACGTACGGTCATACGCGACGGGCTGACAAAGATCAAAGCGGCGCCGCTCCGGGGGCAGACCGAGGAGATCGGGGGCGTGACCGTCCTGCTCGACTGCTACAACGCTTCGCCCGAACCGACCGAGGCGGCGCTTGCATCGCTGAAAAAAAACAAAAACGGTCGGCGCGTGTTCCTGGTTCTCGGGGATATGCTCGAACTCGGGGACGCGGCGGACGCGCTCCATCAAATGATCGGACGGCGCGCGGCGGCGCTTGACCCCGCGCGGCTGTACTGCGTCGGAGATTTCGCAAAGGGTTATGCCGTCGGAGCGTTCGACGCGGGGCTGTCCCGGGAAAAGATCGCTCTGTTCGTGCCGGATGAATTACAAGTACTCTCTGCTCGCTTAAAACAAGAGTTGGCGCCGGGGGATCTGGTCTTCGTCAAAGGATCGCGCGCGCTGGCGCTGGAACGGATCGTACTCTATCTGAAGCAAGCGGAAAGTTGACCGCGGAAAGGAACGTCGCCTGCGGGCGGGAAATGAATGAACGTCGGACTTTGGTTTCTTTATGCCGCACTCTTTTGCTTTTTCGGGACCGTTTTGCTCGGCAAACTCCTGATCCCGTGGCTGACCGCCCGCAAAATGGGACAAAAGATCCTTGCGATCGGCCCGCGCTGGCACATGAAAAAAGAGGGCACCCCTACGATGGGCGGGCTCTGCTTTCTTTTGCCCGTGACGGTCGCGGGCTTGATCGGCTGTGCGCTTCTTCTCTTTCGCGCGCCGCGACAGTCGATGATCTTCCTGCTCTTGACGGTCCTGTACGCACTTTTGAACGGCGTGATCGGGATGATCGACGATCTGGCGAAATTCCGCCACAAACGCAACGACGGGCTGACCCCGCGGCAAAAACTGCTTTTGCAGTCGGTTTCGGCGGGGGCGTATCTTTCCCTGCTTGCGATCTTCGGCTTCCGTCCCGACTTATCCGCTCTGCCGCTTCCCTCCTTTCTGCGCTCGGCGTTCGTCTTTTATCTCTTTTCCTCCTTTCTTCTCGTCGGGATCGTCAACTGCGCCAACCTGACCGACGGGGTCGACGGTCTTGCCGCCTCCGACGCGGCGGTCCTCGCCGGTTTTTTCGGTCTTGTCGGCGCGGGACAGCTATTGGAGCCGCTCTCGCTCTTTTCGGGGGCGATCTTCGGCGGGGCGGCGGGGTTCCTGATCTACAACTATCACCCCGCGCGGGTCTTTATGGGCGACACCGGTTCGCTGTTTTTCGGCGCGGCGCTCGCGGGATGCAGTTTTCTTGCCGGAAACCCGCTTCTGATCGTGTTCGCAGGGTTTTTGTACGTTCTGGAGGGACTGTCGGTCATCCTGCAAGTCGTTTTTTTCAAGATCACGCACGGACGGCGGCTGTTCCGCATCGCGCCGCTCCACCATCACTTCGAGGCGCTGGGATGGAGCGAACCGAAGATCGTCGCGGTCTTCTCCTGCTTTTCGCTTTTGACCTGTCTCTTTGCCGGTCTGTTCCTTTTCTTGTGAGGGGAGGGTCATGAAAGCAGATAGAAAACCACGCTTTTTCCGGTGGCTCCCGTCGTTTCCGGACGATGACGCGCCGCTCTTTCACAGAACAGCTCGCGGGATCGATCCGACCCTCCTGATCCTGATCCTGCTGCTTGCCGCGGCGGGAACGGTCACCATCTTCTCCGCCGGGTTACCCTACGCCGAAAACCGCTATCACAACGGGTACTATTTCATCGAACGCCAGATCGTATGGGTGGTCGTCGGGGTCGGGGCGATGCTCCTCTCCCTGCTTCCGTCCTCGCGGTTCTGGTACGGGATCGCGCCGACGCTCTACCTGTTGACCGTCCTGCTGCTTCTTTCGGTGCTCGCCCTCGGGGTCGCCGGGAACGGCGCGCAGCGCTGGATCGCCGTCGGTCCCCTGACCTTTCAGCCGTCGGAGTTTGCCAAAACCACCCTGGTCCTGATCCTTTCGCGTTATTACGCCGCCAACGCCGAACGGGCGCTGGACCGCAAAAACAGGCGGAACGCGTTTCTTTTCGGTACGCTGTTCCCGTTTCTTCTGATCGGGGCGATCTCTGTGCTTGTTATGCTGCAAAAACACCTGTCCGGCTTGATCATCCTCGGGTGTATCGGGCTTCTCGTGATGCTGTTCTCCGGGACCACGCTGCGCTATATCGGGGCGTTCGGCGGCGTTTGCGGCGTCGGCGTCACCCTGTTCGCGTGTCTGACCGACTACACCAAACGGCGCATCACCATCTGGCTCGATCCCGCTCGTTACCCGCTGGACGGCGGGTGGCAGACCCTGCAGGGGTTGATGGCGATCGGCTCGGGCGGTTTTTTCGGGCGAGGTTTCGGGCAAAGCGTCCTGAAATACAGTTACGTATCCGAACCTGCAAACGATATGATCTACACCGTTTTGTGCGAGGAGACCGGATTTATCGGCGCCGCCGGGGTCGTTTTGCTGTTCTCGCTCTTCGTTCTGCGGGCGGTCAGGGTGGGCCTTCGCTGCCGCGATCCCTTTTCCCGGTTGGTCTGCCTCGGGATCTCGGCAAAGATCGCGGTCCAGGTCCTGCTCAATCTTGCGGTCGTCACCAACACCATCCCGAATACCGGTATCTCGCTCCCGTTTTTCAGCTACGGCGGATCGTCGCTCGTGATGCTGTTCTTTGAAATGGGCATCCTGCTCTCGATCTCGCGCGAGGTCCCGATCTGATGAGAAAGGAACGAATATGAAGATACTATTTGCCTGCGGCGGGACCGCAGGACACATCAACCCCGCCCTGTCGATCGCGGAAATATTGCGCCGGAATATCCCGGATCTGTCGGTGGTTTTCGTCGGAACGCCCACAGGGATGGAAAACCGCCTGGTCAGAACTGCCGGGTACGAGATCAGGCATATTCCCGTGAAAGGGCTGTGCCGTTCGCTCACCCTGAAGAACTTCGGGGCGGCGGTATCGCTTTTGCGCTCGCTTTCGGAGGCGAAAAGGATACTGGACGAGGAAGCACCGGATCTGGTCGTCGGGACGGGCGGCTACGTCTGTTACCCCGTCCTGCGGGTCGCCGCCTCGCGCAAGATCAAGACCGTCCTGCACGAAGCCAACGCCCGGGCGGGGCTCGCGGCAAGACTGCTGGCAAAGCATACCGACCTTGCCCTGATCAACTTTCCGTCAGCAGCCCGGGATTTTCGCCGATCAAAACGGACCGTCGTATCGGGCAATCCGCTCCGGCGTGAGTTCTACACACTCACCAGGGCGACGGCGAGAGCGCGGCTCGGGCTGTCGGACGGGACGCTCTATCTCGTCGTCTTCGGCGGCAGTCTCGGGGCTGCGAAAATGAACGACGCGCTGGAACGGGCGGTCCCGCGCCTGCTCTCTCAGTACAAAAACCTGACGATCCTCCACTCCGTCGGACAAAAAGGCGTCGACACGGCAAGCGTCCGCACATTCGGACGGTATCAACGGGAACGGTATATCGAGGATATGCCGACGCATCTTCTGGCGTCCGACGCCGTGATCTGCCGCGCGGGTGCGATGACGGTATCGGAGATCGCGGCGGCGGGCGTTCCCGCGATCCTGGTCCCGTACCCCGCGGCAACGGGCGACCACCAGACAAAGAACGCACGGGCGATGGCGGACGCCGGAGCGGCGATCCTGTTGCCGGATAAAGACCTGACACCGGAAACACTGACGGATGAACTCGACCGGATACTATCAAACAGAGAAACCAGAGACAAAATGCGGGCGGCAGTCGCGCGGTTTCGGGTCCCGGATCGCGAGGCGATCATCCTGCGTGAGATCAAGTCGCTCTGCCCGCATTTAGGCGCCTGACAATTCTTCTGCCCTGCTTTATCAAGTTAAAACAAACATAGATGTTAACAAAATGTGAATAATAGGAGAAAGCTCTTGCAATTAATCGGAAGATTTTGTATTATATCATTGTAGAAATATACACTCTTTCCACCATATTTTTGCGGAGGTGTGCCAATGGCGTTTGAGTATAACGAAGTCATTGATAACGGGGTCAAGATCAAGGTCGTCGGCATCGGCGGCGGCGGAAATAACGCCGTCAACCGTATGATCTCCACGAACATCCGCGGGGTGGATTTCATCGCCGTCAACACCGACGCGCAGGTGCTTTCCTTTTCGAGTGCGTCCCAGAAGTTGGTGATCGGTGAAAAGATCACGAACGGACGCGGCGCGGGGTCCGACCCCGAGATCGGTCGTCGCTCCGCCGAGGAGAGCATCGAAGACATCCGTCATCTGCTCGAGGGAGCGGACATGGTCTTCGTCACGACCGGAATGGGCGGCGGTACCGGTACCGGCGCCGCGCCGATCGTTGCAAAGATCGCTAAAGAAATGAATATCCTGACCATCGGGATCGTGACCAAACCGTTTCTCTTCGAGGGGAAACGCCGGATGGCGCAGGCAGACGCCGGGATCGAGGTCCTGCGTCAGTACGTAGACAGTTTGATCGTCATTCCGAACGAGCGCCTGAAACAGGTGTCCGAGGGCAGGATCACGCTTGCCAACGCATTCGAGACCGCAGACGACGTTCTGCGCCAGGGCGTGCAGAGCGTTTCCGAGATCGTCAACATCCCCGGTTTCGTCAACGTGGACTTTGCCGACGTGGTTTCGGTGATGAAAGACGCAGGGTTCGCCCACATGGGCGTCGGCATCGGCAAAGGCGAGGACAAGGCGGCGATCGCCGCGACCACCGCGATCTCTTCCCCCTTGCTCGAGACCTCCATCTCCGGCGCGACTGGCGTTCTCGTCAACTTTACCGCAGCCCCCGACATCTCGCTTGACGACGTGTATCTCTCGTCCGAAATGATCCGCAACGCCGCCAGTCCCGACGCCAACATCATTTGGGGCGCCGCGTTCGATCCCACGCTGCAGGACGAGCTTCGCATCACGATCATCGCGACCGGGTTCGATAAGGAAAAGCCCGCGCCCGCCGCCTCCGAGGACGAGACCGCGGAAAACGCCGCCGAAACGGTGTCGACCGAACCCGCGACCACGCCTGCGTTCGGGGCCGAGATCCCGGACGAGCAGTCCGGCACCAAGCCGACGGACCCCGGAACTGTCCCGCCGTTTGAGGACGAGATCGACCTCGACGATATCCTGGATATCCTGAACAAATCCAAAAAGCCGTGATCTCACGGTCATTATAACAACGGGCGACCGACTGACGTCGGTCGCCCGTTGCTTTTGCCGATTTGGGTATCTGCCCTGAAATAAAGTTAGATAATTGCGTGAACAGGAAGCCCGTCTCGGTATTCGACCTTGCGTTCGCCTGCGATCAAAGGACGCAGATAGGCGACGCCGGCTGGGGTGATGCCGTTGCCCGCTTCGTTGATAAATGCGTCCGGCACCCGGCGGATGGCGTTGGCGATCTTATCGACGGGACGGAACGTAACGGCGGAACGGTAAGGCACGTCGGAGACGCGTTCGAGCGCCGCCATCACGCCGGTCTTCCCCTCGGTCGCGGCGGAAACGGCGGAACGCCCGAGTTCTGCTGCCTCCGTCAGGTCGACGTCCGACGCCAGATGCGCGGCGCACCGCTGCGGGAGCGAAAGTTCAAACGAGCGCACCTTGCATCCGAACGTTTCCTTGACGTAGCTTTCCAGAACTTTTCCCGCCCCGGCAAGATATTTGTGACCGAACGCGTCGAGCGCCCCGCTCTGCGCGCCCTCGCCGACGTAGCGGCCGTCGGCAAAGCGGATGCCCTCGGAGATCGCGACGACGAGGTTGGGATGCCGTTTGAACGCCTCCCGGACGTCGTCGGCAAACTGTTCAAAGGAGAACGGACGCTCGGGCAGATAGATCAGGTCCACCCCCTCGCCCGTGATCGCGCCCGGCAGGCACGCGGACGCGGTCAGCCATCCGGCGTCGCGCCCCATGATCTCGACGATCGTGACGGCGGGAACACGGTAGACTGCGCAATCGCGTACGATCTCGGAGAGCGTCGTCGCCACGTATTTCGCCGCCGAACCGAAGCCCGGCGTGTGATCGGTGTCGGCAAGATCGTTGTCGATGGTCTTCGGCACCCCGACGACCCGCATCTCGTAGTCGGTTTTGGCAAGGTACGCCGAGAGTTTTGCCACGGTGTCCATCGAGTCGTTACCGCCGATATAGAAGAAATAGCGGATATCCATCGCCTTGAAACGGGCGATCAGGTCGACGAAAAACGCCTCGTCCTTTTCTGGATCGGGCAGTTTCTTGCGGCAGGAGCCGAGCGCCGCCGCCGGGGTCTGCTCCAGGATACGGAGCTTGTCTTCCCCGTCAAACGCAGAAAGAAGCGGCACCACGTTGCCCGCGAGGAACCCCTCGATCCCGTTCCGCATCCCGTACAGTTCGGGGATGACGTCCCGGTGCGCAAAAACGCCCCGGATCACGCCGGCAAGACTGGCGTTGATGGCGGCGGTCGGTCCGCCCGACTGCCCGACGAGTGCGTTGCCTTTCAGTACGCTCATTGTTTCTTTTCTCCTTTGTCCGTTTCGTCGTTTTCGTTCCATTTGGGAAAGTCCCGTTCGGTGAAGCGGTATTTCTTGTCACAGAAGCGGCATTCCGCGGTGATCTCGCGTATCCCGCTCTCCTTTTCCTCTTCGTCGAAGAGTTTTTTGATCTCCTTGGCGCCAAGCGAGCGGATCCCGCGTTTCATCCTTGCGCGCGAGCAGGTGCAGACGTAGTCCACGTCGATCGTGTCGAACGGGTCGAATTCGATCCCGTCAAAGGCGATCCCCGCGATCTCCTCCAACGTCTTCCCCTGATCGAGCAGCGAGGAAACGCTCCCGATGCCGGGAAGATTGGCTTCGATCTTGTCGACGGTTTCGGGATCCGGGAACGGGAGCAACTGGATCAGGATCCCGCCCGCGGCGCGGCAAGACCCGTCCGGCGCGACCAGCACGCCGAGTGAACAAACCGACGGGATCTGCTCGCTTTCGGCAAAGTAGCGGGTAAAGTCCTCCGCGATCTCGCCCGAGACCAGTTCCACGGTCCCGGTGTGCCGCTCTCCCTCCCCGATCTCACGGATCACGGCGAGCGAGCCGCGTCCGACGGCGGCGCCGACGTCGAGTTTTCCGTTTGCCTTTCTCGGGGGATCCGCCGCCGGGTTTTCGATATACCCGCGGACGCACCCGACGTAGTCCGACACGGCGAGCAGACGCCCCGCGGGTCCGTCCCCTGCGACCGTAACGGTCAGGGTGTCGGTTTTTTCGCCCAGGAGGCTGCCGATCATCGAGGTAGCGGTGAGAAGCCGTCCGAGCGCCGCCGTCGCCGTAGGCACAGTTTTATGGACCCTGTGCGCCGCTTCCACGATCTCGCGGCTGTCCGCCACGACGATCCGCGCGCTTCCGTCCCTCGTCATCCCGCGCAAAAGGCGCGATCCGATCTTCTTTTCGTTTTCCATATCGTTCTCTTTCAGTCTTTTTTCGCCCGTGCGGCGATATACAGGCGATCTTCGTCGTTGGCAAGCGTCCCCTCATAGGGCGCGGGATAGGCGCCGATCCACTCGAACCCGTTGTCCTGGAGCAGTTTTTTCAGCGTGCGCACCGAATACAGCCGCTCGCGCTCGCACGCCTCGTAGCGGCGGTAAAGCCCTTTCTCTTCTTTCTTAAAGAGCGTGATGCCGAAATCGCACAGTCCCCGCGCGTAGCGGTTCTCCCAGACGCAGTAAACGCCCGGCGCCTCAAACACGTAGGTCTTGTCGGCGTAGACCTCCTCGAACTTGCGTTTGGAGTTCACGTCGAAGAGGAACAGTCCGTCGGGGTTCAGATAGTTGTGGACGAGCGAAAAACACCGCGAAAGATCATCGGTCGTCGTCAGGTGGTTGACGCAGTCCAGACACGAGATCACCGCGTCGACCGTACCGTAAAGCTCAAAATCGGTCATCTCCTGCATAAGCCAGAGGATCCGGGACGAGATACCCTCCCCTGCCTTTTCGGCGGCAGAGCGGGCAAAATCGAGCATCTCGGGCGAACGGTCGACCCCGATCATATCGTAGCCGCGTTTGGCAAGTTCGATGGTCATCCGTCCCGTCCCGCAGGCAAGGTCCAGCACGTCGCGGACTTTTCCATTTTCGTTTTTGCAAAAGAACGCTTCGACCCCGTCCGCCCACGCGGCGTAGTCGATCTCGGCGTTCCATTCGTCGTAATACGGCGCTAAGACCGAGTAGATGTCATTCATCGAAGCGACCTCCCTCCTGCGAGAAACGCCTGATCACCTCGTCGGGCGAAAGCCGGTCGCGGGCAAACGCGCGCCGGAGAAGATCGGGCGGCAGGCAGTCGTCGTACTTCTCGAACACGGGGCACTCGCCCTCGCCGACAAGCGAGTTCGGATCGATCCCCTCGCTTTGCAGTTTACGGATCAAGGTCGGTTCAAGCTTGTCGCCCATCCCGTCCTTGACCTTGAACGTGATGAAACAGCACCCCTCGGAGGAAACGTCGGAGATCCCGAACTGTCCGGCGTTAAAAGCCAGATAGCGGCGGACGGTGCGGAAAGCGCGCGTCCCGAGCCACGGGAACAGAACGTAGGACGAGCCGCCGATCGGGATCAGGAGTTTTTCGTCCATCCCGGTGCTCTTGGCAAGTTTGCGCGCCGAGGCGAGCCGTTCGCGGGCGTTGGGCATCAGGTAGGGATAATCCGCGTCGCCGAGCAGGACGTCCCGCATCTTTTCGAGTACGCGGGTATGGATCTCGCCGAAGCCGCCCGGCCAGGAGATCTCCATTTTGCCGTCGACCCCCTTGACGAAGATCAGGTGCTTTTCGACCTCGACCTCCAGCACCTCCCAGACGCGCCCGGCAAGGGCGAAACGGTCGCCGACCGGAGGCGGGGTCGTGATGGTGCCGATCTCGTCGGAGCCGCAACGGACGGTAAAGTCCTCGCTGTCCTGGAACACAGCGTAAAACTTGAAACTCCCGGTCAGCCGCTCGCCGCGAAGACCGACGATCAGCGTTTTCTCCTCGGTGAATTCGAGGTATTCGCGGTTGATCATCGAAACCAAAAGTTCGCGGTAGTCCTCTTTCGAGATATGCGAGAGCGGCGGGAGGGTCAGCACCCGCTCCGCCAGGTTCTTCGGCGTCTGTTCCCCGCCGGACGAGAGGATGCTCATGGTCTGGTGGAACGCCAGACTTAACGGCATCTCCTTTTTGGAGGGCGGTTCTATGAAGCGTTCCTCGGCGTAGAGTTGCACAAGCGCGATGCCGCGCAGGAGCTCCCACGGGATCAGTTTGGGGAGCGGCGTGTTCGGCAGCGGCGTTTCCTCGCGGAACACCATCATCATCTCGGGCGGCAGATCGCGCCGTCCGGAGCGCCCGAGGCGTTGGAGGAACGACGAGACCGTCGTCGGCGCGTTGAGCTGCGCCACGCGCTCCAGCCGTCCGATGTCGATGCCGAGTTCCATCGTCACGGTCGCGCAGGTGACGGCGTGACGGACCTCCTCGTCCTTCATTTTGATCTCGGCGTCCTCGCGGAGCGCGGCGGACAGGTTGCCGTGGTGGATCAGGAAGATATCGTTCTCGCGGCGATTTTTG
Organism: uncultured Clostridia bacterium; assembly: GCA_946404035.1. Lineage (GTDB taxonomy): Bacteria > Bacillota > Clostridia > Oscillospirales > CAG-272 > UBA1740. Next base: position 9,517 of record CAMJCC010000006.1, on the reverse strand, counting down.
GCGATCTGGCGCAGGGTCGCCGTCACGTACTCGGTCTCCTCGCGCGAATTGGAGAAGACGAGGCACTTCTTATCCTTGACGGTATCGTAGAGAAATTCGTACCCCGGGTCGATGACGGCGACGCCCGACCGCTTTTCTTTGTCGGCTTCATCCGCCGAGGGGCGCTGTTCCTCGTTCGGATCCTGGTAGTAGAAATGCTCCATCCCGAGCCGCCAGTGCAGTTTTTGTTCGGGCGGTTTGGGCGCCCGGGTGTTCCTGCCGCTTCCGGCGCCGAGCCACTCGGCGGCACTTTCGAGGTCCCCGACCGTGGCGGACAGCCCGATGCGGCGAGGAGACGAACCGATCAAGCGCGCCATCCGGCAAAGCAGGCAGATGACCTGATTGCCGCGGTCAGAGCCGATCATCGTGTGGATCTCGTCCAAAACGACGTACCGAAGCCCGGCGAAAATACGCGGGATATCGTTTGAGCGGTTCATCAGCATACTTTCGAGGGACTCGGGCGTGATTTGGAGGATGCCTTTCGGGTCTTTCAGCAATTTGGTCTTCTGCGACGCGCCGACGTCCCCGTGCCAGCGGCAGACCGGGATCCCGCTCGCGTCGAGCAGTTCCTCCATCCGCCCGAACTGATCGTTGATCAGACTTTTCAGAGGGGCGATATAGAGCACAGACACGCCGGCGGGCGCCTCGCGTTCCGAACAAAGGTCTGAGAGGATGGGGAAAAAGACCGCCTCGGTCTTCCCCGACGCCGTCGAGGAGGACAAAAGGAGGTTATCGTCACTCTCGAACAGCACGCGCGCGGCGGAGAGCTGCACGTCGCGGAAGCGCTTCCATTCGTGACGGTAGATATATTCCTTGATGAAATCGGGAAATCTGCCGAACAGTCGGTCAGCCTCGGTCAAGCTTTATCGCCTCACTTTCCGTCGGGGTCAAAGATCGATATCAAAGACCGAAACGGAGGGGCGTTTCCCCTGCCCGTTCTCGTCCGCGGGCGCCCCGATCAGGGGTTCTTCACGGACGGTCGCACCTACGTCGGACGACGGCGCGTCGGTCGGTTGGATCAGTTTGTCGAAATCGGCGTCGGGATGGTCGCGCAGGATGGCGAGCAGGGTGAGATAGTCGCGGATGATCTCGCGCGGCGTCACCATCTCGTCTGCGCCCGCACGCGCAAGCGTCGCGGACAAGAACCGCTCCATCTGTTCCGGCGTGATCACGTCGGAGATCCCATCTTTCTGCTCGAACAGGATGGTCAGACGGCGGATCAGCGCCAGCAGTTCGTTGTCGGAGAGCCGACGGAGCCGAATGACCGGCGCCGAGAGGTTCTGATACCCCGCGTCGGAGAACCGCCCGTCCTGCAAACGCGAACGGAGCGCCTCGTAGCTGAACAGCCCGCGCCGCGTGTCTTCCAGGAACTGGGGCGTCCCGCCGAAGATCACGCAGAGCGATCTGGCGCGTCCCTGCAGGGTGTCGTTGAAGATGGCGAGCAGTTTTTCGTAGTTTGCCTCGCGCGAGATGCGGTTCGGGATCTTATAGAGGTTGACGCACTCGTCGATGAAAACGATCAGCCCGCGATACCCGATCTTGCGCGACAGGATCGCCCACAGTTTCAGGTAGTCGTACCAGTTCTCGTCGTCGATGACCGACCCCACCCGGAACCCGAGCGCGGCGCGCGCCTCGGTCTTACCGGAGAACTCGCCGCGCAGCCAGCGCAGGCAGGCGGAGCGTTTTTCCCCGTCGTCCTCTGCCGTCGCGCGGAAATACTCCGCGATCACGCGCGCGAAATCAAAGCCACCGACGTACCCCTCCAGCTCGTCGAGCATCCGGGAGACCGAGGAAACGACCCCGGAAACGAAACCGGGATCCTCGGGGCTCAGATCGTCTTTCAAAAGCTCGGTCTGCAGGGTCGTATAGTAGCGCGAGAGGATGATCGGCAGCGCGCCGCCGTCGGGCGACGCCTTGGACGACAGGTTCTTCATCAGTTCGCGGTAGGTCGCGAGCCCCGCGTCGGAACCGCCCGACAAACGGCGTTCGGGCGAGAGATCGGCGTCGGCACAAAGAAAGCCGCGGTCGGTCGCGTATCCCCGGATCAGTTGGATCAGAAAACTCTTGCCGCTCCCGTACCGTCCGATGAGAAAACGGACGGCGGCTCCCCCCTCTTCGACCTCGTCGAGGTTTCCGAGAAGCGAACCGATCTCTTCCTTTCTCCCGATGGCGATATAGGGAGCGCCGCTCCGGGGGACTACCCCGGCGGCAAGAGAGGACAACAGCGTGTTCAAGATCCTCTTCGGGACCCTCATCTCCGTTCCGTCCATTTGGCGACCTCCTCCCGATAATCCTCGATGACGGCGTAGCCGTCCTCCGTGCTTTCGATCAAAATATCCCCGAACTGCTCGGCGGCAAGCTCGTTTACCCTTTCGACCATCCCGTCGACAGAAACGCCCGCTTTTCGCGCGGCGTCGGCGCACGCCTTTCCGTCGTGGGCGAGCATAGCCAGAAGAAACGCGCTTTGCTCGGGGGACAACGCGACGGCTTCCCCGTCCGACGCCTCTCTCGGTCCTGGTTCGTCCGGTGTGACCGGAACGGGTTCTGGTTCGTCGATCTCCTCGGGCGCAAGGCGCTGTGCGTTCTCCCACGAGGCGCGCTCGATCGCATCGGCGCCGCTGGACGAAATGGTCCGGTCGGCGGCGTCGTAGCGCGCTTCGTATTCGGGGCGCTCGCGGTATTCCCGCTCTTTTTTCATCTTGACGGCAAGCCGGTCGAAGTATGCGTCGATCGTTTCCTTTGCCCATTCCTCGATCCCCGTCACGGCAAGCCGGCTGCGGATGGCGAGCAGTGCGCGCAGGCGGTTCTCGGCGTATTTGACCGCCGCGGTAACGCGACGGCGAAGCGAGAGCGAGCCGGAAAAGGAACGGTATTCCACCGTGATCTCGTACTTGACGACGTAGGAGCAGAGCGCGCCGAGAAACGCTTTTCTGGTGCGTTTGATGACGCCGTCTTTCGCCGTTTTCTCCTCGGCGAGCAGGCGTTTCAAAACCGGAAGCAGCGACGCCGGGATATGCTCGCTAAACAGAGCGGCGAATTCTCCCGCCGCGTATTTCCCGGAGGCAAACGAATAATCGGAGAGCGCCGAGAGCAGCGCGCCAAGCCCGCCGTCGTCCTCCTCCGCCGCCTCCCCGAGATAATACTCGCGGAAATCGGTCGATCCCATCACAACGTCCATGATCGGGCGGAGTTCGGCTATGGGACAGGCGAGGCGATGCACGAGGCAGTAGTCGGCGACCCAGCCCGCAAGCTGCATATTCAACCCGGGAAAACGCTCGCGGTAAAGCCGCCAGAGCGTGATCAGCCGCACCACTCCCTCTTTGGGCGGGATGAGATCCGGCAGGTTCAGGATCTCGTAGATCAGAAGCCGCAGATAACTCTCGTCGCACCTGACGGCTTCCCCGCGCTTGACTGCCTCGCGGAACCAAAGGTAGTACGCCTTTTGCGCGGGATCGAGGTGCGCGTACTGGGGCATCGAGGAATAGAACGGAACGTAGTCGCAGGGCGCGCCGGTAAGGTCGGAGAGCGCCAGTGCGTCGCGCCGGAACTCCTCGTAAAAACGGTATCCGCCGGAAAAGCGGGTCACGGTCACGTTCGTTACGAGCCGGTTGCGTTCGGGAACGTAGGAAACGCTCTCCTCTGTCTGTTCGGGAAGCGCGGGAAAGGTCAGGGTCCCACGGTCGATCGGCTCGATTTGATCGTCGTCGGGTCTTCCCTCCTTGACGTCGGCAAAGGACACCTCGTGCGAAAAAGGAGCGAGGCGGGGCGTTTTCTTCTTCGGGATCAGGTCCGAAAGATCCCAGAACCGGTCGCGTTCGTCGGTCATTTTGCCGCCCCCTTCCCTTGATTTCTCCGTATCACTTGATTATACCATATTTCTCCTCGCTTGTCAATGAATGAAAAACCGTTTTCACGTAAAACCCCCGACCGCATTTGACAAGAAACGTCGAATATGGTAGAATACCATCGAAGAAAAACAGAAAGGAGAACGTCGTGCGTCTGCTTCAAAAGCGCCCGCTTGCCGCGGCGCTCTTCGTGTTCTTTGCGGGGGCTTTCCTGTTTGCAAACGTCGCCTTTGCCGTCAAAGCGATCCTGTTCGGCGTCGCTCTGCTTGTCGCCGCCGCGTGTTTCGTTTTTCCGAAACGGAAACGCCCGCTCCTCGTTTTTTCTGCTCTGCTCGTCGCCCTTGCCGCCCTGCTCTCTGTGCTGACGACCGATCTGCCGGATCTTGAGATCCGGAAACGAAACGGCACGACGGAGGAATACTCGTTTTGCGCCCTGGAATGCGTCGATGAAGAAAAAAACGTCTGGCTCGTCGGTTCGGTCAAGGATGAGAACGGGCGCCTGTTCTGCCGACTGCTTGCCGATCTGCCGGACGAGACGGAAGTAGGGATCGGAGATCGGCTTTCCGGCATGGGAACGGTCAACGCCCTTTCGGCTTACGCCCGCCGGACCAACTACGGGCGGGGATGCCGCGGGCGTCTGACCCCGTCCGGGACAATCGAAATCACAGGGCACGTCCCGACGCTCCGCGCGCCGTTTACGAAGTTGGCGAATGCGGTCAAGAATACGATTTCCGACCGCGTGGAGGGCGAGGAGGGCGGATTGCTCGTCGCCGTGCTGCTCGGCGAGACCGACGAGTTGCCTACCGGGACCGGACTGCTTTTCCGTCGCGCCGGCGTATCCCACGCGCTGGCGGTCAGCGGGATGCATCTCGTGTTCCTCTCCGCCGCGCTCTCGTTCCTGCTCCGTCGGCTCGGACTTCCCCGTCCCGCCGTCGGGATCGCGGTCGTTCTGTTCGCTTTCTCCTACGCCGCTTTGGTCGGGTTTACCCCGTCGGTTCTGCGCGCGTTTTGGATGCTGCTGTTCTTTGAAGCCGGTTGGTTCGTCCGCCGACAACCCGATCCCCTGACCTCACTTGCGCTTTCGGGCGCCGTTTTGCTCTGTATCACACCTTATCTGGTCTATTCCGTGTCTTTTTTGCTTTCCTACTTGGCGACCCTCGGCATTCTGATCGCGGCGCAGTTCTGCCGTGCTCCGCGCGCCAAGCGTTCGTTTGTGCGCCGCATCCCGCGTCGGATCGGTTCTTTCGCGCTCCTTACTCTGTTCGCCGTTCTCTTCACGCTTCCCGTGTCGGTCTCGCTTTTCGGAGAGCTCTCGCTGCTTTCGATCCCGGCGAACCTGCTTCTCTCGCTCCCGATCCAATGTCTGCTCTATCTTTCTGTCGCGGTGTTGATCTTGCCTTTTTCTTTCGTCGGGGACTTTGCCGGGCGGTGCTGTGCGCTCCTCCTTGCTCTGCTGCGCAGGATCGCGTCGGTCCCGTTTGCCGCTTTGACTTTCTCGTCCCCCGTCCTTTCGGTCGCGGCACTGCTCCCGATCGTCGCCCTGCTCGCCGTCGCGTTTTTCGGTGTGCCGAAGCGGGCGCGGGTGATCCTCTGTTCGGTCTCGGGAACTCTGACGCTTACAGCATTTCTCGTCTTTGCGCTTCCCGTCCGCGCCGACCGTGCCGTTCTGCTCTCCGACGGGAGCGACAACGACCTGATCGTCCTTCGAGCAGGGACATCATCCGCCTGCGTCGATCTGGGCAAGCCCGACGGGATCCTGCCGCTCCTGGAAAGAGAACTGAAAACCGACCGTGTTGCACGGATCGACCGCTACGTCTTCACCTGTTACGACGACGGCGCGACCGACGGTTTTCGCGCGGTCCTGTCGTCGGTCTACGTCCGTCGCGTGATCCTTTCCCCGCCCTGCGACGCCGAAAAGGATGAGTTCGACGCGCTCACCGCCCTTTTGGACCGGGTCGCGGTCCCCTATACAGCTCTGCAAGAGGAACGCTCGGTCCTCGGCTACGAGATCTCTCTGACCAAGTCCGAGCCGTACGAAGACGCGCCGACCGCCCCGATCAAACTGGACCTGACGGCGGGAGGCGACCGACTGCTCTACCTCGGAGAAAACGTACCTCAACCGACGGCGATCCCCTACGGCGTGACCCTCCTGTTCCTCGGCGCGCACGGCGAAACGCCCTATCTGTCGTTTGCGCTCGACCTCCCGGTAAGCGTCCGAACGGTCTTCACGGGAAGCGAGTTCTACAAGACCTGCACGTTTGCCGGCGGGGCATCCGACCTCCGCCTGTTCTGCCGGAAACGCCTTGTCCCCGACGGCTTTCTTCCGTAAAACAAAACAAGACCCCGCCCGAATTCGGGCGGGGTCCTTTATTTCATTTTGTCGGATCAGACGATCCCCTGCGCCATCATGGCCTCGGCGACCTTCTCGAAACCGAAGATGTTCGCGCCGACGACAAAGTTGCCGGGTTTGCCGTACTTCTCGGCGGTGGCGTCAATATTGTGGAAGATACCGACCATGATCGATTTCAGTTTCGCGTCGACCTCCTCGAAGGACCAGAAGAGCCGCTGGCTCGACTGCGCCATTTCGAGCGCGCTGGTGGCAACGCCGCCGGCGTTAGCCGCCTTACCGGGTGCAAAGAGCACGCCGTTTTCAAGGAAGTACTCGGTGGCTTCCAGCGTGGTGGGCATATTTGCGCCCTCGCCGACGGCGAACACGCCGTTCTTGACCAGCGCCTTTGCGCTGTCGAGGTTCAGTTCGTTCTGGGTCGCGCAAGGAAGCGCAACGTCGCACTTGACGGTCCAGATGCCGGAGCAGCCCTCGTGATACTCGGAGCCGGGCACTCTCGCAGCGTACTCCTTGATCCGGGCGCGCTCGACCTCTTTGATCTGTTTGATCACGTCGAGGTTGACGCCGTTCTTGTCGTAGATGTAGCCGTTGGAGTCGCACATAGCAACGACTTTGGCGCCGAGGGTGGTCGCTTTTTGCGCGGCGTAGATCGCCACGTTGCCGGCACCCGAGACCACGACGGTCTTGCCCTTCAGGGTCTTGCCGCGGCTCTGCAGCATTTCCTCGGTCAGGTAGACCAGACCGAAGCCGGTCGCCTCTTTTCTGGCGAGCGAACCGCCGTAGGTCAGTCCGCGACCGGTCAGCACGCCGACGTGCTCGTTGCGGATGCGCTTGTACTGACCGAAGAGGAAGCCGATCTCACGGCCGCCGACGCCGATATCACCGGCGGGAACGTCGGTATCCTGACCGATGTGACGGTAGAGCTCGGTCATAAAGGACTGGCAGAACTTCATGATCTCATTGTCGGATTTGCCCTTGGGGTCGAAATCGGAGCCGCCCTTACCGCCGCCGATGGGCGTGCCGGTCAGGGAGTTTTTCAGGATCTGCTCCAGCCCGAGGAACTTCAGGATCGAAAGGTTGACGGAGGGGTGGAAACGAAGACCGCCCTTGTAGGGACCGATCGCGCTGTTGTATTCGACGCGGTAGCCCTTGTTCACGTGCGTGACGCCCTTATCGTCAACCCACGGAACGCGGAACATAATGGTTCTCTCAGGTTCCAGGAACCGCTCGAGCAGACCCGCCTTCTCGTACTCGGGATGCTTCTCGAAAACCGGAGCGATCGACGCGAGGATCTCGGTCGCCGCCTGATGGAATTCGGGTTCTCCCGGGTTCTTCTTCTTCAATTCCTCCAAAACTTGTTCAACGTATGCCATGTTGGTGCCCCCTCTTTTCAAAAATATGAAATAATTTTAGCACAACCTTTTTTATTTTGCAAGGGGGAAAGTGAATGTTTTTTCGGTTTTTTCATCATTTTTCGGTGCTTCGCGCATAAATCTGCACGCAGAATGAAAGATTGGCGTCCCGTTCTTTCATTTTTGTGCATTTTTGCGGTCAGGGATCGAAGAAATGACGGAACCAGCGAGGCGCGAACCGGAAGCGTTCGCGCTCCCGTATCCGCTCCCACTCGCCGAGCCCTCCCGAGACCGCCGTCCCGCCGTCAGGTTCGGTCGATGGATCGCCCGCGTCTTTGGTCAGCACGTCGCGATCGTACGCCCGATCCTCCGGCACGATCCCGTCCGGGATGACCCGATCCGAACCGTCGGGCGCGGAGTACGGGATCAGATAGGGCGACGCGGGATCGTCTTCTGTCGTCCACTCCCCTCGGACCGTGTTATAGTAGAGCGGAAGATGCAGAATACACTCCTTACCTGGTCGGTTGTCCGGGGTAAACAGTCCGTAACCGATCCGCTCGCCCCGCGTATCCAGCTCGCAGTATCCCCCCGGCGTATCGCCGCTGTCGAGGCAAAACGGGAGGGTCAGGACCCCGGACGGAACGGGAAACACGGGCATTTCCCCGTTTCCCGTCAATATATCGGCGTGCGCCGCTTTCATGATCGCGTCCCAGACCGGAAGAGGCGACGGAGGCGTCCCGGCAGCGTCCGTGCCGTCCGAGGTCGACAAGACCCCGCAGAGCAAGGTGGGCGTATAGCCGATAAACCAGCGGTCGCGCGCCCCGGTCGTGGTCCCGGTCTTTCCCGCCGCAGGGATCACCGCCGGGAGGGTCAGCGAACGCGCCGTCCCGCTCTCCACGGTTTCCGAGAGCATCCCGGTCATGATCGCGGCGTCGGCGGGCGAGAGGACGCGGGTCCGTTTCGGCTCGTTTTCCAAGATCGTCTCTCCGGCGCGGTTCTTGACCGTACGGTAAGTGACGGCTCGCGTCAGAACGCCCTCCCCGGCAAAGATCGAATACGCGTCCGACAGTTCCCGGAGCGTGACCCCGCGCGTCAGTTGCCCGAGCGCGAGCGGCGCGTCGGCAAGATCGGTCAGGCGACGCCCCGCCTCGTCGGTCTCGTTCTCAACGAGGGACGAGAACCCGCATTCGTTTGCAAGGAAATCGAACGACGCGCGTTTCCCGAGTTTTTCAAGAACAGCGACCGCCACCGTGTTTTTTGACTTGGCGATCGCCTCGTGGACCCCGATCCGCCCGTCGTATACGCCGTTTGCGTTGCGCGGCCAGGGCTCGCCGTCAAGCGTTTGAAGCGGCAGATCCTCGAACACCGTCGCCCAGTTGATCAGCCCCGCTCGAAGCGCTGGCGCGTACACAGACAGGGGTTTTAACGCCGATCCCGGCGGACGGAGCGCGTCGGTCGCAAAGTGCAGTCCCCGGTTTGCCGTCTTCTCCCCCGCGCCGCCGATCGCGGCAAGCACCTCGCCGGACGCCGGATCGACCACCCAAACGGCAAGGTTTGCGCTTGCCGGGTCTGCTTCGCGGCAGACGCGTTCCGCCGTCCGCTGGATCGCGGGGTCACAGCAGATCTCAATTTCAAGTCCTCCGCGGTACGCCAGCGCCGTCGCCGCCCCCTCCGAAAGCCCGCGCCGCGCAACCAGGTCCCGGATCACGTCGGAGAGCACCGCCTCGGTATACCACGAAACGGTCTTTGCCCCTGCGCTCCCGCGCTCCGCGACGAACGCGACTGTCTCCGATCTCGCCGCGTCCGCCTCCTCTTTCGTTAAATAGGCGTATTCCTCCATTTTGGAGAGGATCAGATCGCGCCGCTCCCGGTTCCGTTCAGGATGGCGCAAGGGATCGTAGCGCGCCGGGGCGTTGGTCGTGGCGGCAAGGGTC
>CAMJCC010000005.1 GCA_946404035.1 uncultured Clostridia bacterium | reverse complement strand
CAGTAGTCTGTACGACCGTCGTTTCGGCGGGTTTCGGTCCGCACGCGGCGAGCGGAAGGAGCATCGCCAGAGCAAGCAGCAGCGAGAAGATGCGCAGGGTCGACTGTTTTCCTTGCTTTTGAACCATCGTGTTTTCCTCCTGTCGGTTCGTTTGGGCTATTATCTTCTTATACCCGCCCCGGCGCCCCGCAGCGCGGAGCCCGGAGGATCGGGGGATGCGGTCAGTTCCGGAGCGAATGGATCGGCGCGGGGATGCGCCCGCCGCGCGAGACGAACTCCGCGCAGCTCTCGCCTTTCAGCGGCATGATCGGCGCGTAGCCGAGCAGCCCGCCGAAGTTGGCGGTCTCTCCGACGCCCTTTCCGGCGACGGGGATCAGGCGGACGGCGGTGGTCTTGTTGTTGACCACGCCGATCGAGATCTCGTCGGCGATCACGCCCGCGATGGTCTCGGCGGTGGTGTCGCCGGGGACGGCGATCATATCCAGACCCACCGAGCAGACGGCGGTCATCGCCTCGAGTTTGGAGAGCGAGAGCGTGCCGGCCTTGACGGCGTCGATCATTCCGCGGTCTTCCGAGACCGGGATGAACGCGCCGGAAAGCCCCCCGACGTGTCCCGACGCCATCACGCCGCCTTTTTTCACCGCGTCGTTGAGCAGGGCGAGCGCGGCGGTCGTTCCGTGCGTGCCGCAGCATTCAAGGCCCATGTTTTCGAGGATCTCCGCCACCGAGTCCCCGGCGGCGGGGGTCGGCGCGAGCGACAGATCGACGATCCCGTAGGGAACGTTCAGCCGTTTCGCCGCCTCGGTGGCGACGAGTTGCCCGACGCGGGTGATCTTGAATGCGATGCGCTTGACCGTTTCGGCAAGCGCCGAAAAATCGCAGTTGCCGGCTTCCCGGACGGCGGCGGCGACGACGCCGGGCCCGCTGACGCCGACGTTGATCACGGCGTCGGGCTCCCCGACCCCGTGGACCGCGCCCGCCATGAACGGGTTATCCTCCGGCATATTGGCGAACACGACCAGTTTCGCGCACCCGAGCGAGTCGCGGTCGGCGGTCCGCTCGGAGGTCGCTTTCACGATCCTGCCCATCAGGTTGACGGCGTCCATATTGATCCCGGCTTTGGTCGAGGCGACGTTGACCGACGAGCAGACGTTCTCCGTCACGGCGAGCGCCTCGGGGATCGACGAGATCAGCGCCTCCGCGCCCCGGGTCATCCCCTTTTGCACGAAAGCGGAATAGCCGCCGATAAAGTTCACGCCCAGCGTATCCGCGGCGCGCTGCAGCACCCCGGCGAGCCGCACAAAGTCCTCGGGGGACGCGCCCGGAGCCACGAGCGAGATCGGCGTCACCGAGATCCGCTTGTTCACGATCGGGATCCCGTACTCCGCCTCGATCTCCTCGGCGACCGGGACCAGTTTCTCGGCGGTCTTCGTCAGTTTATCGTAGATCTTGCTCTCCAGCCGCGCGCGGTCGTCGCTGATGCAGTCGAAGAGCGAAATGCCCATCGTCACGGTCCGCACGTCGAGGTTCTCCTCGCGGATCATGCGGACGGTTTCCAGAATGTCCTGTATGTTCAGCATTGCGGTCTCCCTGCGTCAGATCCTGTGCATCGAGTTGAAGATGTCCTCGTGCATCACGCGGATGTCGACGGCGTTCTCGTCGCCTATCTTCTTGAGCGCGGCGGAAAACTCGTGGAAAGAACTCTCTTTCATCCCGCCGAGTTCGACCAGCATGATCATGGCAAAGTACCCGTCGAGGACCGTCTGGCTGATGTCGACGATGTTGACCCCGAAGCCCGAGCACGCGACCGATACCGTCGCGATGATCCCGACCTTGTCCCGTCCGATCACGGTAATGACTGCTTTCATATCTTTCTCCCTCCGAGAGCCCCCCTCCGGGGAGGCGACCTTCTTTTGTATTATACAGCATTGTGGAAAAAATATCAAGGTTTTTCCGCGCGATTTCTTGAAACGCGGTGGAAAATATGGTATACTGATGGAGGATAACGATCCGCGTCCATAAGGAGTTTCTGCCGAACATATTCCGCATCCAAGAAGCCACCGCCCTGCTCTCGGCGGCGGCGCTCAAAGAAAACTTTACACGGCTTGCGCGCGTCGCCGGGGTCGACCCCGGTTCGGCGTTCGCTTTGGTCAAGGCAAACGCTTACGGGCACGGCGCCCGCGAGGTCGCCGTCCGGCTCGCGTCGGTCGGGGCGAAGAGGTTTGCCGTCGCGCGGCTCTCGGAGGCGAAAGAGATCCGCGAGGTCATCCCCGCGGGCGAGATCCTGATCCTTGCGCCGACCGATCCGTCGCTTGCCCCCGGCCTTGTCGCCGGCGACTTCACGCAGGCGGTCAACTCCCTGAAATACGCCGATGAACTCGCCGCAAACGTCCCCGCAGGAAAGCGGCTTCGGATCGCGCTTGCCGTCGATACCGGAATGGGGCGGCTGGGTTTTCCCGCCGCGACGGGCGACCCCCTCGAAAAGATCCTGTCGGTCGCGTCGATCCCCGCCCTGCTCCCCGTTTCGATCTATACCCACCTCCCCGACGCCGACGTCGACGGGGGTTTGGCGGAAAAATCGGTCGGGATCTTCCGCGATCTTCTGAACCGGCTCGCCGCGCGCGGGCTTGATCTCCCGGCGCACTTTGCCAACAGCGCCTCGATCCTCCGCTTCGGCGCGGACGCGCAGCCCTTGATCCGCGAGGGCATCGCGCTCTACGGGTACAACCCCGCGCCGCACCTGCCCGACCCGGGTCTTCGCCCGGTGATGAAACTCTGCGCCCCCGTTCTGCAAGTACGGGACTTTGTCCCCGGGGAAACGGTGGGTTACTGCCGCGCCTACACGGTGGAAAAGCCGTGCCGGATCGCCCTCGTCGGCATCGGCTACGCCGACGGTTTCCCGCGCGCCTGCACGGGCGGCGAAGTGACGATCAACGGCGCGAAATGCAGGATCGTCGGGCGGATCTCGATGGACCAGACCTCGGTCCTGCTCCCTGACGGGCTTGCCGTCAAGCCGGGAGACCACGCCGTACTGTTCGGCGAAACACAGGAGCAGCTGAACGCCCTTGCCGACCGCGCCGGGACCATCTCCTACGAGATCCTTGCCGGGACCGCCGCCCGCGTCAAACGCGTCTGGATCGACGACTGACCCCGCGCCGACCCTCGTCGTCCGACCCTAGACCCCCTGTATCCCGTCTTTCTCACGCCTTTGCGCGCGTTTTTGCACCCCGCGCCCCGCGCGTTTTCACACGTTCCGGGCACCACACATACCTTGTGTAAATATTTCTTTACATTACGCCCCGACACCGTCCGAAAGGAACGCCGTATGGAGATTTCCGGGCTGATCGTCGTCAATAAACCCGTTGGGATCACCTCCCACACCGCCGTTGCGAAGATCCGGCGGCTTTTCGGCGTGGAAAAAGCCGGGCATACCGGCACCCTGGACCCGGCGGCGGCGGGCGTTCTCCCCGTTCTCGTCGGGCGGGCGGTCAAGGCGGCGGAGTTTTTGCCCGAAACCGACAAGCGCTATCTTGCCACGCTGACCCTCGGCGTGACGACCGACACCGAGGACGCGACGGGGACGGTCCTGTCGCGCTCCGATAGCGTTCCGGACGAGCAGACCGTTCTGTCCGTGCTGGACCGTTTTCGCGGCGAGATCCGGCAGACCCCGCCGATGTACTCCGCCCTGAAAATCGGCGGACGCAAACTGCTGGACCTGGCGCGCCGCGGCGAGACCGTGGAGCGCGAAAGCCGCCCGGTCACGGTCTATCGACTGGAAGCCGAGCGGATCGACGAGCGCAGCTACGCCCTCGACCTGACCGTTTCCAAGGGGACCTACGTCCGGACACTCTGCGCCGATATCGGGCGGGCGCTCGGGTGCGGCGGGATCATGAGTTCGCTGACGCGTACCGAGGCGTGCGGATATCCGATCACAGCCGCCCTGACCCCCGATCAACTCGCGGAAATGACCGAGGACGGGCGTGCGGCGCGCGTCATCCCGGTCGAAGACCTGTTCCCCGACGCGAAAAAGTTCTCGCCCGACCCCTTCTTCGTCCGCCTGCTCCGCAACGGGCTTCGGGTCGAAACGAGAAAACTCGGGCTTGCAAACGAGGCGCCCGGAACGAGGTTCCGGGTCTTTGACGGCGGCGTATTCTTTGCGCTCGCAGAGGTCGCGCCCCCGGACGAAGCGCGGGGCGAGACCCTGCCCGTGCTCGTCCCGCTCCGGCAATTTGACGTTTGAACCGACCGAAAACGATAAGAAAGGAGGAGCGCCGATGAGCGACCGACAAGGCGAAAGACCGGCTTGGAGCCCGGCGCAGCGCGCGGCAATCGAAACGCGCGACAAAACGCTGCTGGTCTCGGCGGCGGCGGGGTCCGGCAAGACCACCACGCTGACCGAGCGGGTGATCCGACTGCTGACCGACCCCGAAAACCCGCGCGACGTTTCGCGGCTGGTGATCGTCACCTTTACCGTCGCGGCGGCAAACGACCTCCGCGCGAAGCTGACCGCGGCGTTGAACGACGCGATCCGGGAGCGCCCGGGCGACCGGCGCCTCCCCGAGCAGCTTCTGCTTTTGCCCGAAGCCGACATCGGCACCATCGACAGTTTCTGCCGCCGGATCGTCACCGAATTTGCCGACCGGGCGGGCATCTCCCCGAGCTACCGCGTCTGTGACCCCGCGGAGGAAAAGCACCTGCTCCGCAGCGTGCTGACCCCGTTCATCGACCGGCTGTTCGCCGGGGAAGAACCGACCGTCGCGACGTCCGACGAGTTCTGCGACTTCGTTTCGCACCTGCTCGAGACCCGGAACCAGGAGGACCTTTCCGAGATCATCCTTTCGGTCCTGGAGCAGGTGGACAACGTGCCGGAGGGCGCTGAGAAACTCGCTGTTTTTGCAGGATATATCAACGAAGTTTGCGACCGCCCCCCCGAAGAAACGGTTTTCGGGCGGGCGCTGATGCGCCGCCTTGCCGACTACGCCGCCGATATGGCGAAGCTCGCCGACGAGGCGCTCGTCGACCTGTCCGGCGAGACCGACGCCGTGCGGGAGAAACTCGGCCCCGCTCTGACGCGCGCCGCGTCCGCAATGCACGAACTCTCGTCCCCCGACGAGACCTACGACGCCGCCCGCGCCGCCGTGAACGAGATCTCCGACAACAAGACCTCTCCGCTGAAAGTGACTTTCTCCGGCAAATTCACAAAAGAAGCCGAGCCGGAGTTCCTCGCCCGGGTCAAAACGCTGCTCAAACGGATCCGCGACGACCTCAAGGAGATCTTCGCGCCTCTCTTCTGCGCGTCCTCGTCCGATTGGCAGACCCTTGCCAAGATGCACGCGCCGGTCTCCCTGGTCCTCTACCGCCTGATCCGCCGTTTCTCGGAACTCGTCGCAGAGGAGAAGCGCCGGCGCAACGTCGCCTCGTTTGCCGACGTGGAGCGCGCCGCGCTCCGGGTCCTGGTGTCCCCCGACGGGACCAAGACCGACGTCGCCGAGCAGATCGCCTCGCGTTACGACGCGGTCTTCGTCGACGAGTATCAGGACGTCAACCCGATCCAGCACGCCGTCTTCGAGGCGATCTCGCGCGAGCGCAACCGCTTCCTCGTCGGGGACGTCAAACAGAGCATCTACATGTTCCGGCGGGCGGAACCCTCCATCTTCATCTCGCTGAAGCGGGACTACCCCCCTCTCGAACGGGCGGGTGACGGCCCCAACGCCACCATCTTCCTCTCCGACAACTTCCGATGCGACAAGCCGGTGATCGATTTCGCGAACGGCGTGTTCGACGCGCTGTTCGGAGCGACGGGCGACGCCATCGGCTACGTGCCCGACGACCGCCTGCGCTTCTCCAAACTCCCCGACGCCTGTTCCAAGGAGCCCGCGCTCCCCGTCGTCCGGATGTTCCGGCAAGCCGCCGTCGCCGACGGGGAAGACGCGGCCCCGGACGACGAGGAATGCGCCTGGGTCGCGGACGAGATCGTCCGGCTGACCAAGACCGGGCGCCGCGCGAACGGCGAGCCGATCAAGCCGGAGGATATCGCCATCCTGCTCCGCGCCGCGGAGGGGAAGACGACCGCGTTCCGCGCGGCGCTGGCGCGGCGCGGGATCCCCGCGTCGGTCGAGACCAACGAAAACTTCTTCGACGCGCCGGAGATCCGGCTCGCCCTGTGTCTTCTCAACGCGGTGGACAACCCCCGGCGCGACGTTCCCTTGGTCGGCTTGCTCCGCTCGCCGCTCTACGACGTTGCCCCCGACGTTCTGGTCGCGATCCGGCGCGAGGCGTCGCTGTCCGACGAGCCCTTCTACGACGCGCTGACCGAGTACTGCGCCAACCATCCCGAGTTTGCCGTCGGCGCGCGCTTCCTTGAACAGTTGGCGGCGTTCCGGCGCGCGGCGGAGGGGATGCCGGTCGACCGGCTGATCTTAAAACTCTTTACCGAAACGGGGCTCCTCCCGATCGGCGGCGCGGCGAACCGGGCGGGGCGCGAAAACCTGCTCCTGTTCTATCAGTACGCACGCGCGTTCGAGGCGACCTCGTTCCGCGGGCTCTACCGCTTCATCGCCTATCTGAACGACCTGGAGGCCGACGGGCAGAAACTCAGCCTGAAGCCCCCGGCGAACGCGGCGGGCGTCCGCATCATGACTATCCACCACTCCAAGGGGCTCGAGTTCCCGGTGGTCTTCGTTTCGCGTACGCTGAGCGTCCCCGGCGACCACGGGATGACGCAGGACGGGAACGTTTCGTATAGTCCGCGCTTCGGGCTCGTGTCCAAAGTGCACGACGCGACGGGCCTTGCGCGGATCGACACGCCGTTCCGCCGCATTGCGGACTACGAGACCAAGCAGGCGGAAAAAGAGGAGGCGCTGCGCGTGCTCTACGTCGCCCTGACGCGGGCGCGCGAACGGCTCTACGTGACCGGGCTGCTCCCCGGCAACTTCACCGTCAAGGGCAAACTCTCGCGCTACGAAGACTTTCTCCCGCTCTCGCTCACCGAGGTCCTGCGTGAAAAGACCTTTTTCGACTGGGTGATCCGCGCCGTCGGAACGGATACGCCGCTCGCAAAGGTGATCCTCCCGCCCCCCGAAGACGAGGAGGCGCCGGAGCAGGCCGACGCCGCGCCCGCGGCGAAAGAGCCTCTCGCGCCCGCCGTGATCCGGGACGCCGACGGGACGGTCCTCTCGGACGAGGAGGTCGAAAAGATCCTCTTGAAACGCTTCGCGTTCCGCTACGAATTCCCGTGGCTCCGCACCGTACCCGGCAAACTCTCGGTCTCGGTCCTGTCCCCCGCCGTGCTCGACGGCGCGGACGTCGGGACGACGGTCTACACGCCGCGAAAGCAAAAGGACGAGCCCGAACCCCCGCGCTTCCTCTCGGGCAAGACCAAGCGGGACGATCCCGCCCTGCGCGGGACGGCGACGCACGGGTTTTTGCAGTTCTGTGACCTGTCTTTGCTTCGCCGGAACGGCGTCGAGGCGGAGCTGAACCGCCTGATCGACCGGGGGTTTTTGACAAAAGAAGTCCGGGATCTGATCGATCTGCCCGAACTGGAGCTGTTCCGCTCGTCAGGTCTGATGAGTGAAATGCTGACTGCGACCTGGATGCGGCGGGAGCTTCGCTTCAATATGATGCTCCCGGCGTCGAACTTTACCGAGGACGCCGAGCGGGCGAAACTGCTCAAAGATCTGCCCATTCTGGTACAGGGCGTGATGGACTGCGTCTTCGTCACAAAAGACGGGGAACTCGTCCTGCTCGACTACAAGACCGACCGCCTGAGGGGCGGGGCCAACGCCGCGGACGAGGTGGTCTCGGGCTTCGTTTCGCGCCACCGCGATCAACTCCGCTATTACTCGCTCGCGATCGAGCGCATCCTCGGACGCAAGCCCGACCGCATCCTGCTCTACCCGCTCTGTCTCGGCCGCCCGATCCCCGTCGCGGTGTAAGGGGAGACCGCGCGCTTTCAAAACGCAACGAACGCGGCGCCTCCGCTCAAAAAAGGACCGCCCGGCAAACGCCGGGCGGTCCTTATATGGTAACGCCGCCCGGTGTTCCGGGCGGCGTTGTTTTCACAGTGCCGCGATCGCCTCTCCGAAGAAGCAGGTGACAACGAGGTACGCGATATACAGCCCCAGCAAAGCGAAGCCCTGCCATTTCATAAACTTCCGCTTGATCAGCGCGGGGACCAACGCCACGACTGCGGCGATCAGCGACGCCGGCAGATCGATCCGTCCGACCTGCGCCGTGACGGGGAGCGCCTTTCCCGAGATCAGTCCGCAGATCGGCATGATCAGCGTCATATCCATAATGTTCGCGCCGATGATATTGCCCGCGGAGAGCGACATCTCGCGCTTGACGACGGCGGTGACCGTCGTGACCAGTTCGGGGAGCGAAGTGCCGACGGCAAGGATCGTGACGGCGATGACCCGCTCGGGGACGCCGACCGATTTCGCGACGAACTCCGCGCTGTCGACCAGAACGTTCGCGCCGAGGGCGATCGCCGCCGCGCCGACCAGGAACAGCAGCACGTTCTTGGTCCAGAGCCGTCCGTTTGCCGCGGGTTTCGCGAGCGTCGCGCCGTCAGCCGGGTCGTTTGCCGCCGGGTCGTCGGGGAGCAGCTCCGCTCCGCCGTTCCCTTGGCGGACGCGCTTGACGGCGCCGACCACGTTCTCGGTCATCGCGGCGACAAAGATCGCAAGCAGGAGCAGGTTGGGAACGAGCCCCAGCGATCCGGTCGCGCCGAACGCGGCGATCACGCCCGCCGCTCCGATGAACAGGCAGGATTTGAGCAGATAGTCTTTCCGCTCGATCGCCCCCGCCATAAAGATCAGGGCGATCGCGAGGATCATGCCGGTGTTCGCCGTCACCGATCCGACGGCGTTGCCGATGGACATATCGATATAGGCGGCGTCGCCCGTCGTGCGCGCGTCGAACGCGGAGAACGCGGACACCAGCATTTCGGGGAGCGTGGTCGCGACGCTGACGACGGTCGCGCCGACGATCAGTTTCGGGATGCCCGACACTTCCGCCATCCAGGAGGCGGCGGAAACGAACACGTCCCCGCCCTTGACGATGACCGCGATCGAAACGACCAGGCAGATCAGCGCGACGGGCAGATTGACAATAGGGATCAATGACGGTATTGGTATCAGTCCTTTCCGTTCGACAAATTACCTGCCTATTATAACACGCCGGATGCGTCCTGTCAACCTTTTTCGCGCGGCGGCCCGCACATTGTTTCACGTGAAACGACGGCACCGACGATTGACTTTCCGTTTGGAGTGTTATATAATAGATAAGGAGAAAAAGCCGCGTCCCGGCAAGGGAAGAAACGGAGGGCAAAATGGCAAAGATCATCGCATTTTCCAACCAAAAGGGCGGCGTGGGGAAGACCACGTCCTGCGTGAACGTCGCCGCCGCCGTCGCCAAACGCGGCAAAAACGTCCTGCTGATCGATATGGATCCGCAGGGCAACGCCACGACCGGCGTCAACGTCAGCAAGCGGAGCGCGCCGCACAATATCTACGAGGTGATCGTCGGGCAGTGCACGGCAAACGAGGCGCTGGTCCGCACCAACTACAAGAACCTCTGGATCATCCCGTCCACGCTCGAGCTCGCCGGGGTGGAACACGACATTTTCGAGATGGACGCGCGCGAAAAGGTGCTCCGCGAGGTGATCGCGCCGGTGCTGCCGCTCTTCGATTACGTGTTCATCGACTGCCCGCCCTCGCTCGGGATGATCACCGTCGCGGTGCTGACCGCCGCCGACGGCGTGGTGATCCCGATGCAGTGCGAGTTCTACTCGATGGAGGGGCTGTCGCAGCTGCTCGTGACCATCCGGCGCGTGCGCCAGCACTCCAACGAGAAACTCGAGATCCTCGGCATCCTGCTCACGATGTACAACGGGCGGCTCACTCAGACCAAGCAGGTGGTCGACGACCTCAAACGTTATTACGCCGACAAGCTCTTCTCCACGCCCATCACGCGGAGCGTGAAAGTGTCGGAAGCGCCGAGTTACGGGACGCCGCTCTGCTACCACGACCCGTACGGAAAGGCGACGCTGGAATACGCCGACGTGGCGAAAGAACTGATGCTCCGGATCTGACCGGGAAAGGAAAACGAAATGGCACAGAGAAAAAGCGGGATCGGGCGCGGGCTTGACGCCCTGTTCCTCGAGACCTTTGACGAAGAAAAGAAGCCGGGCGGCGTCGAGAAGATCAAGACGTCGCTGATCGACCCCAAGAGCGGGCAGCCGCGCAAGTCGTTCGACCCCGATCAACTCGCCGGGCTGGCAAGTTCGATCGCGGAGCACGGCGTGCTGCAGCCGATCCTGGTCCGCGCGTCGGGGAACGGCAGGTACCAGATCATCGCCGGGGAGCGCCGCTGGCGCGCCGCGAAGATGGCGGGCCTCACCGAGATCCCCGCGATCGAACTCGACCGCGACGATCTTGCCGCCGCCGAGATCGCGCTGGTGGAAAACGTACAGCGCGAGGACCTGAACCCGATCGAAGAGGCGGGCGCGTTCCGCGCGCTGGCGGAAGAGTTCGGGATGACGCAGGAGGATCTGTCCCGCCGGGTCGGCAAGAGCCGCAGCTATATCGCGAACGCCGTGCGTCTGACGGAACTGCCCGACGAAGCGAAAGCGTTGGTGTCGTCCGGCGCCCTCTCCGCGGGACACGCCCGGACGCTGCTCGGGCTGCGCGACCGCGCGGAGATCGTACCGCTCGCCAAGACCTGCATCGCAAACGGGCTCTCGGTCCGGGAAACGGAGGCGCTGGTGAAGCGCGCGAACCGCCCGGTCCGCGAAACGCCGGAGGAGGCGCTCCCGGTCGTGGATTACGTCGCGGAACTCGAGCGCCGGATGACCTCCGACCTCGGACGGCGCGTAAAGATCGCCGCCAAGGGCAAGCAAAAGACCCTGACGCTCTATTTTGAAGACAACGAGGACCTCGACGCGCTGCTTCGCCGGATCATGGGGGACGATTTCGTGGGAGGGTTGTGATGGGACTGCTTTCGATCGGCTCGTTTTTCGTGACCGAGTTCTTTGACCGGGATCTGCCCGCGTTCTCGAACCTGCCCAATTCGATCCGCGCCTGGGACGTCAACCTCGGCGTGGGGCTGTTCATTTTGGTCCTGGTGCTTGCCGCCGGGTTTCTCGCCTACCGCAAAAGCGTGCCGGAGCGGCTGGCGCGGGAGTTGCTCGCGCGCAAAGTCGTTTCCCCAGAGGACGCCCTCTCCTGCGCCGATCTCTCGATCAAACTCACGCTCTTGCTCCGCTTCTCCCTGCACGACCGGCTCTCGGGATTGCGCCGCTGCGTGCTGATCGCCGGGGAAGAACCGCTCGACCTGAACAAGAGATCGCGCGCCGAAAGGAAAGCCGCCAAAGAGGAACGCAAGGCAAACCGCGAAAAGAACCCGTTCGTCGCCCTGAAAAAGCGCTTTTTCCCGGACCTCTCCGAGGCGAAGTTCTACCTTGACCCCGCGCGGCTCGAGGAAACCGAGCGCCGCTATACGCAGGGCGGCGTCACGCCGAAGGTCTTTTATTGGACCGCCGCCGTGTCGGTCGTGCTGTTCTTCGTCCTCTGCCGTCTGATGCCCTCTATCCTCTCGCTCGTGGACAACCTCCTCGGATAATGTTTCACGTGAAACGCCCGCCCCGTGCCGGGGACCGACAAACGAACGCAAAAAAAAGAAAGCCGCCCGCTGCTTGCGGGCGGCTTTCGGTCTTGTGCGGCGACGCTTTATTTGGTCAGGGTCAGTTCTACGTAGATCGGGCGGTGATCGGTCGGGAGGGTGTCGGTGATGACCTCGTATTTGTCGGTCTCTCCCGCGAGCCCCGCTCCGCACTTATACCAGATAAAGTCGATGATCTGTCCGTTCGTCGGGTACGTCTTTTCGTTTCCGTTGATCTTTTCGGCCGCCGTCGAGCGGGCGTCCACGTATCCCTCGGTCGTAAGAGAGGTCGCGGAGATCGTTCCGTATTCGGCGTTGAAATCGCCGCCGAGGATGAACGTATGGTTCGCGAAATTATCTTTCAGGTGGCTGACGATCCGATTGATCTGCGCCTTGCACGCCTTGGTCACGTAATCGACGTGCAGCGGCACGACGACGAACTTCTCGCCGCTCTCCTTGTGGAGGAGCTCGACCCAGACCAGATACCGCTCGTATATCGAGCCGTCCGCGTCTCCCGGCGCCCCGATCCGCTTGCTCCCTTTTCCGAGCAGGGAAAAGACCTCTTTGTTGTAGAGCATCATGGTGGTCGCGTTGTCCTCGTAGACCGAGGCGTAGGCCGACGCGTTCGCCATCTTCTTGCGGATCCCCTCGGTGGAGGAAAGCGTGTTGACCTCGATCAGAAAGACCAGGTCGGGCGACTTCTCGCTGATCGCGGCGGCGAGTTTCTGATATTTGCTGTCAAGCGTGGCCTCTCCGCTCTTGTCGTAGTCGGCGTTCTGCGCGTTCATCTCCACGAGTTTCAACTCGATCGTTTCGGGCTCCGCCTCCGTTGTCGCCGCGGTCGTGACCGCCGCGGTCGTCGCTTTCGCCGTCGTTTTTGCGTCGGTCTTCGCCGGGGCCGCTTCCTCGGGCTCCAGGGCGCACGCGGCAAGCCCGAGCGCCAAAACCCCAGCCAACAGGACCAGGACGATCCGTTTGATGCTTTTCATATCCCGTCTTCTCCTTTTCGTCGCGTCTTTCGCGTTCTGCTCCCATTATACCACCGCCCGCCGCGTTTTGCAACAAAGAAACATCGCCCCGGCGAAAACCGCCGGGGCGATATATCGTTTTTGGGATCAGTTCGCCATCGAAACGGCGACCGTGGCGATCGATCCGTCCGCTCCCGGCACCACGTTCACCAGCACGTACCGCTCCCCGTCGGAGGGGTCGGTAAAGGCGTTTGCCGTGACAGTCTTGCCCCGGAGATCGTAGGTCGCCGCGTTCCAGCCGGAGGGAACGCGCGCCTTGACCGTCAGGGGATAGTTGAAGATGCTCTCGTCAAGCGGTTTGCCGTCCGGCGTCGTGCGGTCGAGTTTCAGCCCGACGTAAAGGACGCCGCCCTCCATTCTCCGGTACGCGGTCGCGCTCTGGCGCTCGCGGAGGTATCTGGTCGCGTCGCCGAAGGTCGCGCACCAGAGGTCGCCCGAACCGACGTAGTCCCCCGCGTGGGAGAAGAACTGGTCGGCAAGGGTGGTGGAGATGTCCTGGCTGCCGGCGCTTGCGTCGCTCGCGCCCTCTCCGATGACGGTGTGGCAC
Source organism: uncultured Clostridia bacterium (assembly GCA_946404035.1). Classification (GTDB taxonomy): domain Bacteria; phylum Bacillota; class Clostridia; order Oscillospirales; family CAG-272; genus UBA1740. The sequence goes on along the minus strand of CAMJCC010000005.1, from coordinate 26,474 downwards.
ATCACGATCAGCCAGCCGCCGTTTCTCACCGTATCGTCCAGCCAGGTCAGCCCGTTGGTCGTTCCGTATTTCCACCACTCGCGGAACCATTGGATCTTCAGGTTATACCAGCTGCCCTCCTCGATGCCGAACGTGGGGTCGAGCGACTGGATCCCGTACTTCCCCTGGCGGATGGCGTAGTAGGTGTCGCTTGCGACCTTCTGCGCGCCGCCGTCGTTCACGGGACTGGAGAGGATCGCCTTGCCGCTCGCGTCGAGTGCAAAACTGCTGGTCGAGAGCGTGTTGTCGCCGGGAGCGAAACAGATGATGTCCCTGCCGGGGAAGAGCTGTTCGAGCCGCGCCTTGGCGTCGATCAGCTCGTATTTGTATTTCGGCTGGATGTTGTGCGCTTTCTTGGCGTCGTCCTGATAATGCCTGCTCCAATCGGCGGGCATGGTCTCGTGGGTCATGCTGTGGCACTCGGGCTCCAGCGTCCCGTCGGCGAACAGCGCCGTCCATTTATCGAGATCGTTTGCGAGCGCCGATTTCCCGGCGACCAGCATACAGGACCCGTTCAGCCCGTATTTCTTGTTCTCCTGATTGACCCAGACTGCGGTTTCGTAAAAACCGTCGTCGTAGGTCATGGTCAGAACGCCCTTCGCCCCGTCCTTTGCCGCCGTGACCTCGGCGCTGCCGCCAAACCAAGCGGTATAGATCTCGTCCTTGTTTGCCGGGACGACTTTCTTGTCCCAACCGACGAACTTGTTGGAAAGATCGTTTGCCGTCGCCGGGTCGACCGGGCACTCGGGAACGGTGTTATACGGCACGGCGACCTGATGTTCCGCGCCCTTGATGACGAACGTCACGGTGTAATATCTTGTCGTGTAGTTGTAAACGGGTTCGTAGACCACGGTTTTCTTTCCCTCCATATTGGCGGCGGTCGGTGCGACGAGCGCGGGCTCCCAGCGGGTGAACGTCCCGATCTTGTCCGCCCGCGTCAGATCTTTCTCGTATCCCGCGGGCGGCGTCGGGGCCTCTCCCTCGTGCACCACGACGCGGACCAGCCCGCTCGGCAAATTGAAGCGGATCTCGTAGGTGGTCAGACCGTATTCCCCGACCGTCGCCGTATAGACGGCGTTTTCGCGGGCGGGGACGATCTCCTTGTCCCATCCGGTGATCTTATAGTAGCGGTCGGCGGTCTCCCAGCTCGTTTCCCCGGGATAGACCGGCGTTTCGCCCTCCTTGACGATCACCTTCGTTTTCTTCCCGTTCACGACGAACGTGATCGTATAGCCCGACGTCGAGCAGGCGGTGAACAGGAGGAGCGAGGGTGTAAAGAGCAGAACGAGCGCCAACAGGCAAGAGAGCAGACGTTTCACGGCAGGATACCCCTTTCCGAGTGGTTTCTATCAGAAATTATACACGACGCGCGTGGAAAAAGCAAGGGAAAAACGGTCAGTTCAGGCGGTCGATCGTCGTGGTCACGGTCGCCCCGTCGGCGCCGGGGACCAGGTCCACCATCGCAAAGCGCGCCCCGTCGCGGGAGTAGACCGACGCCGTCGCCGTCCCGCCCGCCGTCCGGTAAGACACCGTGTTCCAATCCGCCGGAACGCGGACCTCGACGGTCAGGGGGTGGTTGAAAATTTCCTCGGCAAGTACTTTGCCGTCGGCGGTCGTACGTGAGATGGTCATGTCGACGTAGACCGTGCCGTTCGCGTAGCGCTCGAAAACCGTCGTGTTCTGCCGCTCGCGGACGTACTTGGTCGCGTCGCCGAAAGTCGCGCTCCAGAGCTCGCCCCGCTCGACGTATTCCCCCGCGTAGGCAAAGAACGCGTCGGCGGCGGCCTCCGTGATCTCAAGGGGCGAGGTCCCCTTTGCGTTCGGACCCTCGATCCCGTGGCACATCACGATCAGCCAGCCGCCCTGTTGGACGGCTTGATCGATCCAACTCTTGCCCGCGGTCAGCTTGGCGTCGCCCTCAAAGGACGAGAAGCCCTGCATGTGGAGGTTGTACCAACCGCCCGCCTCGGTCCCGTAGGTGGGGTCGAGCGACTGGATGCCCCGGGCGCCCTGCCGGATCGCGTAGTAGGTGTCGCGCGCGACCTTTTCGGCGCCGCCGTCGGCGATCGGACGGGAGAGGTCGGCGTCTCCGTTTGACTTTGCGGCAAAACTGTAGGTCGAGAGCGTGTTGCTTGCCGGCGCGAAGCAGAGGATATCGCTGCCGGGGAAGAGTTCCTGCAGACGCGTTTTCGCGTCGATCAGTTCGGTCTTGTACTTTCCTTGCGTGTTGTAGATCTTGTGGGTCTCGTACTTGCCGCTCCCCTCGGCGGGGAGGGTGTCGTGGTTCATACTGTGGCTCTCGGGCGCGAGCGTTTCGGCAAACAGCGCCTTCCATTCCGAAAGGTTGTCCGAGAGCGCCGTGCGTCCCGCGATCAGCATACACGACCCGGTAAGCCCGTACTTTTTGTTCTCCCGGTTGACCCACTTCGCGGTATCGAGCTGCCCGTCGTCGTAGGTCATGGTCATAACGCCCTTCGCCCCGCCCTTTGCGGGGAGGATCACGGCGGCGGAGCCGTAGACGGCGGTATAGGTCGTATCCTTTGACACGGCAACGATCTCCTTGTCCCATCCGGAAAACCGGACGGCGTAATTATCGGCTTGCGCCGCGGCGAGGTCGGTCGGCCCCTCGGGGACCGTCCCGTAGGGAACGACGACCGTGTGCTCGACCCCCCCGACGACGAAGGTCACGACGTAATATCTCGTCGAGTAAACGTAGACCGGGGTGTAGACCGCGAGTTGCTTTCCCTGCATATTCTCCGCCGTCGGCGCGACGAGTTCGGGCTCCCAACGCGAAAAGGTCCCGACCACCTCCGCCCGCGACAGGTCTTTTTCGTATCCGGCGGGCGGCGTCGGGGTCTCGCCCTCGTGCGTTTCGACCCGGACCAGCCCGTTCGGCATATTGAAGCGGATGTCGTAGGCGGTCAGCCCGTATTCCCCGACCGTCGCCGTATAGACGGCGTTTTCGGTCGCGGGGACGATCTCCTTGTCCCACCCGGTGATCTTGTAGTAGTGCTCGGCGGTCTCCCAGCTCATATCTCCGGGATAGACCGGCGTCTCGCCGTCCTTGACGGTCACCTTGGTCTTGTTCCCGTTCACGACGAACGTGACGACGTGCCCGTCGCGCGACGGGCCGCAGGAAACCAGTTGCAGAGCGATCGCAAACAAAAGCAAAAACGCCGCGATCTTTTTCATCTCCGTTTTCCTCCTCCCGTCGGCGCGCGTTCCGTAGTTTCATTATATCATCTCTTCGCTTGCCCGCGCAACATACGGAATTGCCCTTGTCTTTGCGCTCGATTGACCTTTTTGAAGAAACAAAACGAAAACCGCGCGCCCGTGCAGGGGCGCGCGGCGCAAGACCGTGCGATCGCGGCGCGCCCGCGTTTCAGGGGCGCCGCTTATCAGAGAGAGAGGACCACGGGCATGATCATGGGGCTGCGTCCGGTCGCTTCGTAGAGGAACTTGGACAGCTTTTCCTTGACCGCGTTCTTCATCGCCGCCCAGTCGCAGCCGCCCGCGTCCAGCGCGCGGTTGATCGCGTCGTAGGCGATCTTTCTCGCCTGGTCGAGCATTTCCTCGTTGTCCCGGACGTACACGAAGCCGCGCGAAACGATCTCGGGGCCCGAAACGATCTCGCCGCCCTGCGGGTCTACCGTGGCGACCACGACGATCAGACCGTCCTGAGCCAGCAGTTTCCGGTCCCGGAGGACCACCGAACCAACGTCCCCGACGCCCGCGCCGTCGACCAGCACCTTGCCCGCCGGGACCGCCGCCCCGAAGCGCGCGCCGCGGCGGTCGATTTCGAGCACCTGTCCGAGTTCGGTCGCCACAAAGACGTTCTGCGACGGGATGCCCATGAACTCGGCAAGCCCCTTGTTGGCGTAGAGGTGCCGTTCCTCGCCGTGCACGGGCATGAAGTATTTGGGTTTCACCAACCCGATCATCATTTTCAGTTCCTCGCGGCAGGCGTGCCCCGACACGTGGACGTCCGCCACCGCGTCGTTGACGACGTGGATGCCCGCGCGCACCAGAGCGTTGATGATCTTGCCGACCAGTTTCTCGTTGCCGGGGATCGCCGACGCCGACAGGATCACGAGGTCCGACGGGGTCAGCTTGATCTGGTTGTGCTCCGAGAACGCCATGCGGTAGAGCGCCGACATGGGCTCGCCCTGCGACCCGGTCGTGACCACCGTCACCTGCTCGGGTTTGAAGCGCTTGACGTCGGCGGGGTCGATCAGAACGCCGTCCGGGACCGTCATGTACCCGAGGTCGACGGCGGCGCCGATCACGTTGACCATACTGCGCCCGGCGACGGCGACCCGCCGCCCGTACTTGGCGGAGGCGTTGATGATCTGCTGGACGCGGTGGACGTTGGACGAGAAGGTCGCGATGATCAGCCGCTTGTCGCGGTTCTCCATAAAGATCCGGTCAAGCGAGAGCCCGACCGTCCTCTCGGACGGGGTAAATCCCGGCCGCTCGGCGTTGGTGGACTCGCAGAGCAGGAGCAGAACGCCCTCCGCGCCGAGTTGTCCGATCCGGACCAGGTCGATCATCTTCCCGTCGATCGGGGAAACGTCGAGTTTGAAGTCGCCGGTGTGGAACACGATCCCCGCCGGGGTGTGCAGAGCGATACAGCACGCGTCGGCGATCGAGTGGTTGACGTGGATGAATTCCGCCTGCATCGAGCCGAGCCGGACGACGTCCCCCGCCTCGACGGTGCGAAGCTCGGGCTCGTAGGGAAGAGAGAACTCCTCCAGCTTGTTCTTGACGATCCCGACGGTCAGCCGGGTCCCGTAGACCGGGACGCGGAGCTGCTGCAGAACGTAGGGGATCGCGCCGATGTGGTCCTCGTGCCCGTGGGTGAGCAAAATGCCGCGCACCCGTTCCTGGTTTTTCACGAGGTACGAAACGTCGGGGATGACCAGGTCGACGCCCGGCATATCCTCGTCGGGGAACGCCAGCCCGCAGTCGATGACGACGATATCCTCGCCGTACTCGACGGCGGTCATGTTCTTGCCGATCTCGCCCAGCCCGCCGAGCGGGATGATCCGAAGCGTTCCGTTGCCCGGCGCGACCTTTTCGAGCCCGACGCGGCGACCCGAAACGTAGGGCGCCTCGCTCCGCGCTCTCCTCTCGCGCCTCGGCGCGGGCGCGCTCTTGTTTTTCCCGGCAACGGGACGCGCCCCGGGCCGCTCGGTCCGGGACTTTCTCTCATTCTTGGCGGGGGCGCTTTTTTCAGCCGGTCCCCGCCGCTTGTTTCTCCCGGCGTTCTGCCCGGGAGCGTTCTTACCGTGGGGGCGCGCCGATCTGTCGGCGTCGTGCGCGCGCGCGTCGGTCTTTCCCGGCTGCTGTGCGCGCGTCTGGTTCTCCCGTCCCTCGCGGTTTTGTTCCTGTTTCTTTTTTGCCATAGTGTCCTTTCTTTCAAACGATCAGCCCGATCAAAAAGAGCGCCGCGACGGCGACCGCCGCCCCGGAAAGCACCCCCAAAAGAAACGCCGAAAGGCGACCCCGGGGCTTTCGCAAAGCGTCCGACGCCCGACAGCCCAGCAGGATGCGGTTCGCCTCCGCGACCATCTCCCGCGCTCCGCCGTCGCCTGCGGGCGAGGGCGACTTCAAAAAGAAGAACGCCTCCTCAAACAGCCCGCTTTCGGGATTTTTCAGGTGAAGCACCCGCCTCTGACAACCTTTGACCATACGCACCCCCAACAGTTTATGTACCGCGTGTACCGGGGATGACCTTGCCGATCCAGTTTTTCCCGCCGCTCCCTCTTTTATGCAGGGGCGAGCGGGACCGTCTTATTTCTTTCTTTTCAAAAACGACCCGAAGAGATCGAGGATATTGCCGCTCTTCACGCGCGTCGGCGCGATCTTTGCCCGCAGGGGCGCGCTGTGCTCCCGCTCGGGCGCGGACGCCTCATCCGACGCGGGCGCGACCGGGGACGCCGGGTCCTCCGCTTTTTCGCTCTTTTCGGCGGGGGTTTTCGCGATTTGCGGCACAGAACGCTCCGCCGGCGCCTTTTGCTCCGCGGGTCTTGCCGCCGGCTTTGCCGGCGCGGGGGTGGGCGACGCCGCCTTGTTTTTGCCATCGGGCAGGGGGAGCCCGTCGTCGAGCAGGGCGTCGATCGACACCCCGAACAGGCGACGGAGAGCCAGCAGCGTTTCCGCCTCGGGGTACGACGTCCCCTTTTCCCACATATAGACCGACTGCCGGGTCACGCCGACGGCCCTCGCCAGGGCGGTCTGGGTCAGGTGATCCCGCCGTCGCAGAGCGATCAGCTTTTCACGAAAGGTCATCGCGTCCTCCTTTCCCGATCCGTTTTCGTCAGTTTCCCGCTTTCGGGAAGACGACGTTGGGATAGTTGTCGAGATACCACGCGCCGTCAGAGAGGCGCAGGTCCAGCGTTTTGGTCGCCGTTTTTCCCGCCGACGCGCCGGTCCCCGTGACCGGGACCTCTATCTTGACGCGGTCGCCGCGGTTACTCGTCACGGTCGCCGCCGAAAAGTCGAAGACGGCTTCGTCGTTTGGTAGATACGGCAGTTCGTTCGGGTCGGCAAGGAAACAGACGAAAGCGGGCTTGCCCGTTTCGTCCGGGGCGGTGTACTCGATCAGCGCAGCGTTCCAACCCCCGCCCGAAAACAGCACGGCGTCCTGCGCTTCGCACATTTCGGCGGTGAAGATCCGCTTCTCGTAGTCCCTGATATCCGAGAGCCGACGGAACCCGAGTTTTTCCATCTCGTCGCCGTCCACCTCGCGGTAAACGCCCTGGGTCCGCCCGTTTTCGACCAGGGGCATGCCGCCCGCGGTGTAGAACAGCCGGATCCACGGTCCCGCCTCGCCGATCAGCCGCTCCGCCGCCGCGATCGCCTCGCCCTCGTCGGCGGGTTCGATCTTCTCTTTCCCACAGGAAAGAAGCGCGAAGAGGAGCGCCACGGTCAAAACGAACGCGGGAAGCGCGCGGAGGATCCCCCGGGCAAACGCCCGAGGGACCGCGTCAGATCTCTTCATTCTCTTCGGTTTCGGCTTCGCCGCCGTCCGCGGCGTCTTCCGCCGGTTCGGTCGCGGCTCCCGCTTCGGACGCGGGTTCGCCGTCCTCGGAGAGTTCGGGGTGTTCGGCGGTCTCGTCGGCGGTGATCTCCTCGTCCAGTTCCTCCTGCGGCTCGATGCGCGACAGGTTGACGATCGCCGCCCCCTCGGACAGGCGCATCACGATGACGCCGCCCGCGGAGCGCGAGTAGACGGGGATGCCCGCGACCGGGATCCGGATGATGGTCCCGTCGTTGGTGATCATCATAATGTCGTCGCTCTCGGACACCGCCGCGATCGCCGCGAGGTTGCCGGTCTTTTCGTTCAGGTTGTGCGCCGTGACGCCCTGACCGCCGCGGTTCTTCAGAACGCGGAAGTCGTCGAACTCGGTCCGTTTGCCGAAGCCGCGGTCGGTAATTGTAAGCAATTGTTTACCTTCCTCGACCAGCGCCACGCCGATCACGTAGTCCTCGCCGTTCAGCCGGATGCCGCGCACGCCGCGCGCGCCGCGTCCCATCGGGCGGACGGTGGTCTCGCTGAACCGGGTCGCCGCGCCGCCGCGGGTCGCCAGGATCAGGTCGTCGTCGCCCTTTGTCTTGCGGACGAAGAGCAGATCGTCGCCCTCGTCAAGCGAGATGGCGATCTTGCCCGAGCGCCGCTGATACTCGAAGTCCTTGGTCGGGGTCTTCTTGATGACGCCTTTCTTGGTGACCATCGTCAGGTACTCGCCCTCGGTGAACGCGTCGATCGAGATGATCGCGGTGACGCTCTCGCCCTCGGTCAGGTCGAGGATGTTCACCATATTCGTCCCTTTCGCGGTGCGTCCCGCCTCGGGGATGCGGTAGGTCTTCTTGGTGTAGACCCTGCCCTTGTTGGTAAAGAACATCAGGAGCGCGTGGCTGTTCGCGACGATGACGTCGACCACGTCGTCCTCTTCCTTGTGGCCCATGCCGATGATGCCCTTGCCGCCGCGGTGCTGCGACGAGTAGGTGTCGGCGGGCTGCCGCTTGATGTAGCCGCCGGTCGTGACGGTGAGCACGCAGGTGTGCCGCGGGATCAGGTCCTCGATGTCGATATCGTCGGTCGCCTCGATCAGCTCTGTCCGGCGGTCGTCGCCGAACTTGTCTTTCATCGAGCGCAGTTCGCTCTTGACGATCTCGCGCACCCGCCCGTCGTCGGCTAAGATCGCCTGCAGATCCGCGACCGTTTCCTCGAGTTTGAGGAGCCGGTCCTCCACCTTCTGCCGTTCCAGCCCGGACAGTTTACCGAGGGTCATTTCGACGATCGCCTGCGCCTGCGGATCGGAGAGACCGTAGCGCTCCATCAGGTTGGCTTTCGCGTCGGGGATCGAGGAGCTTCCCTTGATGATCTTGATGATCTCGTCGATGTGGTCGATCGCGATCTTGTAGCCCTCGTAGATGTGCATTTCTTTCAGGGCGCGGTCGAGGTCGAACTGCGTCCGGCGGACGATGATCCCCTCCTGGTACAGGATGTACTGGTCGAGGATCTCGGGCAGCGACAGGATCTTGGGTTCGCCGTTCACCAGCATCAGCATATTGACGGCAAAGGTGTCCTGGAGCTGGCTGTACTTATAGAGCTGGTTCAGAATGACCTCGCCGTTGGCGTCGCGGCGGTACTCGATGACGATGCGCATCCCGTCGCGTCCCGACTCGTCGCGAAGCCCCGTGATCCCCTCGATCTTCTTCTCGTTGATCAGGTTGGCGATGGTTTCGATGAGTTGGCTCTTGTTGACGGCGTAGGGGATCTCGGTCACGATGATCCGGTGCTGGTCGTCCTCGATCTTCGCGCGCGCCCGCACGATGACCTTGCCGCGTCCGGTCGAGTAGGCGTCGAGCATCCCGCGCGAACCGTAAACGATGCCGGCGGTCGGGAAGTCGGGCCCCTTGATGTATTCCATCAGTTCGGGGACCGTGCATTCCGGGTTGTCCATCCGGAAAACGATCCCGTCGATCACCTCGCCGAGGTTGTGGGGCGGAATGTTGGTCGCCATACCGACGGCGATACCGACCGACCCGTTGACGAGCAGGTTCGGGAAGCGGGAGGGAAGCACCTCCGGCTCCTTGCGGGAGTTGTCGAAGTTCGGCAGGAAGTTGACGACGTTCTTTTCGATATCCGCCATCATCTGATCGGCGAGTTTCGACATCCGCGCCTCGGTGTACCGGTAGGCGGCGGCGGGGTCGCCGTCGACGTTACCGAAGTTGCCGTGCCCCTCGATCAGGGGGTAGCGGAGCGAGAAGGACTGCGCCATACGGACCATCGTCTGATAGACCGCGGCGTCGCCGTGCGGATGGTAGCGACCCAGCACGTTACCGACCGTGGTCGCCGATTTGCGGAACGGTTTGTCGTAGGTCAGGTGATCCTCGTACATCGCGTAGAGGATGCGGCGCTGACCGGGTTTCATCCCGTCGCGGACGTCGGGCAGGGCGCGGCTCGTGATGACGCTCATCGAATACTCGATGAACGCCGTTTTGAGCTCCTTTTCCATGTGCCGACCGAGGATCTTCTGCTGCGGGAACGTGATGTCTTCCGGCGTGTAGGACGATTTCTTATCCATCTTTTCTTCCTTCTCTATACAGTCTTCGGTCAGATATCCAGATTGACGGCGAACTTCGCGTTCTTCTCAATGAATTCCCGGCGCGGTTCGACCTGATCGCCCATCAGGGCGGAGAACGCCTCGTCGCAGGCGATCGCGTCGTTGATCTCGACTTTCAGCAGCGTGCGGTAGGTCGGATCCATCGTGGTCTCCCAGAGCTGGTCGGGGTCCATTTCACCAAGACCTTTGTAGCGCTCGGCTTCGGACTGCGGTCCGAGTTCCGCGATGATCCGGTCGCGCTCCGCGTCGTTGAAGGCGTACTTGACGATCTTCCCGCGATGCACCTTGTAGAGCGGAGGTTGGGCGAGGTAAACGTGCCCGTCCTCGATCAGCTGTTTCATGTGCCGGAAGAAGAAGGTCAGGAGCAGGATGCGGATATGCGAACCGTCGACGTCGGCATCCGCCATGATAATGATCTTGCCGTAACGCAGTTTCGTAATATCAAAGTCCTCGCCGATCCCGCACCCGAGCGCCTGAATGATCGGGATCAGGGACTGGTTGGCGTAGACCTTATCCAGCCGGGCTTTCTCAACGTTCAGGACTTTACCGCGCAGCGGCAGGATCGCCTGGAAGCGGCTGTCGCGTCCGTCCTTTGCCGACCCTCCCGCGGAATCCCCCTCGACCAGGTACAGCTCGGTCAGATCCGCGCGCCGTTCCTGGCAGTCGGCGAGTTTACCGGGCAGGGTAGAGCCCTCGAGCACCGATTTGCGCCGCGTCATTTCGCGCGCTTTTCTTGCGGCTTCGCGTGCGCGGGACGCCGCCAGCGCCTTTTCGATGATGAGTTTGCCCGACGCCGGGTTCTCTTCGAGGTACTCGGCGAGTTTGACGTTCATCATATTCTCGACCAGCGTCCGGATCTCGGAGTTCCCGAGTTTGGACTTGGTCTGCGACTCGAATTGCGCGTCCTCCATCTTGATTGAGATGACGGCGGTGATGCCCTCGCGGACGTCCTCGCCCGAGAGGTTCTTATCGGCGTCTTTCAGCGCGCCGATCCGGCGGGCGTAGTCGTTCAGCACCCGCGTCAGGGCGGAGCGGAAGCCGGTCTCGTGCGTACCGCCCTCGATGGTGGTCATACTGTTGGCGAAACTGATGACCGTTTCGTTATAACTGTCGTTGTACTGGATCGCGACCTCGGCGGACGGGAGCGATTTGCCGGTCGACATATAGATGATGTCGGGGTGGATGCGCTCGCAATGTTTCAAGGTGTTCAGGTAATCGACGTAGCTTGCGATCCCTCCCTCGTAGTGCAGGTCGTCGCTCCGCTCCATATCGGGGCGGGTGTCCTCCAGGATGATGCGCACCCCGGCGTTCAGAAACGCCTGCTCCCGCATGCGGTTGAGCAGCGTGTCGTAATCGAATTCCAGCACCTCGAAGATCTCGCCGTCGGGCTTGAACGTGACGCAGACGCCGTGGTCGTCGGTCTCACCCTCGCAGGCAAACGGCCGGGCGACCTCGCCGCGCGTGAACCGCTCGGAAAACTTCTGCCCGTTGTGGCAGGACACGACCTCCATCCACTCGGACAGGGCGTTGGCTACCGACGCGCCCACGCCGTGCAGACCGCCGGCGACCTTGTAGCCGCCGTCGCCGAATTTACCGCCCGCGTGCAGTTTGGTATAGACGACCTCGAGCGTCGGGAGCCCGGTCTGCGGGTTGATACCGCCGGGGATACCGCGCCCGTTGTCCTTGACCGTGACCGAACCGTCGGGGTTCAGCGTGACGCGCACGGTGTCGCACACGCCCGACTGCACCTCGTCGATCGCGTTGTCCACGATCTCGTACACGAGATGGTGAAGTCCTCCGGCAGAGGTCGTACCGATATACATACCGGGGCGCTTTCGGACCGCTTCCAATCCTTCCAGCACCCGGATATTGCTATCCTCGTACTCTTTCGGTTCGAGATCGGCGTCCTCGGCCGTCGCTTCAAGGTCCTTCCATTCTTCTGCCATGGTCGTCTTTTTCCTTTCGATATAGTAAAACCGTCGTTGAACTTTTGTCAGTCGTTTTCGCCGCTGGCGAGCCGGGCGCGGAGCGCCGCCGTCGAGAGCAGGGAAAACAGGATGCGGGGCTTTTTCTCTTTGCCGTTTGAAACCAGCAGGACGCTGCGCGGAAGTTCGCCTCCTGCACAGTCGGAGATCATCTTCTTTTTCTCGGCGTCGGATAAAAACCGACGCGAGATCGACGCGACCGTCATCACGTCAAAATCGAAGAACGCGACCAGATCCCGGACCCGGACGGTCACGCCGTTCCCGATATGCAGGACCATCATAGCGTTTTGCCTCCGTTCCCGGTCCTTTCCGTAAAGGTGCCGCCCGAAACGCCGATCGCGTGGACCGACCCCGGATCGAAACCGCCGAACTCGCACGCGGTCAGAATGACCTGGCGACCTCCCGTTTCGCGCAGCACGTAGCCGCGCCGGGTCGCGTCCAGTTCGCTCATCACGTCGTCGAAGAGAAAGACGGGATATTCCCCGGTCTCGTCCCGGCAGACCTCGCCCTCCGCCAGTTTCAGGGCGAGCACGACCGACCTCTGCTGTCCCTGGGACGCAAAGGAGCGGGCGGAAATATCATTGATCCTGATCTCCATATCGTCGCGGTGCGCGCCGAACAGCGTGCAGCCCGCCGCGATCTCGCGGTCGATCTTCTCGGAAAACAGCCGCTTGTAGGAGGTCTTGATCTCCTCTTCGGTCTCGCCCTCCGCCTCGCTCTCGTAGGAGAGCGCCAACTTTTCCTTTTCCCCCGAAAGATCGGAGAGCAGGTCTGCGGCGTGGGGCGCCAGTTTTTTAAGATACCGGATCCGGTACGCGGCGATCTCCGCCGCCGTGTCGGTAAGCCGCTCGGTCCAACTGTACAGTTCTTCCCGGTCGTAGCGGAACCCTTTTTGGATCTCTTTCAAAAGGCAGTTCCGGTTCTCGAGTATCTTATTGTAATCGTCGCATAGTTTGAGATAGACGGGGCGGCACTGGGAAAGCGCGATATTAAGGAACGCCCGCCTTTCCTGCGGCGCGCCCTTGACGAGCGACAGATGCTCGGGGCAGAATAAAACCGCCCGAAAATGCCCGATCATCTCGGAAAGACGAACGGGAGCGCCGTTTTTCAAACGCTTTCTCGACCCGTCAAAGTAGCGGTATTCCAGCGTTTGTTCGCCCGTTTCGGAGGAAAACGAGATCCCGATCCGAAAGCCCTTTTCCCCGAATCGAACGAGATTTTCGTCGCCTGCGCCCCGATAACTCTTGCCGCGGGCAAAGAGGTAGATACATTCCAGCGCGTTGGTCTTTCCCTGCGCGTTCTCGCCGTACAGCAGATTGACGCCGGGCGAAAACGACAGTCGGGCGGACGGTATGTTCCGGTAGTTCTCCGCCGTCAGGGTCAACAGGTTCATCTTGCCGTCCCCGTTTTGAAAAGAATTATTCTTCTTCCGCCGTCGGCTGCTCGTTCATCCGGACCGGCAGGATCATATAGAAGTAACGGAACCCGTCCTTTTCCTCCCATTCCTCCTCGACCGGTTCGATGGTGATGGACTGCGTGGGAGATTTCAGGGTCATATAGATCCGTTTGCCCTCCGAGGCGCGAATACTGTTGATCAAAAACCGGCAGTTGAAGCCGATGGCGATATCCTCACCCTCGTGCTCGCACTCCATCTCGTCGTAAACGTAGCCGTTGACCGAGTTGGAGGACAGACTGAACGTATTGCCCTTGATCTCTATCTTAACGTAGGATTTGCCGTTTCCCTGGATCTTTTCCTCGGCGACCAGGTTGGCTCTTTCCAGCCCTTCCATCAGACGGGCGCGGTCGATCTTGACGAAGATATCCTGTGCTTTGGGCAGGATACGCTGATAATCCATATACTCGCTGTCGATCATACGGGTAAAGAAGATCATGTCTTTCAGTTCCATGATCGCGTGTTTTCTCGACAGATAGATCTTGGTCTCCTCTTCCTTATCGGGCAGGATGCGGATCATTTCGTTCAGGGCGTGTCCCGGGATGATGAAACTGAAATGCGTGGACGAGATACGTCCGATATCCTGGATCTCGCTCTCCACGTGACATTTGGACAGCGTGTAACCGTCGCAGGACACGATATCCATCTTCTTCCCCTCAACGGTGAAGAACGCGCCGCAGAGCATCTGACGGCTGTCCTGTTCGGCGATCGAGTGCAGAACTTTGCCGATCATTCTCTTGAGTACCGACGCCGGGACCGAGAAACCGGTATCTCCCGACAGTTCGGGCAGGTTCGGAAAATCGGAGCCGGGCAGCGACTGCAGTGAGAAAGAGGATGCGCCGGCGGAAATGGACGCCTTATGATCGTCACCGATCTCCAGCGTGATCTCGTCTTCGCCCAGCAGTTTTACGATCTGTAACAGCCGCTGAGCGTTGATGATGCAGCTTCCTTCCTCAATAATAGAGATTGCCTCGACCGTCGTCCGCATGCCTTTGTTCATATCGTAGGAGGAAAGGCGAACGGAGGTCTCTCCGATGGTTTCGATCAGAATGCCCTCGATCGGAGTAATGGTGTTTTTGCTGGATACGGTGCTCATCGTCGGGACAAGTCCTTCCAGCAGCGCGGGTTTTGAGAAAATAACCTTCATGGTCGTTCCTTTCCACCGGACTTTAGCCGGTCGTTGGTTTTGATTTATCTGTATTGCGATCGGAAAACAAGAAAAAGAAAGAAATAAGGAATTTTAGTAGAAGTAGTAGTAGGGGGCGTTGAAACTGTGGAGAAGTGAAAAGAGAGCGGCGGCGCGGGAAAAAAACGACGGTTTTTCTCCACGGCAACGGTGTGAAAAGAGGTGGATGCAAAGGGGAGAGAAGTGGAGAGATCAGGGGGTGAAAAAGAGGGAAGAAAAGGGAAACTTATCCACCGTTTTATCCACGGGAAATCAACGGGGAAAAAGCGGGGTTATCAACAGACGAACGTGGAAAAGTCAGTTCTTGATCTCGTCCATCATCCCGAGTACCAGAGCGGAAAACTCCGGGTCGGACGCGATGGCAGCCTCGACTTTGCGGAAAGCCGACATGATGGTCGTATGGTCGCAGTCAAAGATCTCGCCGAGGGTACTGAACGAAACGTCGGACAGTTGACGGATCATGTAAATGCAGATATGCCGGGCGTTGACGATACCGGCGGTCCTGCGTTTGGCACGGATATCCGCGACCGGTATATTCAACCGCTTGGATACCAGGGTAATGATGCGGTCGACCGTGACGTCCACCGGTTCGTTGCCGGACAAAATATCCGATATCGCCCGGCGGCAAAGCTCGATGGTGATGGGGGAACCGGTCAAAAGACTGATGGCTGCTATTCTCTTGATAGACCCCTCGATCTGGCGGATGTTGTTCTGCAGTTTGGTCGCCAGATATTCGACGACCTCGCCCGAAATGGAGATCTTCAGGTTTTCGGCTTTCTTATTGATGATCGCGGTGCGAAGCTCGAAACTCGGCGGCTGGATATCGGCAAGCAGACCCCAGATGAACCGGGTGAGCAGACGGTCCTCCAGCGTTTTGATATCTTTCGGAGGACGGTCGGAGGTCAGAATGATCTGCTTTCCGTTTTCGTAAAGGGTGGAAAACGTATGGAAGAACTCTTCCTGCGTCGACTCCTTACCGGCAAGGAACTGCACGTCGTCGATCAAAAGAACGTCGGCGTTCCGATAATGCTGGCGGAAACGGTCCTGCGTCCCGTTCTGCAGACTGGCGATCAGTTCGTTGGTGAACTCCTCGCTCTTTTTGTAAACGATCTTGCAGCTCGGATTGTTCTTTTTGATCTCGTTCGTCACGGCGAAAAGCAGATGCGTTTTACCGACGCCGCTGGGGCCGTAGATGAAGAGCGGGTTGTAGGTGGACACGTCCATCTCGGTCTTGTCGGGAGAACTGGAATACTGTGCGACGGCGCGGCAGGCGGCAAGCGCGAACCGGTTGGACTCTCCCTCAATGAAGTTGTCAAAGGTGTATTCGTCGACGATAGACGAACTCTCGATCGCCGCTTCGGGGTCGATCGGTTTGTTTTCGGGTTCCTCAGGGAGAGGGGAGACCGTCTTTTTTTCCGGTTCGGGTTTTTCGGTGATGTCGGGGATGTGGAAACCCTCGCTGCCCTCGCGCGACGCGATGACGATCTGCACGTCGAACCCGACCACCTCCCGCAGCGCGGCTTTGATCGACGACGCGTGACGTTTGGTGATCAGTTCCTGTTTGAAGTTGCTGTCGGTCGAAAAGACCGCGGTATCCCCGTCGAGGGAGACCAGCTGCAGGCTCTGGAACCAGAGTTCGTAGATGGTGGGCGTGAACTTCTGTTTCAGCTGATCCAGAACCGATAATTCAATATCTTTCAGCGTATTCATCGGGCTTTCCTTTCCCTTTGGCAAACCTGCCTTCGTTTTCGCGCGTACTATAATTTATACTATATCGAAAATGTTTATATTTCATTATAACATAAAGATAAATATTTTTCAACACTGCGGATAAAAAAATTAAAATAAAAAATGAGAGTTTTTTGCGGCTTGCAAAACAGGAAAAGAAATGCTATAATGTCAAGCGGAGGAACGGACGATGAAAGTGACGCTTTGTATCCCGCTCTACAACGAAGAAAAGATCCTGAGAGAGACCGAACTTGCCGTCCGGTCTTATATGGACGCGACCTTCGGCGGGGATTACGAAGTGATCTTTATAAACGACGGTTCGACCGATAAGACCGGCGAGATCCTCGCCGAGATCTGCCGCGGCAAGATCCGTTTCATCTCCTATCAGCCCAACCGAGGAAAGGGGTACGCCGTCCGGCAGGGGATGCTCGCGGGAAAGGGGGACCTGATCCTGTTTACCGACGGGGATCTTGCCTACGGGACGGACGTGATCGGAGAGATGGTCGCGCTCTTTGACGCGCACCCCGAGTACGACGCAGTGGTCGGCTCCCGCGTCAAACACCCGGAGGGGTACGCGGGATATAACTTCCCCCGAAAGATCGTTTCCAAAACCTATCTTGCGCTGTTGCGCGTTTACGGCGGGCTTTCTTTGTCGGACTCCCAGACCGGGCTCAAAGGGTTCCGCCGAAACGCCGCGAAGAAGATCTTTTCGCTGTGCGAGGTCGACCGCTTCGCCTTTGATTACGAGGCGATCAGGATCGGGCAAAAGTGCGGCTGCCGCTTCGGGGAACTCCCCGTCAAGATCGTCAACAACCGCCCGTCCACCATCCGCTTTTTCCGCGATACCCGCCGGATGCTCCGCGACGTCGGCAGAGCAAAACGGCGTATCCGCAAACTGAAGGTGGACTGAAAACGCCCGTAATATAAGACTTTTTCAACACCACCCCCGAGACGGTGTACGCCTGCTTTCTTGGTGACGCGCCCGCAATTACGGACGGGCGCGGCAAGGAAAGTGCCGCAAAGAACTTCAACAGCCGGTTCTCCGGTATCAATTCTTGCCTTTTGTAAAACAAAACGTTGACCGCGCCGACGTCGGCGCGGTCAACTCATAACGATCGCCGAGGGGCGTGCCCCTCGGCGATCTCATAACTGCTCCGAAGGAGCTCTATAACGTTGTGCCGCAGCGCAACCGAAAACCGATCCTGTTCGTCACTTGCCCTCGCACAGCGTCGGCTTGGTCAGTATCCCCTCGCAAGTGAGACGATACGACGGGGTCCACTTGTCCCCGCCGGTCCGCCACGCGTCGGGTCCCTCCCAGACGTGCTTCTCGTCGGCGTTGTGGAATGGACCGAACCCGTTCTGCCGCGATACGTAGAGCGACAGAGACAGCACGTGTTCCCCGGCGGGAACACGCCCGAGCGACAGCTGATAGGGCGGGTAGATCACGCGTCCGACGGTCTTTTTGTCAAGGACGACCGTGACCAGCGCCCCGCGGTAGTGCGGGACGGTCAGCGCGAGGTCTCCTCCGTCCGACTTGAACGGGATCTCGTAACGGAATACGCCCGAATAGAACGGGAAGCCGATCCGCGTGATATCGTCGAACCCGACGGCGTCGGGCAGCGCCGTGATCTTTGTTTCCTCTCCGTCGACTTTCACGCCGAAGTCCCCGAGCAGATAGACCCGCTCAAGCGAGACGCGTTTCGCGTAGGGGAGCGTCACGGTCAGCCGGTTCTCGCCGCGCTTCACACCGGGAAGCGGGACGCATTTGATGGCGCGATCCACGTAAAACCCCTCCGGTTTCCGGTCGATCGGGGCGCCGTTCCACTCGATGGTCGCGACCTCCGCGTCCTCCAGCGCCAGATACGCTTTGGGAAGATCCGCGTCCGAGTTGACCGTGTAGCGGAGCGTGACGATATGCGAGGGGATCTCGGGTGGCAGGACCCAGGGCTGCGCGGTCGAACCCAGCGCGTCCCAGCGGTCGCCCTTGAGCCAGCCGAGTTCCCGGCGGAGCAGCGTGTCGATCCTGAGGATCTCGGTTTTCGGTCTGTACTCTCCCCGGTCAAGCGAGTACTCGGCGCAGTCCAGCGCCAGCGCGTTGGGCTCGCCAAGCGAGAACCCGACCCGAGAGGGAAGCGCGATCTCTTTTACCGAAGAAACGGCTGCGGGCGTCGGCGCGGCAAGCGTCTCTTCCTGCGCGGACGGCGGGGTCAGACGGACCAGCAGACTGTCGTAGTCGTAGAAGCGGCGGCAAAAGACCGTCCGACCGTTTTCTTTTTTACAGGGGAGCGGCGAGATCTCGCCCGTCAGCGTATCGTAGAGGAGCGGGCGGTAATCGCCCTTGATCGAGATCGTCACGTCGACGCGCGAGCAGACGTCCTTGTTGTACGGGTTGCGCCCCTGCGCCAGGAACAGCCAGCGGTCGTCCCCGTCCTGCCGGATCTGGGAGATCAGACGGTCGGTCATCGCGCCCGACCCGTCGCGGAGTTCGATCTCGCGCACGCTTGACAGCGCCGAGAGCAGATCGTTCTTTTCGTACGCGATCTTCTCCGAGCGCGCCCACAGTCGTTTTCCGCGCTCCGACGGGATCGCGTCCTCGTAGCGCGGCGCCTCCCCGAGGAAGAGCAGGCGGCCGCCCGCGTCAACAAAGCGTTCCAGCCGTTCGAGCGTGGTCGAGCGGAGGGTTTCGCATCCCGGTACGATCAGGACGTCGTAGCGCATCTCCCCGACGGGAAACGGCGCCGCGGCGCTCTTGCACAGCGAGGGCAGCAGGGCTTCGGAGATGAAGTCGAAATCGACCGCGCCGAACAGCAGCCATTCGGTGAGCGACGAGAAGCGTTTTTCGAGTTTTTCGCGGATCGCGGCGGTCTGCTCGGCGGGGCCCCAATGGAGCCAGTAACTCTCGACCGGGTGGATCACGCCGACCCGCACGACGGGTTTGCCGCGCGTCAGGGCGGAGGCGACCCGCGCGAAGTGGTCTTCGACGCACTTGTATTCCTTGAACCACGGCGACTGATAGTTGATCGACGCGGGGTAGTCGCGCTTGGCTTCGCCCTTCATCGACACCCACGCCAGGTGCGGGACCCGGACGGTGACGCCCAGCGCCGCCTGCCAGTCGCCGTGCAGTTTGTGGCCGCGGAAATCAAAATCCCAGCCGGTCACGCCGCACAACTCGCTGATCATGCCCTCCCTGCCGTACTGGTGGACGGCGGACTGCGCCTGTTTTGCCGTCGTGAACTCATACCGGGCGCAGAGCATATCGATGCCGGGCAGCTGGAACGAGCGGTAGGAGCGCATCGCCTCGCCGAGCGCGGCGGTCTGGCTGCGGAGGGTGGGTTCCTCCATCATGTGCCCGGTCAGCATCAGCCCGTTCTTCTCGCACCAAGCTCCGATCTGATCGGCAAAAGCCGCGGCGAAGCGTTCCGCCACGTGGTCGTGGTAGAGGTAGCGGATCCGCGAGACCGCCCCGTCGGGTTCCTCCCAGATCAATTCGGGCAGATGGTCGAGCAGCGATACGCCGTAGGCGGCGACAAAGGTCTCTTCCAGATCGTCCGTAAAGGGGAGCGTCACGTCACGGTCGCTGCCCGCAAAGGGGAGCGCGGTCTTCCGCGTGAACTGCGGCTCGTCGGTGAAGATCGCGGGGACGGTCTTCCCGAACGACCCCGACAGCTTCTTGCGGTAACTTTCGTGGGTCACCTCGATAAAGCGGGCGACGGCTTTCGGGTCGAGGGTGTTCAGGTAGGTCTGATTGTTGAACCAGGGGTTTTCGCGCGGCGTTTCCAGGTACGCGTAGCGGATCTCTTCGCCCGCGTCGGCGCCCTCGCCGTCGGACAGCCGCCGATAGGCGGCAAGTTCGCCCCGGTCGTTCAGCCGGATCGCGTAGCGGGCAAGCAGTTTGCCGTTCCCGGTCCGGGTCGCCGCGGCAGAGGACGACGAAAGACCCCCGCCGCTCTCGCCGTCGCGGTAGGGGGTTTTGGTAAACAGGAGTGTGCGTTGCCGGTACCGCTCGTCCCGGGTCACGATCCCGCCCGCCGCGCCGGAGGGCCAGCGGTCCTCGTCGTAGAGCCACGCGAGCAGCCCCTCCTGCGCCGACTTATCGACGCAAGCAGATATCAGATCGAAGAACTCGTCGGAAAGGTACGGCGTATCCAGCCCCGTGCGGACGTGCATGTGCGCGCCGCCGAAGCCCATCTCGCGCATCACGTCGAGCTGCCGGAGCAACTCGTCCTTTTCAAGATGGCAGTTCCACGCCCAAAAGGGCGCGCCGCGGTATTCGCTGCTCGGGTTCTTGAACAGCTCGTCCGAGAGCGTTTTTTCGTTGTTTTTACGATACAGCATACGCGATCCCGCTCCTTTTATTCGCCGAACTCGACCCGGCTGACCGCCAGCGTTTTTCCGCTCGCCTCGTCCAGGTCGAACACCGCGCCCTGCGCGCGGAAGGGACCCTCCGCCTCGGCGTAGGAGTAGCGGAGCCGGGTCCGCTGGCGTTCGGTCATCACCTCGGTCTTCACGCCGAGGATCCCGCCGGTGCGCCCGCAGAAACCGACGTCGGAGATAAATCCCGTGCCGTGCGGCAGGATGGTTTCGTCGGCGGTCGGCACGTGCGTGTGCGTCCCGAAGATCGCGGAGACCCTGCCGTCCAGCCGGTGCGCGGCGGCGATCTTTTCGCCCGTCGCCTCGGCGTGCAGGTCAAGGACCGACACGTCGTACCGTCCCGCCTCGCGGGCAAGCACGCGCTCGATATAGGGCACGGGGTCGGGCGTTCCCGCCTCCATAAACAGGCAGCCGAGCGCCGAAAAGACCAGGATGCGGCGGTCGCGCACGGGCAGGATGGTGTACCCCGCGCCGGGGACCCCGTCCGCCAGATTGATCGGACGAAGCACGCGATCCGACGCGTCAAGTGTCGGATAGATGGATTTTGCCGCCATCGTATGGTTGCCCCCGGTGATGCAGTCGGCGCCGCCCGAAAGCAGCGTCGCGGCGTCCTTTGACCCGATCCCCGAAAGGAAACCGGCGTTCTCCCCGTTCACGACGGTGAAGTCCACCTCCATCTCGCGGCGGAAACTCCAGAGCCGCCGGGAAAGGAATGCGACCGTCGCCGGCGAGATCACGTCGCCGAGTGCCAGAATGCGGAGCATAACTTACCTCCAAAGAACAGACCGGGAGGGGGGATCCCCGCCCGGTCCGTAATTCCGGGGAAGCCCGGAGCGCGTTTTTACTTTGCGTAGTCGGTATAGCGACTTTCTCTGATCACGTTCACCTTGATCTGTCCGGGATATTCGAGTTCGCCCTCGATCTTCTTGGCGATGTCGTGCGCCAGCAGTTTCATCTCGTCGTCGCCGACCATCTCGGGCTTGACGATCACGCGGACCTCGCGTCCCGCCTGGATGGCAAAGGACTTTTCGACCCCGTTGAACTCGGAGGAGATCTCCTCGAGTTTCTGCAGACGCTTGATATAGTTCTCGACGTTCTCGCGCCGCGCGCCGGGACGGGCCGCCGAGATGGCGTCCGCCGCCTGGACGAGCAGGGCGACGATGGTTTTCGCCTCGACGTCGCCGTGGTGCGCCTCGATCGCGTGGATGACGTCCTTGCTCTCGTGGTATTTCTTTGCCACGTCCACGCCGAGCTGAACGTGCGAGCCCTCGATCTCGGCGGTCAGCGCCTTACCGATATCGTGGAGCAGACCCGCGCGCTTCGCAAGCGTCGCGTCCACGCCGAGTTCGTCCGCCATGATGCCCGAGAGCAGCGAGACTTCGATCGAGTGGCGCAGGACGTTCTGTCCGTAACTGGTGCGGTATTTCAGCCGGCCGAGCAGTTTGACCAGCTCGGGGTTCAGCCCGTGGACGCCGGTCTCAAAGACGGCCTTTTCGCCCGCCTGCTTGATCGACTGCTCGACGTCGCGCTGGGCTTTTTCCACCATTTCTTCAATACGCGCGGGGTGGATCCGCCCGTCGGTGATGAGTTTCTCGAGCGCGAGCCGTGCAATCTCGCGCCGGACGGGATCGAACCCGGAGATCGTGATGACCTCGGGGGTGTCGTCGATGATGAGTTCCACGCCGGTCAGGGTCTCGATGGTGCGGATGTTCCGACCCTCGCGGCCGATGATCCGTCCTTTCATGTCCTCGTTCGGGAGCGACACGACCGAGATCGCGACCTCGCTGACGTGGTCGGCGGCGCAACGCTGGATCGCGAGCGAGAGGATATCCTTTGCCTTCGCGTCGGCTTCCTCGCGGAATTGCGCCTCGTATTCGGAGATCTTCAGGGCGGTTTCGTGCTGGAGTTCGCCCGAGAGCTTGTCGAGCAGTTCGCGCTTGGCTTCGTCGCTCGTCATGCCGGAGATCTTCTCCAGTTTGACGGTCTCGGTCTCTTTCAGCGCGGTGATCTCCGCGATCTTGTCTTCCGCCTCCTTGTATTTCTGCTGGAGAGCGACCTCCCGCTTCTCCATTCTTTCCAGTTTGCCGTCCAGATTTTCCTCTTTCTGGGCGAGCCGGTGTTCCTGACGCGAGATCTCGCGTCTGCGTTCCTTGATCTCGTTGTCGGCGTCGTTCTTCAGCCGGATGCTCTCTTCCTTGGCTTCGAGCAGCGCTTCCTTCTTCCGCGTTTCGGCGGTGCGGATCGCGGTTTCAAGGATCTGCTTCGCTTCGGCTTCGGCGGAGGCGAGCTTCGCTTCACCGCTCTTTTTCAGGAACAGGTAGGTGGCAAGACCGCCGACGGCGAGCGCGGCGACCGCCACGATGATGTACCAAACAAAATCGGGCATTTCTTTTCCTTTCTTATTCGTATTTTGCGCGGGGGTGCGGCAGTACGCCGCCCGCTTGGATCTAACGGGGGACGCGCCGCTTCGGTTCGGCATCCTTCGCTCCGGGACGTTCGGTCTTTGCTCTATTTCCGCGGGCGGTCGGGGATACCGGTGGATTTGAGATGCGCCCGGTTTTTCCGGGCAAAGGGGCGCTTCGTCCGCCCGTTACACGTCGGGCGAATGAAAAACCCCAGTGAATATTATACTATATATAATCCGTAAAGTCAAGCGTAAAAAAGACGAAAAAAGAGAACGGTTTTTCTTCTTCCGGCGGTCGCCCCGCCGAGCGGTCCTCGCGCGATCCCCGCCGCCCGTCCGCCCGCTTTGCCCTTTTTCGACCTTTCGCGCCCTCTTTTTAGCAGTCGGGGCGCGGAATTAACAAATTGTTCACAAAAATCCGCCCCCGAACCCTTGACAAAACCCGGTTCCGGTGGTATCTTATATCATGAAATTAGCACTCCGCCGCTTTGAGTGCTAAGCCGCCGGGCAAAAACCCGGTACGACGGGGAGAGGAGGAGACCATGACCGATCTGGTAGGGCGGGACGAAGAGTTCCCGCTTTCGGAACGAAAAAAGAAGATCCTGAAAGCGATCATCGACGCGCATATCGCGTACGGCGAGCCGGTCGGATCGAAGTATCTGGCGCAGGACGCCGGGCTGAACTGTTCCTCCGCGACCATCCGGAACGAGATGGCGGAACTCGAGGCGCTGGGGCTACTTGAACAGCCGCACACGTCGGCGGGCCGCGTCCCCTCGGAACTCGGCTACCGCTACTACGTGAACGCCCTGCTCCGGCACTACCGGATGACGACCGACGAGATCGAGCAGATCAACCGGACCCTCAGGCAAAAGGTCAGCGAGATGGACGGCATCCTTGCCGAGGCGTCGCGGCTGGCGTCGCGGATCACCAACTACACCGGCTTCTCGGTGAAGCCGCGTTCGGTCGGACGACGCGTCGAAAAGTTCGAGGGCGTCTTCCGCGACCCCCGGAACTTCGTGCTCGTGATGCTGCTGGACGACGGACGGGTCAAGACGAGGAACATCCGGCTCTCGTTCTCCTTTGGAGAAGAGGACACCGAGCGGCTGATCGCGGCGCTGAACGAGCAGATCGCGGGCGCGTCGGTCGAGGAGATCACGCTTCCCCGGATCCGCGAACTCGAGCGCCGGATGGGCAGCGTTTCGGCTGTGGTCCATCCGATCGTTTCCGCGATCTACGACACGCTGACCGAGGACGTCGGCGGGGACCTGCAGGTCGAGGGCGTCAACCGCCTGCTCCAGTATCCCGAGTATTCGGACGTCGGCGAGCTTCGCTCGGTGATGGATATGCTCGAGACCAAGGAGCCGCTGCTCGACGTCATCAGCACCGGCCGCGACAGCCGCGACGTGAACGTCTATATCGGAAGCGAGAACAACGTCAAGGTGATGTCGAACTCCACCCTGGTCTTCAAGACGGTGCGCCGCGACGGGCGGGTCGTCGGAGCCATCGGGATCATCGGACCGCGCCGGATGGACTATGCAAAGGTCATCTCCACGATCGACGAACTGGCGACCGGGATCGACCACCTGCTGACCGACGAGGGCGAGATCGAGGACGGCAGTTAGACCGCGAAAGGAAGGATCACGAATGGAAGAGAACAAAACCCCGGTCGAAGAGACCGAGATCAAGGCACCCCCGGCGACCGACGAACAAGCGGCGCCCGCGCCGGACGCGCCCGATAAAAAGGAAGAGAAAGCCCCCGACGGCGACCACAAGCACAGGCAAAAAGAGGAGAAGCGCGAACTTGCCGCCCTGCGCGAGAGAACGGCGGAACAGGAAAAGGCGCTCGCCGCGGAGAAAGAAAAGTATCTAAGGATGCTTGCCGAGTACGACAACTTCCGAAGACGGTCGCAAAAGGAGCGCGAGGGGATCTACACCGACGCCGTGTCCGACGTCGTGGGACAGATCCTGCCCATCGCCGACAACCTGGAACGCGCCGGGAAATATACCGACGGCGAAAAGGTGGCGGAGGGCTTGCGGCTCACGATGAACGCCCTGAACGAATGTTTAGGAAAACTCGGCGTGACGGCGTTCGGCGCCGTCGGCGACAAATTCGACCCCAACCTCCACAACGCGATCATGCACGAGGAGGACGAGACCCGGGGCGAGGGCGAGATCGTCGAGGTCTTCCAGCCCGGGTACAAACGCGGCGACAAGATCATCCGGTACGCGATGGTCAAGGTCGCAAACTGAAAACGGATACAAATATCAACTATCGAACGATATAACGGAGGTAACTAACTATGGCAAAGATCATTGGTATCGACCTTGGAACGACGAATTCCTGCGTGGCGGTGTACGAGGGCGGCGAGCCCACCGTCATCCCCAATCCCGAAGGCAACCGCACCACCCCGTCGGTGGTCGCGTTCTCGAAGACCGGCGAGCGTATGGTGGGCCAGGTCGCAAAGCGGCAGGCGATCACCAACCCCGACCGGACGGTGATGTCGATCAAACGGAAAATGGGCACGGACGAAAAGGTCGAGATCGACGGCAAGAAATACTCGCCGCAGGAGATCTCGGCGATGATCCTGCAGAAGATGAAAGCCGACGCCGAGGCGTTCCTCGGCTGCGAGGTCAAGCAGGCGGTCATCACGGTCCCGGCGTACTTCTCCGACGCACAGCGCCAGGCGACCAAGGACGCCGGCAAGATCGCAGGGCTGGACGTGCTGCGTATCATCAACGAGCCGACCGCGGCGGCGCTCGCCTACGGTCTTGACAAAGAGGGCGAGCAGAAGATCCTGATCTTCGACCTCGGCGGCGGTACGTTCGACGTTTCGCTGCTCGAGATCTCGGACGGCGTGTTCGAGGTGCTGGCCACCGCCGGCAACAACCGGCTGGGCGGCGACGACTTCGACGAGAAGATCATCAACTGGATGGCGGAGACCTTCGCCCGCGACAACGGCGGCATCGACCTGCGCAAGGACAAGATGGCGCTCCAGCGGCTGAAAGAGGCGGCGGAAAAGGCGAAGATCGAGCTGTCCGGCATGATGCAGAGCACCATTTCGCTGCCGTTCATCACGGCGGACGCCACCGGACCGAAGCACTTTGAAGCGACGCTCACCCGCGCGAAGTTCGACGAACTGACCCGCGACCTGGTCGAGGCGACCATGGGTCCGACCAAACAGGTCATCAAGGACGCCGGGATCAGCGTTTCGGACATCTCGAAAGTCCTGCTCGTCGGCGGTTCGACCCGTATCCCCGCCGTGCAGGAAGAGGTCAAGAAGTTCACCGGCAAGGATCCGTTCAAGGGCATCAACCCGGACGAGTGCGTCGCGATCGGCGCGGCGATCCAGGGCGGCGTTCTCGGCGGCGACGTCAAGGACGTCCTGCTGCTCGACGTGACCCCGCTGTCGCTCGGCATCGAGACCCTCGGCGGCGTGTTCAACCGCATCATCGACCGCAACACGACCATCCCGGTCAAGAAGAGCCAGATCTACTCCACCGCGGCCGATAACCAGACCTCGGTCGAGATCCACGTCCTGCAGGGCGAGCGCGAGATGGCGGCGGGCAACACGACGCTCGGGCGCTTCAACCTCGACGGCATCGCTCCCGCGCCGCGCGGCGTGCCGCAGATCGAGGTCACGTTCGACATCGACGCCAACGGCATCGTGAACGT
>CAMJCC010000004.1 GCA_946404035.1 uncultured Clostridia bacterium | reverse complement strand
GAGCCGGCGAGCGACGCGCAAACGGGCTTCGACGGCGACAGGATAAGGTGGCGTGTACCGCCGGATGAGGTGGATTATTTACAGTTCCAGTTCGCAGTAGAGCGGATAGTGATCCGAGATCGGGTCGTACCACTCTTCGGTCATCCGGCGGAAATACTTGACCGCCCCGGGTTTCTCCCCTTTGACCAGGATGTGGTCGATCGCCCGGTCGAACGTGCCGCCGTCGTCGCGCCGCCCGAACCAGGTGCGGTCGCACCAGTGATGCCCCCGCGTTTCGTCACGGTCGCCCACCGCGATATCGTGGACGTCGCTCCATCCGAGCTGCTTCGACGCCGCGATGCAGAGCGTGTCGGACGCGGCGTTGAAATCGCCCATCAGTACCCCGGGGCATCCGTATTTTTCCATCACCGCCGTGAGGGCGGCGTCCGCCTGCCGGAACTGGTATTCGCGCGCCTCGCGCGACCCCGGCACGGCGTCGCTGGACTGCCACCAGAGGTGGGTCGAGAGGATAGCGACCCGGGATTTTGTCCCCCGATCCTCAAAAACCCCCCAGCAATACGACTTGGTTTCGCCGTTGTTGTACTTGCAGGGAAGACCCGGGATCTCCTCGTCGTAGCGGAAGAACCCGCTCTCGATCAGTTTCAGTTTGTCCTGGCGGTAGATGATCGGGGTGTCCCCGCCGGTGATCAGCTCGTACTTGGCGACCCCGCCGTTTCCGTCGGGGCAACCGGCAAGACCCGCCATCAGAAGGGTCGCCATCTTGACCGAACTCTCCTGCAATCCGAGAACGTCGGGGAGCAGGTCGCGGTACACGCGGATCAACCCGACCGAGCGCACCTCGGCGGAGCAGTCGCCGCCCCTCTCTTTCCAGGACTTCAGGTTGTCGTCGCACTTCCAGATATTGTTGGACATGATCAGCATAGCGCTTACGTACCTCGTTTTGTGTCTTTTTCCCCATTATAGCACCCGGCGGCAAAAAAAGCAAGCGCACCGAATAAGTTCGGCGCGCTTTTTTGCTTTTCATATCAAAGGGTCGTGCCCGATATACAGATCGTTTCTTTCCGCCTGCGTCAATTCGTCGATATCCCGCCCCCGTTTCATTTCGGTCCAGGCGCGGTTCGGGACCGGGGGATCGGGGATCTCGGGCACGTGCGGGATCGCCGTTTCCGGCGTCGCGCCGGGGAACTCCTCGATCGGTTTTTTTCTCTTTTCCGGGCGTTCGTTCTGCTCCATCGTTCTCCCTCCTTTCTCTTCGCGGGTAGTTTCGGCGGGGCGCCGCGTTTTTATGTAAAGCCGACGCCAAAATCGCCGAAAAAGCGAATTTTGGAAAAAAGAGTTGACGAACTCGCCATCTTCTGTTATAATAGGAGGACTTATATCCGCATTCGCGCGCGACCGACGCGGCGCGCGCCCGACCCCTTGACAGGTAAAACCCGCTATGTTATTCTCAAAGTACCTAAACAAATACTACGCCCGATACTGGTTTTTCTTCCTTATCGGGATCTTTTCGCTTGTCGCCGTCGACTACGTCCAACTGTTTGAGCCCGAGTTCCTCGGGGAACTGGTCGACACGCTCTCGGACGGCTCCGCGACCGTTTCGTCGGTCGTTTCGATCTCGCTCAAACTGCTGATCGTCGCGGGGATTATGTTCGCCGGGCGGATGCTCTGGCGCTTCACGCTCTTCAACGCGTCCCTCCGCATCCAGGCGGGGCTTCGCCGCGAGATGTTCCTGAAGAGCGAGCGGCTCTCCCCGACCTACTACCATTCGACCAAGGTCGGCTCGATCATGTCCTGGTTCACGACCGACCTCGAGACCATCGAGGAGTTCACCGGATTTGGCACCGTGCAGATGGTCGACGCGTTCTTCCTCGGGGTACTGGTCATCCTCCGGATGTTCAAACTCGACTGGGCGCTCGCCATCCTCGCGATGATCCCGATGGTCCTGATCATCCTCTGGGGCGGCCTTGTCGAGAAGTATATGGCGCTGAAATGGGAGGAACGGCAGGGCAACTACGACAAACTCTACGATTTCGCGCAGGAGAACTTTACCGGCATCCGGGTCATCAAGGCGTTCGTCAAGGAGACCAGCGAGATCCACGCCTTTGCCAAAGTGGCGAAAAAGAACGCCGACAGCAACGTCAGTTTCGTGCGCGTGTCGGTCTTCTTCGACGTGGTGATCGAACTCATCATCGCCCTGATCGCGGCGATGATCCTCGGCTTTGGCGGCTGGTTCGTCTACTCGTCGGTCGCGGGGACCCCGGTCTCGATCTTCGGGCACGCGATCGTGCTCACCCCCGGTAAACTCGTCACGTTCTTCGGCTATTTCGACACCCTGATCTGGCCGATGATCGCGCTGGGGTCGCTGGTCACGATGTTCAGCCGCGCGAAAGCGTCGATGAAGCGGGTCTCGGCGTACCTGGACGCCGACGAGGACGTGAAGGATCCCGAGAACGCCCACGTTCTCGACAACGTCGCGGGCAGCATCGAATTCCGCCACCTCACTTTCGCCTATCCCGGCACCGACGTCAACGCGCTTGAAGATATCTCGCTCAAAATCGAACCCGGCGAGAGCGTCGGGGTGGTCGGGCGCATCGGGCGGGGCAAGACCACGCTGGTCACGCTGCTGACCCGGCTCTACAACGTGCCGGCGGGCACCGTCTTCATCGACGGGCACGACATTATGGAGTGCAACGTCGCGTCGGTCCGGCGCGCCGTCGCCCTGGTCCCGCAGGACAGCTTTCTGTTCTCGGACAGCGTGAAGAACAACATCGGTTTCTCGCGCGACGATCCCGATATCGAAACGGTGAAAGAGGCGGCGGAGTTCGCCGACGTCGCGTCGAACGTCGAGGAGTTCAAGGACGGCTACGAGACCGTCACCGGAGAGCGCGGCGTGACGCTTTCGGGCGGACAGAAACAGCGCGTGTCGCTTGCCCGCGCCTACCTCAAGAACGCGCCGATCATGATCCTTGACGACTCGGTCTCCGCCGTCGACCTGAAGACCGAGGAAAAAATACTTGCGAATATCCGTGAAAAGCGGGCGGGACAGACGACCATCGTCGTCGCCTCGCGCGTCTCCACGGTCGCGCATCTTTCGCGTATCATCGTTTTGGCAGACGGGAAACTCGAGGCGTTCGACACGCCCGAAAACCTCCTGAAGACCTCCCCGACCTATCAGAAGATGGTCTATCTGCAGGAACTGGAAAAAGAAGTGGAAGGGGGGGATCGGAATGCCTGAGATCATGGATGAAGAAGACGAGAAAGAGCGACTGAAAGGCGATAAAAAGATACCCGCCCGGATCCTGATCCGCCGGATGCTCGCCTACGTGCGGCCCGAGATCGGATCGTTTATCTTCGCGGGCTTCCTGATCCTGTTGAACGTCGCGCTCGACGTCGTGATCCCGCTTCTCTTCTCGCGCATCACCGACAACCTGACAAGCGACGTGATCGACCTGCGACTGGTCGTTATGCTCGCGGTCGGGACCTTCGTCATCGGCGTACTGAACAACCTGTTCATCTACGTCGAGAGCATGGTCCTGCAAAAGGCGGGGCAGCGCATCATCTACACCGTCCGCAACGACGTGTTCGCCCACATCGAGGGGATGAGCCAGAACCAGTTCTCCGAGATGCCGGTCGGCTCGCTCGTGACGCGCGTCGCGTCGTACACCCAGTCGATGTGCGACCTGTTCACCAACGTCATCGTGTCGGTGATCCGCAACCTCATCACCATCGTCGGCGTCTACGCCATTATGTTCGCCGTCAGCTGGCAGCTCGCGCTGGTGATGCTGATCCCGATCGCGGCGGTCTTCCTCTCCTCGCTCCTGCTCTCCACCTACGAGAGCCGCGCGTTCCGCGACGAGCGCAAACGCCTCTCGGATCTCAACGCGTTTTTGAACGAGAACCTCTCGGGGATGCGGATCACGCAGATCTTCAACCGCGAGGAAAAGAAAGCCGAGGAGTTCGACGAAAAGAACGGCAAACTCCGCCGCTCGACCTTCCGCATCATCATCGGGTTCGGTATCTACCGTCCTTTCGTCACCTTCGTCTACGTGGCGACCATCGCCCTGATCTTCTATTTCGGGGTCAGGTACGGGCTCTCTCCCGGCGGCGTGGTCGCGTTCTACCTCTACCTCGGCAAGTTCTTCAACCCGGTCCAGCAGCTCGCCGACCAGCTCAACAATATCCATAAGGCGACCTCGGCGTCCGAGCGGCTCTTCAACCTGCTCGACGTGCAGCCCGACGTGCGCGACCTGCCCGACGCAAAGGACCTTTCCGACGTCAAGGGCAAGATCGAGTTCAAGCACGTCTGGTTCGCCTACGTCGGCGAGGACTGGATCCTCCGCGACGTTTCGTTCGTCATCGAACCCGGCGAGACCTGTGCGTTCGTCGGCGCGACCGGGGCGGGCAAGACCACCATCCTGCAGCTGATCGTCCGCAACTACGAGATCCAGCGCGGGGTGATCGAGATCGACGGACAGGATATCTCCAAGATCAAGATCAAGTCGCTGCGCC
Organism: uncultured Clostridia bacterium; assembly: GCA_946404035.1. GTDB lineage: Bacteria > Bacillota > Clostridia > Oscillospirales > CAG-272 > UBA1740. The sequence goes on along the minus strand of CAMJCC010000004.1, from coordinate 40,345 downwards.
GCGCCGTCGGACAGATGCTTCAGGACGTGTTCCTGTTCAGCGGAACGGTCAAAACCAATATCTCGCTTCACGACGAAACCATCCCCGACGAGAAGATCGTCGAGGCGTGCCGCTACGTCGGCGCCGATACCTTCATCGAGAAACTGCCCGACAAGTACGAGGCGCAGGTCATCGAGCGCGGCGAGAACTTCTCGCAGGGACAGCGGCAGCTGCTCTCGTTCGCGCGCACGGTCCTGCACCGGCCGCAGATCCTGATCCTCGACGAGGCGACGGCGAACATCGACACCGAGACCGAGGTCCTGATCCAGAGGTCGCTTGAAAAGATGCGGTCCATCGGCACGATGCTGGTCGTGGCGCATCGGCTCTCGACCATCCAGCACGCCGACCAGATCATCGTTCTGCAAAAGGGCGAGATCATCGAGCGCGGCACTCACCAGGCGCTGCTCTCCCAGCACGGCTACTACTGGAAACTCTACTGCCTGCAATTCGAGGGCGGCGAGAAACAGACCAGCGAAACCTGAAAAAAACCGGACGGAGTTATCTCCGTCCGGTTGCTTTTTTTCACTTTGCGTGGTATACTGAAAGGGAACCGAGAAAAGAAAAGGAGACCGAAAATGATCCGATCCTACGGAAAAATGTCGAACGGGGAACTCCGCGCGCACGAGGAGAACGTCGTTTCGTTTTTGTTTGCCGACGAGCGGTTCCTCGACTGTATGGAGGACGCCGAGGACCTCGGCTGTTCGCTTTCGGTCTCGGTCTACCGTCCCCACGCCGACCGTCCCCCCGAGGAGGGAGAGCCCAAGTTCTCCACCGCCTACGAGGCGGAACTCAGGGTCGATTTCGTCTCCGACGGCTATATTATGACCAACAAGCCCGAGGAGGGGCGGGCGGTGCAGATGAGCGTCGGCGTCCCTCTCGTCAAGGGGGTCGAGGCGCTGCTCTTCCATCGGATGGAACTGATCCCCTACGACGAGATCGCAGAGGACGAAACGTTTTTCTTCTTGATCGAGGACTTCCTCGACGATATCGAGGATCACGGCATCGGCGCGCCCTCGCCGTTCCGGGTCAACGACGACGAGCACGAGGTCCCGGAGGGGCCGCTTTTCCCGATGACGGCGGAGGAGCGGGGCGACCGTCCCGACCTGATCGAGCTGCAGTGCGGGGAATTCGACGGCAGGTTTGAGCGGGAAAACTCGCTCTACTTCACCCGCGACGGGTTCTATCCGTTCCGTGTGCTGATCGCGCACGTGCTCTCCGACCGCTATCAGAACGGCGGGGTCTGGCATCTTTCGACCGACGACTGCAACGCCGTCGCCGAACTCCTTGCCCCGCTGATGGATCTGCCCGCCGGGCAGTTTTCGACGTTCAGCGAACTGCTCTCGGATCTTTCGGTCTACGAGTTCGCCCCCACCGACCGCGCCGAACGCCTCTTGACCGCCGCCACGCTTTCCCGCCGCGCCGATTTCTCCCGCGACGCCGAACTGCTCTGCGACTGGTTCCTTACCCGGATCGAGGAGGGGACCCCCGTCACCGTCGTCGACCTCTGATCTTCCGTAATAAAACCGTCCCGCGCGGCAAACGCCGCGCGGGACTTGTTTTTTTCCTTCGGATCACTTCAACTTGATGAAGATGCGTCCGTTCAGTTCGGCGACCCAGCCGTGCGAGGTGGCGTAGGTGACGCCCTCCGCCAAAAACGGGACGTTCGACTGCGCCATCCGGGAGTACCCGAAGATACGCGACACCTCTTTGTAGAGGTCCTCGGTCGTCAGACTGTACTGCTTGGTGACGACCGACCGCACGGCGGCGGCGATCTCCTCGGTCGGGATGTTGTTGAAATCACGGCGCGTGTTCTCGGGATCCGCGGGGTCGGGGATACGCGGCGAGAGCGGCGTGGTCTCGGGGTCGGACAGCCAGTAGAAATGATTGCTTGCCGTCTGGGTGGTCTTGTGGTCGATGAAGCGGAGCTTCTCGTCGATCGAGCGTTCGATCTTCGGGCTGGTGCGCGGGATGCCCCACGCGGTCAGCAGCCGCTTGACCAAAAGCGTCCGGCTGATCGGACCCTCGACGTGCAGGATCTTATCCATCTGCATGACGATCCGGGTCTTGTTGATGACGTCGCAGAAGAGATCGGCGCCCGCCATCGTTTCGTCCATATCCTCGAACTGCGTGATGGGATAGACCGGGAACACGTCGCTCTCCCGCTTCTTTTCGGCTCTCGCCACCGTTTCGAACACGGCGGGCGCGGGCGCGGAGGGGGTCGGGGTATCGTAGAGGATCGGGCGCAGTTTCGCCTCTTCGGCGAGGTTGCGGATCTTTTCCAGTTCCTTTGCCGGTGCGTCCCACCAGTCAAGCAGCCACAGCCGGTGGATCTTCCACCCGAGTGAGGCGAGGATCTGATCCTGCAGGATCAGACGGTCGTGCGCCGTTTCCTGCCCCGCGTTCTCCCCGTCGCAGAGGATACCGAGCAGGTATTCTCCCTCCCGGAGCGGGTCGCGGATGGCGATATCGATCTTGTATTCCGAGCATCCGACGTGCGTATCGACCTCGTATCCGAGCTGCCGGAGCGCCGCCGCCACGTTTTCGGCGATGCCATCGCTGTTCGCCCTGTCGCCGGGACGGGTCGGCAGGGTGCTCTTGCCCGACATCGCAAACGAGAGGAAAGAGCGAAGACCGATCACGCCCTCCGCCGTCGTCCGGTTCAGGTCGATCTGTTCGGGGAGCAGGGTGGAGAAGACGATCATCTCGCGCCGCGCGCGGGAGGTCGCCACGTTCAGCCGCCGCCAGCCGCCCTCGCGGTTCAGGGGACCGAAGTTCATCGCGACCTGCCCGTTCTTGTCGGGACCGTAGCAGATCGAGAACATGATGACGTCGCGTTCGTCCCCCTGCACGTTTTCCAGGTTCTTGATGAAGATGGGCTCGTACATCCCGAGCGCCGCTTCCTCCAGTTTGGAGTTCTTTCGGAACTCGGCTTCCAGCAGGTCTTCGATCAGGAGCTGCTGTACCGACGAGAAGGTCACGACGCCGATGCTCTGCTTGGCGAGTTCGGGTTTTTTCAGCCGGCGGACGATCTCCGCGACCACCGCCTGCGCCTCCGCGCGGTTCTGTTTGGTCTTTCCCCTGTCGTAGAAGCCGTCCACCTTGACGTGGCTGACCCGGCTGACCCGGTCGTTCGGAGAGGGGAAGGTGTAGAGTTTGTTTTCGTAGTACTGCCGGTTGCTGAACGCGATCAAGCTCTCGTGCCGCGACCGGTAGTGCCACCGGAGGTGCTCCTCGGGCATCCCGAGCGCCAGACAGTCGTCGAGGATGCTTTCCAGGTCTTCCCGTTCGATATTGTCCTCGTCGTTGCGCACGGTCATAAAGAAACTGGTCGGCGGGAGCTGTTTGGGGTCGCCGACGACGATCAGGTCGTTGCCGCGCGCGATGGCGCCCACCGCCTCGCAGGTCGGCATCTGGGACGCCTCGTCGAAGATCACGAGGTCGAATTTCGGGAACGCGGGGTCGATATACTGCGCCACCGAGATCGGGGACATCAGCATACACGGACACAGGCAGCGAAGCAGGTTGGGGATGCTGTCGAACAATTTGCGGATCGCGGTCCCGCGCCCGCCCGAACGGATCGCGCGCTGCAGGATCGAGATCTCCGAGGACGCCGAGGCGTCGTCCATCGCGTTCGGGATCTTCGAGGAGAGCATCGCGGCAAGTTCCTGTTTGGTCAGGTTCTCAAAGTTGGCGGTGATCCGGGCGAACTGCCGGATCTTCTCCTCGACCAGCGCTCCGTTGAACTCCGAGAGCGCTTCTTCGTTGTCGATGACGTAGGCGGCGCAGGAGTAGGCGAGGTTGCGGCGGTACGCCGGGATCAGTTGATCGCTTTCGATATTCCCGCGCTCCAGCGCCTGGCAGAGCGCGCCGAGCCCGGCTTTCTCCGCCTCCTCGCGCACGCCGAGATACCCGTTCCAGTCGCGGAGCGTGTCGATCTTGGCAAGGCAGGTCTCGGCAAGTTTCTTTTGGTTGATCATCCAGCCGGGCTGCGCGCGCCAGCGGGCGGCGTCGTTCTGGCAGAGATCCGCCAGGGCGTCCTCCGCGTCGATGAACCGGTTGAACGACTGCGACACCGCGCGGAACAGCGCGGTACGGTCGGCGAACATCCCCTCTTCGGTCAGGGCGCCGATCTTGACCAGCACAAGCGAGCGGTTCTCGGGATTGGTGCAGATCTCGCCGCACAGCCGGATGATGTCCACCGCCTGCAAAAACACCCGTTCCAGCATCCGGAAATCGCACCGTCCGCGATCCCAGACCTCCCCGAAGAGCACCTCGCAGAGGTTGCTTTCGCGCACCGTGCGGGCGGACTCCTGATACTTTAAGATATCGTTTAAGATCTTGACCGTTTCGCGGGTGCGGCAGGGCTTCGCCGTCTTTCCGAACGTGGCGAGCCGGCGGCAGATCGAGCGGCGGCGGAAGAACCCGGTGATCGGGCTTCTGGACTGCGCCTGCTTGATGCGCTGGAGGTTGGTCGCCGCGTCAAAGTTCAGGATGCCCTCCGAGAAACGCGAGAGCAGCGCGGCGTGCAGATCGTCGCGCGCCTGACCCGCGCGGCAGATATCCAGGATGCGCTCGCGGTTGAGCGGCAGGTTCTTGTTGGTGGTCAGCCCCGCGGGCAGCAGATTGACCTCCGCCAGAATACGGCAGAGTTCCGAAATGGACTTGATCTGCTGATAGGTGTGCAGGTTGCGGAACGGGATCAGCCGGGCGAGGGCGACCAGGTTCTTTTGCAGGTCGGTCCCGCTCTCGGCAAGGATATCCAGCGCCTCCGCGAACCGCTGTTTCAGTTGGAGCGAGTAGTCGCGCCGCTGATAGATCGAAAAGGGGTTCTTGTGCACGCCGCCCACAGCGTCGGAGGCGACCCGCAGTTTTCCGATGATCGCTTCGTGCTTGCGCGGTGCTTCGCTCGTGAGCGCCGCCACCGCCTCGCTCGTAAAGATCTTCAGATCCGGCGCGTCCTTATACTGCTCGAAGCGGACGATCGCGTCGTAGAGCGAAAAGCCGAAGGTACGGATCCGCCCGATGGCGCTGACCGTGTCGTTCAGTTGCGCGCGCATCCGGCGCAGACGTTCCGCCTCGGCGGTGAACTCCTCCGGGGTCTTGATCTTCGCCGATTGCAGGGTGCGGTCAAGCTGCCCCAAAACGTCGGCTTTCTTTGCCTTGTTCGAGTGCAGTTCCAGACAGAACGGCGCGATGCCGATGGCTTCCAGACGCTTCTGCACCACCGAGAGAGCCGCCATCTTTTCCGCGATGAAAAGGACAGACTTCCCGTGATACAGGGCGTTGGTGATCATATTCGTGATGGTCTGGGATTTCCCGGTGCCCGGGGGGCCGTGCAGAACGAAGCTCTTGCCCTCGCCCGCCGCGATGACGGCGGAGAGCTGCGAGGCGTCGGCGGGAAGGGGCGCCGCCACGTCGACGGGATCGACCGTTTCGTCCAGCTGTTCGGGGAGCAGGAAGTCGTTGGTATCCCGCCAGTTCACCCGCCCCGAGAGCAGGGAGGAAACGACCTTGTTGGTTTTCAGATCCGCGCTCCGACGGCGCAGATCGTTGTACATGATGAAATTGGAGAACGAGAAGTTGGAGAGGATCACCGCCTCCGAAACGTCCCAACGCGACATCTTCATCACCGCGTTCCGCACCGCCGAGAACACGTCGCGCAGACTGCGGTCGCCGTTTTCGTTCTGGGGCAGGGGATCGACGTCGGGTATGGTCACGCCGTAGTTGTTGCGGAGCATTTCGAGCAGGGTGATGTTGAAGCGCGGCTCGTCTTCACGCGCCCGGAGCAAAAAGTCCTTGCGGACCGAGGCGCGGACCAGCTCGACCGGCAAGAGGACCAGGGGCGCGTAGTGCGGTTTCTGCGACGCGTCGGTCTCGTACCAGCGCAAAAAACCGAACGCGAGGTAGAGCGTGTTGGCGCCGCTTTCCTCCAACCCGGTCTTCGCCGTGCGGAACAGGTTGTTCAGGGTCGTCGGCAGCTCCTCCGGGTCGTTTGTCGTATGGACCCGTTTCTGCCGGAACTCCGAGCGCAGGAAATTCTTGATGGGATCGGCGGCGTGGCGCAGGTTGATCAGCCCCTTGCCGTCCCCGACGGGGATCTCGGGCTCTTTCGGGCGCCCGAGCACGGCGTATTCGGCGTCGTCGCGCGTCAGGGGGTCGAAGAGTTCCTCGCTCTGCCCCACGAGCAGTTGGATCGACGTGCGGTAGAACGAGAAGTTGAGCAGCGAGTTTCGCAGCGACAGATCCAGCAGTTTTCTCTGCCAGAGCTGTTCGCGGGTCATCTCGGACGCGCCCGCCCGCTTTGCCGGACGCTTGGCGCCCGCGGTATCTTCGGCGGCGTCGCCCGTCCGCTTCGCCGTCGAGGGAACGAAATCGAAGAGGGGGTTGCCCTTGGCGTCCAGCCGACGGAGCGGCATGGGCAGGATCCCGCCCGCGCGCACGCGCCGGATATCGAGAGCGAACCAGAAGCGGTCCTCGTCCGCGAGCCGGGCGTTCGCCGCCGCGACCGCGGTCTTGAACTCGGTCTTTTCCGAGAAGCCCGAGAGCGACACGAAAGCAAGTTCCTCGATGCCCTCCGCCGTCCGTTTGGTCAGCTGCGTCGCGTCGTCCTGGATGCTCTCCGAGAAGAACGTGTCGATCAGCCACACGCCGACGTAGCAGGTGCGCTTTTCAAAGACCACGATGGGGTTTAAGTCCGCCGCTTCCAGGCACGCGGCGAACAGCAGCGCCAGGTCGAGCGTGGCGCATTCGCGTTTCACTTTCAGCGTCTCGGGCAGCCGGATCTTCTGCCCCGGCTCCTCGTAGCCGCCGGTCGTTTCCTTGACCCGGAACTTCTCGTCCTGCAGGGCAAGGAAAACGGCTTCCAGCTGTTTTAAGACCGAGGAGGTCTCCTTTTTCTTATAGCCCGGGAACGAACTCTCGCGCGCGACGCGCTTCAGGTTCGATTGGGCGTCTTTCATCAGGTCGGCAAGGTAGGGGTGCCCCGGCTGCACGTACGCGCCGGTCGTTTCGGGAAAGAGTTTCGCGCCCGCCCATTCGTCGTAGGCAAGCAGCCGGACGGTCTGCTCGGTCTCGGAGACGGTCTCCCCGTCCAGGAGCAGCGACACGCGGACCACGGTGTCCTGCGAGGCGGTCAGGGTGATGAGGGTGGAGGCGTACATCTGGAGTTCGGGCGAAAGGATCTCGTAATCGGTGCGCGGGCTTACCTCCTCCACGGGGAAAGTGGCGGAGCGGAAGATCGCGGGGTCGCTCGTGACCGACACGGTCAGACCGGTCAGTGCCCTGCCGGTCATATTCTTGATCCTGATCTCCCGGATCACGGGGATCCCGCTCTGCTGAAGAGCGAAATTCATCACCGGGGAAAACAGCGCCGATATGGTCGCGATCGTATCCAAACCAAAGTCCTCCTGACGCGGGGTCGACCCTCGAAATAGGAAAAAAGAACATAATCACCCATTATGTTGTTTATATTATATATTTTTCATTCGTCCGTGTCAAGAGCAACGGCGAAAAGTTGCACTTTTTCCACCCGGTCCCGAAAGCCGTCGAAAAGCGAGCGGAAAAAGCGAAAAAACCCTTGCTTTTTCGTTTTCCGTGTTGTACAATAATAAGTGATAAAAACATCATTTCGCAGGGAGGAAACACAAATGCTGGTTTCGGCAAAAGAAATGCTTGAAAAGGCGGTGGCGGGCAAGTACGCCGTCGGTCAGTTCAACATCAACAATCTCGAATGGACGAAGGCGATCCTTCTGACGGCGGAGGAACTCAAGTCTCCCGTCATCCTCGGCGTTTCCGAGGGAGCGGGCAAGTACATGTGCGGTTTCCCGACGGTTGCCGCGATGGTCAAGTCGATGATCCGGGAACTCAATATCACCGTTCCGGTCGCGCTCCATCTTGACCACGGGACCTACGAGGGATGCTTCAAGTGCATCGACGCCGGCTTTTCCTCCATTATGTTCGACGGTTCGCACTATCCGATCGACGAGAACGTCGAAAAGACCTCCGAACTGGTCCGCATCTGCCGCGAAAAGGGAATGTCCCTTGAGGCGGAGGTCGGCGCCATCGGCGGCGAAGAGGACGGCGTGATCGGGATGGGCGAGTGCGCCGACCCCGATGAGTGCAAGAAGATCGCGGATCTCGGCGTGACGATGCTCGCCGCCGGGATCGGCAACATCCACGGCAAATACCCCGCCAACTGGAAGGGACTTTCGTTCGAGACCCTTGCCGCCGTGCAGGAGAAGACCGGGAAGATGCCGTTGGTCCTCCACGGCGGGACGGGTATCCCCGCCGATATGATCCGCCGCGCCATCTCGCTCGGCGTTGCGAAGATCAACGTCAACACCGAGTGCCAGCTCACCTTTGCCGCCGCCGTCCGCAAGTACATCGAGGCGGGCAAGGACCTGGAGGGCAAGGGCTTCGATCCGCGCAAACTCCTGGCTCCCGGCGTCGAGGCGATCAAGGCGACCGTCAAGGAGAAGATGGAGCTGTTCGGCTCGGTCGGAAAAGCATAACGGAATTATGAGTTGCGCTGCGGCGCAACGTGTAGAACTTTGAGATTGCCGAGGGGCGCGCCCCTCGGCAATCGTTATGGGTTGACCGCGCCAAACGGCGCGGTCAACGTTTTGTTTTTCCGACGGCAAGGAGGTCTTTTGCAGTTCCGGCTACAGAACCGCAAAACGGCGTTAGTCCGTAGGGGAACGCCGTTTTGCTCTTCAATAATCTTTTATTGAAGTTCTTTGCTCCACTTTCTTTTAAGAAAGTGGACGTACCCCCCGTTCTCTCCCGCTTCTTTTTCGCATATACTCGGACGAAGAACAACGAGGGGGGAACGCCGCCATGAAAATACCGCCCTGTCCCGACGCTGCCGAGCGCGCCGCCGTCATATCCGAACTGGAGCGCGACTACCCGATCCTGTCCCGCTCCCTGCTCGGCCGCTCGGTGCTCGGTCGCGAGATCCCGCTTCTCCGCCTCGGCGAGGGGGACGTGCATCTGCTCTACGTCGGCGCGCACCACGGCGCGGAGGGCATGACCGCGGGGCTGCTGCTCCGCTTCCTTTCCGAACTCCTCTCCGCCCACCGCGCCGGGCAGTCGGTCGAGGGGGTCGACCTCACGTTTTTGCTCTCGGTCCGCACCCTCTGGATCGTCCCCGCTCTCAACCCCGACGGGGTCGAACTGTCGCTCCGCGGTCTTGCCTCCGCGGGGTTCCTGTCCGACCGGATCGCCCGGATGAACGGAGGTCGGGAGGACTGCTCCACCTGGCAGGCAAACGCCAGGGGGGTCGACCTCAACCACAACTACGACATGGGGTTTCGCGCCTATAAAGGGGTAGAAGCCTCCCTCGGCATCCTCGGCGGCTCCCCCTCCAGGTACAGCGGGGAATACCCCGGGTCCGAACCCGAGACCGCGGCGCTCACCCGTTTCATCCGTTCGGTCCCGCTCTCCCTGATCCTCTCGCTCCACACCCAGGGGCGCGAGATCTACTTCACCTCCGGCGGTCGCTCGCTCCCGGGTCAGACGACCGTCGCCGCGCGCTTCGCCGCCATGACCGGCTACCGCGCCGCCGTCCCGACCGGTGCGGCGGCGTACGGGGGGCTCACCGACTGGGCGGTCGGACGCCTCGGGATCCCCTCGTTCACCGTCGAATGCGGAGCGGGGACCAACCCGCTGCCCGCGTCGTCGTTTATCCCGACGTGGCACGAGATCCGCCCGCTGCTCTTCCGCGCCCCGCTCTACGCCGAACGGCGCGCACCCCGGACGGAGGGGACCGACGCCGATCAAACGGAGGAATGACCGTGGAGTTGATGAATACCGAACGCCTGGAAGAAAAGGACGTGATCGACGTCGGGGACGGCAAACGCATCGGATGCGTCACCGCGCTCGAATTCGACCCCTGCGAGGGCAGGATCACGGGTCTTGTCGTGTCGGGGGACGCCGGATTTCTCGGGTTCGGCAAACGGGAGCAGACCCTGATCCCCTGGTGCCGGATCAAAAAGATCGGCGAGGACGTCGTTCTGGTCGACGCGGACGGCTGTCTGCCGCTTCCGCCGCCCCGCGAACAGAAGAAAAAGCACCGTAATTGTTAATTTTTCGTGAACGAAAAGAAAAACCCGAAAAAGCCCTTGCGAAAAAAAGAATAATATGATATTATAGACGACGTGCCTCGCGGCACGAATTCTCACGCAGAGGGTGAAGATCTCCCGGTGCCGTCCGTTTCTCCCGGGCGGTTGGCGATCGGTTCCTTTTGCGGCGGAAAACCAATTTTTTTAGGAGGAAAACACAATGTTCGGCATTTCCATCAAGCAGCTCCTGGAGGCAGGAGTTCACTTCGGTCACCCGACCAAGAAGTGGAACCCGAAGATGGCGGAGTACATCTTCACCACGAGAAACGGCATCCACATCATCGACCTGCAGAAGACGGTCAAGAAGTTCGAGGAGGCGTACACCTACGTCCGTTACCTCTCCGAGGCGGGCGGCACGCTGCTCTTCGTCGGGACCAAGAAGCAGGCCGCCGACTCGATCCGCGAAGAGGCGATCAAGTGCGGCATGTACTACGTCAACGTCCGGTGGCCGGGCGGTATGCTCACCAACTTCAAGACCATCCGTCGTTCGATCGGTCGTCTGAACGAACTCGAAAAGATGCAGGCGGACGGCACTTTCAACCTGCTCCCCAAGAAAGAAGCGGCGAAGAAGGTCAAGGAGATCGAGGATCTCGAAAAGATCTACGGCGGTATCAAGAACATGGACCGTCTTCCCGACGCCGTGTTCATCGCCGACACCCGTAAAGAGGCGAACGCCGTCAAAGAGGCGAAGAAGCTCGGTATCCCGGTCATCGCGATCGTCGATACCAACTGCGACCCCGACGACGCCGACTATATCATCCCGGGCAACGACGACGCGATCCGCGCCCTGAAACTGATCTCCGGCGCGCTTGCCGACGCCGTGATCGAGGGCAAGGGCGGCGAAGCGACGGTGGATACCGAGGCGGAGGAAGCTCCTGCCGAAGAGACCGCCGACGCCGAGTGATCGGGAAAAGGAGAGTAAAATGGCTACTATCAACGCTAAAGACGTCGCCGAACTGCGCAAGCAGACCGGCTGCGGTATGATGGACTGCAAAAACGCTCTGGTCGCCGCCAACGGCGATTTTGAGGAAGCGATCAAGGTCCTTCGCGAAAAGGGAATGGCTGCGACCGCAAAGAAGGCGAGCCGCATCGCCGCCGACGGTCTGGTCGATATTCTGACCGAGGGCAACGTGACCGCCATGGTCGAGGTCAACTCCGAGACCGACTTCGTCGCCAAGAACGAGACTTTCCGCACCTTCGTGCGCGAGGTCCTCGCGGCGATCATCGCGAACCGTCCCGCCGACGTGACCGCTCTGCTGTCCTGCAAGACCTCCTCGGGCAAGACCGTTGAGGAAGAGGTGCAGGAGAAGACCTTCACGATGGGCGAGAAACTCTCGGTCCGTCGGTTCGTCATCGTGGACGGGCTGGTCAGCACCTATATCCACGGGCTCGGCGCCACGGGCGTCATCATCAGCTTCGAGGCGGACGACGCCGCGAAGAACAACGCCGGCTTCGCCGAATTCGCGAAGAACATCGCGCTGCAGGCGGCGGCTTACGTTACCCCCTACGTCAACCGCAGCGACGTGCCCGAGAGCGTCATCGCTTCCGAGCGTGAGATCCTGCTCGCCCAGATGGCGCAGGATCCCAAGATGGCGGGCAAGCCCCAGAAGGTGCTGGACGGCATCATCACCGGGCGGCTCGGCAAGTTCTACGAGGCGAACTGCCTGATGGAGCAGGCGTACGTCAAGGACGACGCCCTGACCGTCGCCAAGTACGTCGACCAGACTGCGAAAGCGTTCGGCGGCTCGATCAAGGTCACCGGCTGCATCCGCTTCGACAAGGGCGAGGGCATCGAAAAGAGAGAGGACGATCTCGCGGCGGAGGTCGCGAAGATGGTTGGCGGCAAGTAAGCCGCACCCCAAGCGAAACAAGTGAAAAGGTCGCACGGTCGTGCGGCCTTTTCTTTTTGTATCCCGGGGAAAATTTGCGACCGCCCCCCTCCGTTTTTCGCGTCATGCGCGTACGGGCGCACGAAAAAAACGAAAAAAGGTGTTTACAAAAAAGGAAAAATAATATAAAATAAGAGGGAAGACAAAACGAAAGCGAACGGGTCGCGCGACGCGCGCGCCCGGGAAGGATGTTTATGGGAACGCAGCTGAAATTCAAACGGGTACTCCTCAAACTGTCGGGCGAGGCGCTCTCCGCCGGAAGCGGAAAACTCTACGACGACGCCTTTCTTTCCAAACTCGCCGACGTGGTGCGTCGGTGTCTTGATCTCGGGGCAGAGATCGGGGTGATCGTCGGGGCCGGCAACATCTGGCGCGGCAGACAGGGCAAGGATATGGACCCGGTCCGCGCCGACTCGATGGGGATGCTCGCGACCGCGATCAACGCCATCGCGCTCCAGGACGCTTTCTGCCACGCGGGACTTGACGCGCGCGTCATGACCGCCGCCGAACTCCGCCCCTACGCCGAGCCGTACAGCCGCGACAGAGCGATCCACCACCTTGAAGAGAAGCGGGTCGTCATCTTCGGGTGCGGCATCGGGCTCCCGTTCTTCTCGACCGACACCGCCGGCGCGCTCCGCGCCGCCGAGATCGGCGCCGACGTGATGCTGATGGCAAAGAACATCGACGGCATCTACACCGCCGACCCGCAGCTCGACCCCAAAGCCGAGAAGATCGACGAGATCTCCTGCGGCGACATCCTCTCCCACGGGTTAAAGGCGATCGACGCCACCGCCACCGCTTTCTGTATGGAACACGACATCCCGATCCTGGTGTTCGGGCTGTCCGACCCCGAAAACATCCTGCGCGCCATCGTCGGGGATCACCTCGGCACCATCGTCACCCCGACCAACGGAAACGTCTGAACCGACCAAGAGAAAACCGATAAGAAAAGAGGAAAAGACCATGAAACTCGACACCAAAGAATTTGAAGAGAAGATGACCAAGACCGTCGACGCCTACCGCAACGAACTGACGGTCCTGCGCGCCGGGCGCGCGACCCCCGACGTCCTGAACCGCATCCGCGTCGACTACTACGGCGCCCCCACGCCCATCACCGGCGTCGCCGCCGTCAACGTGAGTGACGCGCGCACGCTGACCATCACCCCGTGGGATCCCTCGATCGGCCGCGCGATCGAAAAGGCGATCTTGACCTCGGATCTCGGCATCAACCCACAGAACGACGGCAAAGTGATCCGCCTCTCGTTCCCGCCGCTCACCGAGGAGCGCCGCCGCGAGATGACCAAGCAGATCGCCAAGATGGGCGAGAGCGCGAAGGTCGCGATCCGGAACATCCGCCGCGACGCCAACGACAAGACCAAACAGCTGAAAAAGGACGGCGATATGACCGAGGACGAGGTCAAGCAGAGCGACAAACTCGTGCAGGATCTCACCGACAAGTATATCAAACTGGTCGACCAGGTCACCGATCTGAAAAACAAGGAGATCATGGAGATCTGATATGTTCGGATTATTCCGCCGCAACAAAGTGGAGACGGCGCCGCCCGCCGTCTCCCATATTGCGTTTATTATGGACGGGAACGGCAGATGGGCGAAACGCCGGGGTCTGCCCCGCGAGGCGGGACACCGCGCGGGCGCGAAGACCTTTTCGCGTATCGTCGAGCATTGCCTTGCCCGCGGCATCCCGACCGTGACGGTCTACGCCTTTTCGACCGAGAACTGGCGCCGTCCCAAGCACGAGGTGGACGCGATCATGGACCTGCTCGAAAAGTACATCGACGACACCTTTGCGCGCTACGCCGACCGCGACGTCGAGATCGTCTTCATCGGGCGGCGGGATGGGCTGGCTCCCGGGCTCGTCGAGAAGATGGAAAAACTCGAGCGCGAGAGCCGCGGACGCACCAGCCGCGTCAATATCGCCTTGAACTACGGCGGGCGCGACGAGATCGTCCGCGCCGTCAACCGGCTTGCCGAGGAGGGGAAACTCCCCTGCGACGAAAAGACGCTCTCGGCGGCGATCGACACGGCGGGAAGACCCGATCCCGATATCGTCGTCCGTACCGGCGGCGACACCCGCACCTCCAACTTCCTGCTCTGGCAATCGGCATACGCCGAGTATTTTTTTACGGGCACGCTCTGGCCCGATTTCAACGAACGCGAACTTGACCGGATCTTATCCGATTTTGCCCGCCGTCACCGCCGTTTCGGCGGTCTTTGATCCCGCCCTGCTGAAAAGGAGCGCACTATGCTGACACGAATTCTGACCGCCTGCGTCCTGATCCCCCTCCTGGTCCTGATCCTGTTCTTCTCGGGAACGCTCGCCTATCCGATCGCCTGGGCGATCCTTGCCGGCGTGGCGATCTTCGAAATGTTCCGGGCGCTGGGTCGCGGGCGCGACTTTCTGCTCTCGGTCCCGGCGTATATCATAGCCGTCGGGCTTCCGTTCGGCTTCTATTTCACGTCGGTCGGGGCGAAGATCCTTCTCGCGGCGGCGCTGGTCTACCTTTTGTTCGTCATCTCCGTGACGGTCTTTCGCCGCGGGGCGTTCCCGTTTGCCGACGCGGCGTCGGTCGCGTGTACCGTGATCTATATTTCGGTCGGTTTCGCCGCCCTGTCTGCGATCCGCTACGACGTGCCGTTCGGCGCCTACCTCTGTCTGCTCGCCTTTATCGGTCCGTGGGTGACCGACACTTTCGCCTACTTCACCGGGCGTTTCTTCGGTCGGCACAAACTGATCCCCGAGGTCAGCCCGAAAAAGACCGTCGAGGGTTCGGTCGGCGGCACGGTCTTCTGCATCGTCGGCTATATCGTCTTCGGGCTGGTGATGCAGTTCTCCTACGGCTTTACGGTCAACTACTGGATGCTCGGCGTCGCCGGGCTGCTCGTCGCTGTAATCTCGCAGATCGGGGACCTGATCGCCTCGCTCATCAAACGCGAGCACGGGATCAAGGATTACGGCAGGATCTTTCCGGGGCACGGCGGGGTGATGGACCGTTTCGACTCGGTCCTCACCACCTCGGTCACGCTCTGGCTTTTAATGCAGATCGGCGGGGGTTTTGCCTTTCTTTCGTGAAAGACCCCCGGAAAGGATAGTTTGAGATGAACACCGTACCGTACGCCGCAACCGATAAAAGCGACGGGGCCCTCCCCGCCTCGCTTTCGGTCCTCGGCGCGACCGGCTCGGTCGGGCGGCAGGCGCTCGAGGTCGCGGAGGAACATAAGATCCCCCTCGATCTCATCACCGCCAACACCGACGTAAACGGGATGGAGGCGCTCGCGCGCAAGTGCAAACCCCGCTTCTGCGTGATGGCGGACGATTTGGCGGCGCGCGACCTCTCGACCCGGCTCCGCGATACCGGGATCACCGTCCGGGGCGGGGAAGCCGCCCTCTGCGAGACCATTCGCGAGGTCAACTCCCCGGTCACCGTCAACGCGATCCTGGGGGAGGCGGGACTGCTCCCGACCCTCGCTTGCGTGTCGCTCGGTCGGCGGCTCGCCCTGTCCAATAAGGAAACGCTCGTCGTCGCCGGCGAACTGGTCAAAGCCGAGGCGAAAAAGACCGGCTGTGAGATCATCCCGGTCGACAGCGAGCACAGCGCCATCTTCCAATGCCTGCACGCGGGACAAAAGAGCGAGGTCAAGTCGATCCTGCTCACCGCGTCGGGCGGGCCGTTCCGCAACCTGACGCGGGAACAGCTCGAACAAGTGACCCTGCAAGACGCCCTCGATCACCCCACCTGGAAGATGGGGGCGAAGATCACGGTGGACTCCGCGACCCTGATGAACAAGGGGTTCGAGGTGATCGAGGCGGTGCATCTCTTCGACGTGTCGCCCGACGCGGTGCGGGTCGTCGTCCACCCCGAGAGTATAATCCACTCTGCCGTGGAATATATTGACAACGCCGTCGTCGCGCAACTGTCGGTGCCGGATATGCGTCTCTGCGTCCAGTACGCCCTGACCTATCCCCGGCGGCTGCCGGGTCTGACCCCGCCGCTCGACCTGTTTTCTATCGGGGCGCTGAACTTTGTCCCGCCCTCCGCCGCTTTCCCGCTGCTCCCGCTCGCCTACCGCGCGATCAAACTCGGGGGCGGCGTTCCCGCCGTTTTGAACGCGGCGAACGAGGTCGCGGTCGCGGCGTTCTTAAACGAAAAGATCGGCTTTACCGATATCTTCCGGGTCGTTTGCGACACGGTGGAGAAGTTGACTGCCCGCCGGAGCGCGAAAACCGTCGGGGAACTGCTCGACTGCGATAGCGAAGCACGCGCCGTCGCCGCGACGCTTCTCTGAGCGGAAACAGAAAGGAAACGATATGGTCCTTTATATCCTGCTCGCCGTTCTCATCTTCGGTCTTCTCATCATGATCCACGAGTGCGGGCACTATATCGCCGCCCGCATCTTCCGGGTCGAGATCACCGAGTTTTCGATCGGTATGGGACCTAAGGTCCTCTCGAGAAGATCGAAAAAGACCGGCATCCGCTATTCGATCCGCCTGCTCCCGTTCGGGGGCTTCGTTTCGATGCGCGGCGAACTGGACGAGGGGGAGAAAACCGACGCGAATTCGCTTGACAATCCGTTCGCTCACGAGGCGGTCCCGCACGGGCCCGAGGTCAAGGAGCCGCCGAAACCCGGCGACGAGGACTACGTCGTCAATTACGGCAACACGCTGATCTCCCGTCCGGGCTGGCAGCGGCTGATCGTCCACGCGGCGGGCGCCGCGATGAATATCCTGCTCGCCCTGATCCTGACGCTGATCTTAACGCTGATCATCCGGGTCGGCGGCACGCAGATCGCCGAGTTCTCGGATCCCGTCGTCGACGAAAACGGCAACGAGATCACCTCGTCCGCCGTCCTCTCACTCAACGACACCATCCTCTCGGTCAACGGGCATAAGGTGCATATCTCCGACCAGCTCTACTACCAGATCCTGCGCGAGGGGTACAAGGGAGAGGCGCTCGACCTCTACGTCAAACACGAGGACGGGACCAAAGAGCACCTCTTCGTGACTTTCCCGACCGTCACCGAGCAGGGCACGACCCTCGGCGCGGCGGACTTCAAGGTCTACGCCGTCAAAAAGACCTTCGGCACGGTGGTCAAGCAGACCTTCTGGAAATCGACCTACGTCGTCGAAATGATCTGGGAGTCCCTCTTCGACATCGTGACCGGGCGCTACTCGATCAACGCGGTCTCGGGACCCGTCGGAACGGCGGGCGCCATCACCGAGGCGGCAAGGTCGGGCGCGGCGACCCTCTTATACCTGACGCTCATCATCTCGATGAACCTCGGCATCTTCAACCTCCTGCCGCTCCCGCCGCTGGACGGCGGACACCTCGCCTACACCGTGATCGAGATGATCTCGCGCCGCCGTCTGCCCGGCAAGGTGACCGGGACGATCGACGCGATCGGCGCGTTCTTCTTCTTCGGACTACTGCTCTTCATCACCGTAAAGGATATCCTCGCCTTTTTCTGACGGGATAAACGAAAGGAACCGGATATGACCGCTCGTCGCCAGTCCCGCGCCGTCCGGGTAGGACGGCTGACCATCGGGGGGAACGCTCCCGTCCCAGTGCAGTCCATGACCAATACCGACCCCCACGACCGCGCGGCGACGCTCGGTCAGGTGCGGGCTTTGGTCTCGGCGGGGTGCGACGTGATCCGTCTCGCCGTCCCCGACGTCGGTTCGGCTGCGATCTTTTCGTATCTCAAAGAGCAGGGGATCAAAACCCCGCTCGTCGCGGATATCCACTTCGACTACAAGATCGCCTTGGAGGCGGTCGCGGCGGGCGCGGACAAGATCCGCATCAACCCCGGCAACATCGGCTCGCGCGAAAAGGTCGCGGAGGTGGTCCGGGCGTGCCGGAACGCGGGGGTCCCGATCCGCATCGGGGTCAACGGCGGCTCGCTTGAAAAGCCCCTGTTGCAAAAATACGGCGCCCCCACGGCGGAGGCGATCGCCGAGAGCGCGCTGGGGCACGCCGCCATCCTCGAGGCGCTGGATTTCTACGACACCGTCATCTCGGTCAAGTCCTCCGACGTGCCGACCATGATCGAAGCCAACCGTATCTTGGCGCAAAAGACCGACTATCCGCTCCATCTCGGCGTGACCGAGGCGGGCGGATTGAAACGCGGGATCGTCAAGGGGGCGATCGGCGTCGGCGCCCTGCTTGCCGAGGGCATCGGGGACACGGTGCGCGTGTCGCTGACCGCCGACCCCGTCGAGGAGGTCCGGGCGGCGCGCGAGATCCTCTCCGCTCTCGGGCTTGACCCGAAAGCCGGGATCGACGTGATCTCCTGTCCCACCTGCGGACGGACGAAGATCGACCTGATCCCTCTGCTTGCCGCCTTTGAAAAGGGGCTGGACGAGCGCGGACTGCGAAACAAGAAACTGAAGGTCGCCTTTATGGGCTGTGCCGTCAACGGACCGGGCGAGGCGCGCGAAGCCGATATCGGCATCGCCGGCGGCGACGGCGAGGCGCTGCTTTTCCGCCGCGGCGTGACCGTCGCCAAGTATCCCCAGGACAAGATCGTCGAGGTCCTGCTCGACGAGATCGAAAAAACCGACCCCACCTGACGAGGACGAAATGGATCAGAACCAAAACGAGAAAATGACCTTTCTGAAAAGGTTTCAAAAATACAGCCCGTCGCCCGCGCGACGGGATCTTCTCGCGTCGAGCGAGTGGATCGGGATGCGGGTCCGGCGCGATCCCCTGCGGGTCGAGGTCGACCTGCATTTCGATCAGCGCGTCGACGTGGGGCTTCTGCACTCGATCGAGCGCGAGCTGGTCGAACTCTACTCCGCGGCGTCCTTCCGCATCTTCCCGCACATGCCCCCCGAGTGTTTCCGTTCCGACGTCTGTATGCACGAGGTGGCGGACGAGGCGACATGGATCGGGGCGGTGACGCCCGGCTTTTTCTACGACGCGGCGTATATCGACGACGGCGAGACCATCGTCTGCGAGATCCCGTTCCTCGCCCCCGGCATCGACCTGGTCAACGATACCAAGACCGCCGACCTGCTCGAGCGCATCCTTGCCAGCCGGTACGGCGTGACGCGAAAGATCGTGATCCGCTCCTGCTCCGACGCGGAGGAGAAAACGGCGGAACGTCAGCGCCGCTACGAGGCGGAGAACCGCGAAATGGAACGCGAACTCTACGCCGCGCGATTGGCGCAGGAAGAAGAGGAGCGCAAAGCCCGCGAGGAAGAGGAAAAGAAAAAGAACCTTGCCAAAAAGACCTCGCTCACCGGCGGGGAAAAGGCGGCGGTCACCCGCGAGATGGGCACCCGCTTCCGCGTCGGCACCACGGTCTTTGAAACCGAGGGGGCGGAGTGGATCTTTGGTCTTCCCGTCCGGCTCGACGCGCCGACCCCGATGGCGTCGCTGACCGACGCCCGTTCCGACCTTTTGCTCTACGGGACGGTCTTTTCCACCGACAAGCGCGCCAACCGCGCGGGCGATCGGATCACCTATTCGGTCTTCTTTTCGGACGGCACCTCGTCTGTCCAGATGAAGCGTACCGTCGCCGCCGGGGAGGAGGACTGGCTCGCCGCCCTGACCCCGGGGACGGTCATCGTCGCCGCCGGGCGGATGCTCGCCGACCGCTATAACGACGGGGAACTGACCTTCTCGCCCAAATCGGTCGCGAAGATCAAGGCGGTTTTGCGCTCCGACGACGCCGAGGAAAAGCGGGTGGAACTGCACCTGCATACCAATATGTCGACGATGGACGGGCTGATCCGCCCGGACGAGCTGATCGCCACGGCGGAGCGTTGGGGACACCGCGCCGTCGCCGTCACCGATCACGGCAACGTGCAGAGTTTCCCCGAACTGATGCTCGCCAAGAAAAAGCAAAAGGCGAAAGTCAAGATCCTCTACGGCATCGAGTGCTACTACGTCAACGACACCGAGCGCGCCGTCTACGGGACCGCCCTGCCGTCGCTCTCCGACGAGATGGTGGTCTTCGATATCGAAACGACGGGTCTTGACAACCGTTCCTGCGGGATCACCGAGATCGGCGCCGTCCTGATCCGCGGCGGCGAGATCCTCGACCGCTTCGATACCTTCGTTGACCCCGGAATGCCCATCCCGCCCGAGATCTCGAAACTGACCGGGATCACCGACGAGATGGTCAAGGGCGCGCCCACACCCGGCGAGGCGCTCAGGGCTTTTCTCGATTTCGCGGGAGATCGGGTGCTGATCGCCCACAACGCCAATTTCGACGCGGGCTTTCTCCGGGTCGTTTCCCAGAAAGAGGGCATCCCGTTCCCGAATACCTATCTCGATACGCTCGCGCTCTCGCGCTACGTCAACCCCGAACTGAAAAAGCACAAACTCGACGTGATCGCCGAGCACTATAAACTCGGCGACTTCAACCACCACCGCGCCGACGACGACGCGGAAATGCTGGCGCGGGTCTTCTTCGTGATGTGCGACCGTCTCCGCGAGGAGGGGATCCGTAATTTCGAGGAGATGAACGCCGCGATGAGCGAGCGCGCCGACCCCCTCCGCCTCCCGACCTATCATATGGTCATTCTGGCGAAAAATAAGACGGGGCTAAAGAACCTGTACCAACTCATCACCGCCAGTTATCTCGACTACTACAAACGCTTCCCCCGGATGCCGAAGAGTTTGATCGAGCGGCACCGCGAGGGGCTGATCATCGGCTCCGCCTGCGAGTCCGGCGAGGTCTATCGCGCCGTGCTCGACGGGATCGAGGGAGAACCGCTCGACGAGATCGCCTCGTTCTACGACTATTTCGAGATCCAGCCGCTTTCCAACAACCGGTTCCTCATCGCGCAGGGCAAGGTCAAGGACGACGCGGCGCTGGAGGAACTGAACCGCCGGATCGTCGCTCTCTCAAAAAAGACCGGTAAGCCATGCGTCGCCACCTGCGACGCGCACTTCTTAAACCCCGAGGACGAGATCTACCGCAAGATCCTGCTCAAAGGGATGAAGTTCCAGGACGGCGACCGCGACACCAAACTATACTACCGCACCACCGACGAGATGCTCTCCGAGTTTGCCTATCTCGGGGAGGACCTCGCGCGCGAGGTCGTGATCACCAACCCCAACGCGATCGCGGATCAGGTGGAGGAGTATCTGCCGATCCCCGAGGGGACCTATCCGCCGTCCATTCCCGGCTCGGACGAGGAACTGAAACGCCTCTGCTGGGAGAGGGCGAAGGACTGGTACGGCGACCCCGTCCCCGAACTGGTCGACACGCGTCTGAACAAGGAACTCTCCTCGATCATCGAGCACGGTTTCGCCGTCCTCTATATGATCGCGAAGAAACTGGTTTCCTACAGCGAAAGTCTCGGGTACCTGGTCGGCTCGCGCGGCTCGGTCGGCTCGTCGCTCGTCGCCAGTATGGCGGGCATCTCGGAGGTCAATCCGCTCCCGCCGCACTACCGCTGCCCCAAGTGCCGCCACACCGAGTTCTTCACCGACGGCTCGGTCGGTTCCGGTTTCGATCTGCCCGACAAGAACTGCCCCGTGTGCGGCACGCTCCTGATCTCGGACGGACACGATATCCCCTTTGAGACCTTCCTCGGTTTCCACGGCGACAAATCGCCCGATATCGACCTGAACTTCTCGGGCGACGTGCAGGGCAAGGTGCATAAGTTCACCGAACAGCTCTTCGGAGAGGGCAACGTTTACCGCGCCGGCACCATCGGCACCCTCGCTTCCAAGACGGCGTACGGCTACGTGATGAAGTACCTCGAAGAGAAGCAGATCACGCTCCCGCGCGCCGAGATCGAGCGGCTGGTTCTGGGCTGCTGCGGGATCAAGCGCACGACGGGTCAGCACCCCGGCGGCATCATCGTCGTGCCGAAGGAGTACGACGTTTCGGACTTCACCCCGATCCAGCACCCGGCGGACGACCCGAACTCGGATATCAAGACCACCCACTTCCAGTTCTCGTATCTGCACGATACGATCCTGAAACTGGACGAGCTCGGACACGATATCCCGACCAAATACAAGATGCTCGAGCGCTACACGAATACCAGCGTGCTCGACGTCAAAATGAACGATCCCGCGGTCTATCAGCTCTTTGAAAGCACGAAACCCCTGGGGATCTCCCCCGAGGAGAACGGGGGGTGCCAACTCGGCACCTACGGTCTGCCCGAAATGGGGACCCACTTTATCCAGGGCGTGCTTATGGACGCGAAACCCAAGAACTTTGCCGACCTGCTCCAGATCTCGGGCTTGACCCACGGTACCGACGTGTGGCTGAACAACGCGCAGGACCTGATCAAAAACGGCACCTGCGACATTTCCAAGGTCATCGGGACGCGCGACGGCATTATGCTCGACCTGATCCGTTACGGGCTTCCCAACGCCGACGCGTTCCAGATCATGGAGGCGGTGCGGAAAGGGAAAGGACTGACCCCCGAGCGCGAGGCGCTGATGCGCGAGCACGGCGTGCCGGAGTGGTATATCGCCTCGTGCAAGAAGATCAAGTATATGTTCCCGAAAGCGCACGCCGCCGCTTACGTGATGTCCGCCATCCGGCTCGGGTGGTACAAGATCCATTATCCGATGGAGTTCTACGCCGCGTTCCTCTCGGTCGCGCCGGGCGGCTTTGACGCCGGGATCGTAATGAAAGGGAAGAGCGCCGTCACGTCGACCATCGCCGAACTGCAGAAGAAAGGCAACGACGCGACCCAGAAAGAGGCGGAAATGATCACCACCCTGCAGCTCGTCGGCGAGTGTTTAGCGCGCGGGATCCGTTTCCTGCCGCCCGATCTCAAAAAGTCCGACGCCTCCCTGTTCCTCCCCGAAAACGGGATGATCCGGATGCCGTTCAACTCGCTGTCGGGTCTTGGCGACACCGCGGCGCAGAAGATCGTCGAGGCGCGTAGCGCGGGCGAGTTCTTCTCGGTCGACGATCTGCGCCAGCGCGCGGGACTGACCCGCGCCGTCGTCGATTGCCTCCGCTCCGCCGGCGTCCTGAACGGCTTGACCGAAACCAACCAGATCAGTTTCTTCTGACCTCTTGCGCTTCGCTTTGCGAAGCGCATACCGACCGTTCCTCGTTCCGTTACTGCGCGCCGCCCGGCGGCGCGCACAACAGCAACCCCGCCAAGATCAACGCCAACAGCCGGTCGCTCTGCTCTCCCTCCCCCGCGACGAGGAGGATCAGGACCAGAAGCAACAGATCCCCCTGTCCTCCGCTCGGCGGCGGGGGACAGTTTTCACGTTCGGGCTCGCGTTTCAGCGCCGTCCCGGAGTACCCCTCCGGGATCAGCGGTTCGGGTCTTTGATACAAGGTCTACTCCTTTCTTTGCGCTTGGCGCAAGCCGTCGAGCAGGGGC
The DNA here is from genome assembly GCA_946404035.1 of uncultured Clostridia bacterium. Classification (GTDB taxonomy): domain Bacteria; phylum Bacillota; class Clostridia; order Oscillospirales; family CAG-272; genus UBA1740. Next base: position 16,967 of record CAMJCC010000004.1, on the reverse strand, counting down.
GCAACGCTCTCCCACGCTTCAAGCAGAGGCAGGATGGTCGCAAGTACCCGCTGCCGCTCTGGCGAGAGATAGGGCGAGAGCGCCGAGAGCAGCCGTCGTCGGTCGCTTTTCCGTCCGCGCGGCGGAGGGGGCGGCGGCGGACCCGGACGGTCGACCCCGCCCGACCCGGGAGAAAGCAGCGAGAGCGCCCCGGAGAGCAGTCCCGGATTGCTTTTCACCGCGTCAAGGAGCGGCGCCAGCCCCCCGATCAGCGCCGCCGGGTCGAACGCGGGCGTCTCATCCATTCGGATGCTCCTTGCGGTACGCCGCGATCACCCGCACCGCCTCGCTAAGCGAGAGGGTCCCGTTGCCCGAGAGCGTCCCGCGCAGTCGCTCCATCGTTTCGTGCGGCGGGGTCGCCTCCGGCAGACGAAAGCCTTTTTCACCCGCGATCTTCCGCACGGTCCCCCACAGCGTCGCGTCGTCTGATCTCGCAAGTTTTTCCATCGTTTCCCGATCCAGTTTCATATCGTTGCCCTCCGTTCTTTTTGTTCATTCTATGCCGCGGAGGGGCGAAACGTTCCGATCAAGGAGAGAATATGAAGATCCTGATCCTGTCCGACGCCCACGGCGAAGCCCGAAAGATCCGGCGCGCGATCTCGCTCCATCCCGACGCCGAACTGATCCTCTATCTCGGGGACGGTTCCCGCGCCGCCTGCGAGGTCTTTGCCGCGCTTCCTCCGACCGTCGCCGCCGTCGCGGTGCACGGCAACTGCGACGGACCCTTTTCCGGTGGGCTCCGCGACGAGGAGATCCTCGATATCGAGGGACACCGGATCCTCGTCTGCCACGGACACCGCTACGGGGTCAAAGGCGGGCTGGGGCATCTGATCGCCGCGGCAAAGCGGCAGGGCGCCGATATCGCGCTGTTTGGGCACACGCACGAGCGCTACGAGGAATTTCTCCCCGAATACGGGCTCTGGCTCTTCAATCCCGGCGCGCTTGCCTATCCCGAGCGGGGCGAGCCGAGTTTCGGGTTGCTGACCGTCACGCCCGGCGGACTGCTCTTCTCGCACGGCGAGATCACCGACTGAAAGGAGGCGCGGCTATGTCCTGCCCGCTCTACGTTTCCTCCGGCGCGTTCATCGGTCGGAGAAACGGCTTTTCGCCCGACGGTTTTCTCTCGGTCTGCCGGGAGTACGCCTGCGACGGCTTCGAGTTTATGGCGTACCGCGCGTGGTACCCCGAACTCGACGCTATGCTTGCCCGCTTCCGGGCGACGGGGGTCGCGTTTCCGACTTTTCATTGCGATAAGATGATCGGAGAGGGCTTTTCCTCCGGCGACCCGGAGGAGTATAAAAACGCCCTCGCCCTCTTCCGCGAAAACTGCCGCGCCGCCGCGACCCTCGGCTCGCGTCTTTTGGTCTTCCACCTTTGGAACGGTCTCCCCTCGGACAGAAATATCGCGCGGCATATCGACGCGCTCTCCGACCTCTACAGGATCGCCGCGGAATACGACCTGACCCTGACCGTCGAGAACGTGATCTGCGCGGACCGGGACCCCCTGACCCACTTCGACGAGATCGCACGGCGCTATCCCACCGCCCGCTTTACCTTTGACACCAAGATGGCGGCGTTCCACGACCAGATGGGAAAGATCTGCTCGCCCGCCAGCCGCGAGATCGCGAACAGGATCGCGCACGTCCACTTGAACGACTACGGCGGCGGGATCCGCGACTTCTCCGACCTCCGCGTCCTGCACATCGGGGAGGGGAAGATCGACTTCGCGCCCTTCCTTTCGCTTCTCCGTGAGATCCACTACTCCGGCGCGGTCACCCTCGAATGTTCCTGCTTCTCGTCCCTCGACGGCTCTTGGAAACCCGAAAAAATGAAAACCAGCATCAGCACAGCACGCAAATTGCTTTCGCAGTTATGAGTTGCGCCACGGCGCAACGTGATGATGCTCTTTTGGAGCAGTTATGATTTTGCCGCCCGTTCGGGCGGCAAAAGTGATGAACAGCCCGTGCCGGAAACGGCACGGGCTGTGTTTATGTTTCGTTGCAGGGGTCGGCGTCCTGTCCGTCCCGTTTTTGAAACCGCGAAACGGCGAGCCGCGCTCGCCGTTTCGCTTTATTATTCTCTTGTTGAAGTTCTTTGCTCCACTTTCTTTCAAGAAAGTGGACGTACCCCTTACAGATCGTTTCTGACCAGATCTTCGTAGCTCTCACGCCGCACCGCGAGTTCGTCTTTTCCGTTCGAGAGAAAGACGACCGGGGGGCGGGGGATACGATTATAGTTCGACGCCATCGAGTAGTTATACGCCCCGGTGACGAGAACTGCCAGAAGATCCCCGCGCACGGGAGTGGCGACGCGCGCGCCCTCCGCGATCAGGTCCCCGCTCTCGCAGCACCGCCCCGCGACGGTCACGGCGCGGTCGGGCGCCCTGTCTGCGTGGGTGGCGTTCACGACGGTATAGACCGAGCGGTAGAGCGCGTAGCGCGGGTTGTCCGGCATCCCGCCGTCGACCGACACGTAGGTGCGGAAGCCCGGGATCTCCTTGACCGTTCCCACGGTGTAGAGGGTCATCCCCGCGTCGGCGACGATGCTCCGTCCCGGTTCAAGCAACACGGTCGGCATCGGCAGACCGTGCTTTTTTGCGGCGGCTTTCACCGCGTCGGCAAGAGACCTGATCGCGGCGGCGTAATCGAACGCGGGATCGCTCTCGGTGTAGCGCACCCCGAACCCGCCCCCGAGGTTGAGCGTCCCGGCGACGAACCCGGTCGCGTCCTTGACGCTCTTGATAAAGCCGAACATGACGTCGGCGGCGTCGACGTAGGGCTGCACGTCAAAGATCTGCGACCCGATGTGGCAATGGAAACCGGTGAGTTCGACGTGGGAGAGCGAAAGCGCCAGTTCCGCGAGTTCCAGCGCCGCCCCGGTCGCGATCGGGGACCCGAACTTCGAGTCCACCTTTCCGGTCGTCACGGCGGCGAAGGTGTGCGGGTCGATCCCCGGCGTCACGCGGAGCAAAACGGGCTGGCGCACGGCGCGCTCCCCCGCGATCTTATCCAGCGCGAGAAGTTCCTCGCGGCTGTCGCAGACGAAGCAACCGACCCCGCTGTCCAGCGCGAGCGAAATATCGGCGTCGGTCTTGTTGTTCCCGTGGAAAAAGGCGCGTTCCATCGGAAACCCCGCCGCTTTCGCCGTATAAAGCTCACCCGGCGACACCAGATCGACCGACATCCCGCACTCCGCCATGATCCGATAGATCGCCTTCGTGCAGAACGCCTTGCCCGCGAACAGCGGACGGGACGCGCCGCCGAACGCGGCTTTCATCTCGCTTTGATACAGGCGGCAGCGCGTGCGGATCAGGTCCGCGTCCATTAAGTACAGGGGCGTGCCGTACTTGTCGGCGAGCGCGGCGGTATCGACCCCGGCGAACCGGAGCGTCCCGTTTTCCCCCACCGTCACGTTGTCGTGGAGAATGGTTTTTTCAGAGCAGTTTGTCAAGCCGTTCCACCGCCTCTCTCGTCGCTGCGCGTGATCCGAACGCCGTCAGGCGGAAATATCCCTCGCCCGCGCGTCCGAACCCGGCGCCGGGGGTGCCCACCACCTGCGCTTCGTTTAGCAGTTTGTCGAAGAACTCCCACGAGCCCATCCCGCCGGGGCACTTCAGCCACAGGTAGGGCGACGCGGTCCCGCCGGTAAAGGGAATACCTTTCCGGGTGAGCAGATCCGCGATCCGTGCGGCGTTCTCCTTATAGTACGCGATATTTTCCATACATTCTTTCGTCCCCTCCCAGGAGAGGGCGGCTTCGGCGGCACGCTGTACGACGTAGGGCACGCCGTTGAACTTGGTCGCCTGCCGTCTTTCCCACATGGGTTTGACGGCGCCGAGCGCGGCGGGGACCACCGTCCAGCCGCAGCGCGTCCCGGTAAAGCCCGCGGTCTTCGAGAGCGAGCAGAACTCGACGGCGCACTTGACCGCGCCCTTGATGGCGTAGATGCTGCAGGGCGAGCCGTCCGCGATGAACGCCTCGTACGCCGCGTCGTACAGGATCAGGGACCCGGTGCGAAGTGCGAACTCCACCCATTCGGTCAGCCCCCTTTTCGAGTAGACCGCGCCGGTCGGGTTGTTCGGGGAACAGATATAGATCAGCCGGGGCACGTCAGACAGCCCCGCGGGCGACGGAAGAAAACCGTTTGCTTCGTTGCCCTCGATGTACTCGATCTCCCGCCCCGCCATCAAATTGGAGTCCACGTAGACCGGGTAGACCGGGTCGGGGACCAGGACCGGGACGTCAGCGAACAGGTCGACGAAGTTGCCGAGGTCGCTCTTCGCGCCGTCGGACACGAACACGTCGCCCGCGTCGACCGAAATGCCGAGCTGCTCGTAGTGCCGCGCGATCGCCTCGCGCAGAAAGTCGTAGCCGTATTCCGGCGCGTAGCCGCGGAAGGTCGCGGCGTTTGCCATCTCGTCGGTCGCCTTGTGCATCGCCCGGATCACCGTCGGCGTCAGGGGGAGCGTCACGTCCCCGATCCCGAGCCGAAGGATCTTCTTGTCGGGGTGCGCCTCCGAGTAGGCGCGCACGCGTTTCGCCACGTCCGAAAACAGGTAGGACGGCTTGATGCGCGCAAAATTGTCGTTCAGTTGCAGTTTCATTGTTTCGGTCCGATCCCGTCTGGATCGCCTTTCTATGAGATGGGAAACGTCAAAAAGTACAGGTCCCGTCAAAAACGAATTCCGCGCCCCCGGTCATCTTGACCGTGAGGTCGGAGCGGCACTCGATCACAAGATCCCCGCCGCGAAGATGTACCGTCACCGGGGTATCAAAACGGCAGCGGCCGGTGATGCAGGCGGCGACCACCGAGGCGCACGCCCCGGTCCCGCAGGCAAAGGTCTCGCCGCTTCCTCTCTCCCAGACCCGCATCTCCAGTTCGTCCTCCGAGATCGCTTTCACGAACTCGGTGTTGACCCGGTCGGGGAAGAAGGGATGGTTCTCAAACTGCGGTCCGATTTTTTCAAGATCCAGCCGCGAGGTATCCGAAACGAAGGTCACGGCGTGGGGGTTTCCCATCGAAACGGCGGTAATATCCCACGCTTTTCGCCCGACCGTAAGGGGATAGTCCCGGATCAGCCCGTCGGCGTCCACCGGGATGTGCCGCCCCTCGAGGATTGCGCGACCCATCTCGACCGAGACCGACGCAAACGCGCCGTCCGGCGTGCGGTTGACCGTCAGTTGCTTGATCCCGGAGAGGGTCTCGATCGTCAACTCGTCAGGGAAACCGCCGATCCGCTCGGAGAGGTAGCGCGCCACGCAGCGGATGGCGTTGCCGCACATCTTGCCCTCGCTCCCGTCGGCGTTGAACATCCGCATCTTCGCGTCGGCGACGTCTGACTTACAGATCAAAACGATCCCGTCCGCGCCGACCGCGTGGTGCCGCGGCGAGAGGGCGACGGCGACCCCCGCGGGGTCGTCCAACTCCTTTTCGCGGCAATCAAAGTAAATGTAGTCGTTGCCCGCCCCGTGCATTTTGGTAAAATGAAGCGTTTGTTTCATCTCATCCACCTACCAGGTCGGTCATCGAGTAAAGTCCGGGTTTTTGGGCAACCAGGAACTTCGCGGCGACGAGCGCGCCGTCCGCGAACAGCGCGCGGCTGTGCGCCTCGTGCTTTAAGGTGATGGTCTCGTTATCGGTCCCGATCAGCACTTCGTGCTCCCCGACGACGTTGCCCATCCGCACGGCGTGGATGCCGATCTCGTTCTTCTGCCGTTTGACCTGCCCCCCGCGCCCGAACGTGAACGCCGTTTCGCCCTCGCGTACCGACGAGATCGCCCGCGCGATCGAGAGAGCGGTGCCGCTCGGCGCGTCGAGTTTGCGGTTGTGGTGCTTTTCGCTGATCTCGATATCCGCGTCGGGATAAAGGGCGACGATCGCCTTTGCCGCGCGGATCAGCGCCGCGATCCCGAGCGAGTAGTTTGCTGCGAAAAACACGGGGATTTTCGCAGCCGCCCCCCGGATCATAGCGAGTTCGTCTTCGGTCTGTCCCGTCGTCGCGACGAGCAGCGGGATACCGTTCTTGACGGCGTAGTCGGTCAGGGTCTTGGTCGCCGCGTGATGCGAGAAATCGACGATGACGTCGGCGGAACACGTCACCTCGGCAAGCGAGGAGAGGCACCCGTCGGCGCCCGACGCGTCGACCCGCGCGACGATCTTTACGTCACCCGTTTTCGCGGCGGCGGCGTCCACCTCTTTGCCCATCCGTCCGGCGGCGCCGAAGAGGATCAGCCGGGTCATACGTCGAGCCCTTCCTTTCTCATCAGAGCAAGGAGGGTCTCTTTGTGTCCGTCCTCCAGTTCGGTCAGGGGAAGACGGAGCGAGTTTTCACAGAAGCCCATCGCGGCAACGGCGGCTTTGACCGGGATCGGGTTGATCTCCGAGAACAGCGCGTCGATCAGGGCGTGATAGTGGCATTGGAGTTCCGCCGCTCCCGCGACGTCGCCCGCGAAGAACCGGTCGCAGATGGCGACCGTCTCGCGCGGCAGGATGTTCGACAGCACCGAGATGGCGCCGATGCCGCCCATCGACATCAGGGGGACGATCTGGTCGTCGTTGCCCGAGTACAGGTCCAGTTTCCCGCGGACGTAGGACATGGTCTCGACGATCTTCGAGATGTTGCCGTTCGCCTCCTTGAACGCGACGATATCGGGGTGCTCGGCGAGCGCGGCGTAGGTCTTCGGCTCGATGTTGACCCCGGTGCGCGACGGCACGTTGTAGAGGATGGTCGGAACGCCCGCCGCGTCGGCGATCGCCGTATACATCCCGATCAGACCCTTTTGGGTCGCCTTGTTGTAGTAGGGCGTCACGACCAGGATCGCGTCGGCGCCGACCGAAACGGCGTATTTCGACAGATCGACCGCGTAGTCCAGCTCGTTCGAGCCCGTGCCGGCGATCACCGGCACTCTGCCCGCCACGCGCTTGACGGCGTAGGCGAGGGTCTTGCGATGCTCCTCGTCCGAGAGAGTCGAGGACTCCCCGGTCGTGCCGCAGGCGACCAGAGCGTTGATGCCCTGCTCGATCTGCCAGTCGATGAACTTTCCGTAGGCGTCGTAGTCGACCTGCCCGTCCCGAAAAGGCGTGATGAGGGCGGTGGCGATCCCGCGGAAAACGGTCTTCTTGTTCATTGTTCTATCCTTCTTTCACAGATATAAATCAAAACAGAAAACGCCGATCCGCGAAAAGATACGGATCGGCGTCAGATAGAACTCTCAAGCGACACAAAACACCGATAGCACTCCGCGGAAAAACGCGACAGTCGGACGGATCTTATCCGTACGACCAGCCATCCGGGGAAACGAGCCACCGGACACTTCGGCGCCTACCCCTTTCCCGCGGCAAAACCCTCGTCGGTCGATCGACCCGCGGTTACTCTTGGTGCGGCGCGCCTCTATCTTGTTACACGGTATTCTAACATACCGTTTCCGGTTTGTCAAGACGGAAGATCAAACTTTTGTCTTTTTTTCGCTTTTCGCCCGCCCAAAATCGAAAAACCCGGGAACCGACGGGGCAGGGGATCCGCCGCCATCGCGTCGGCGGCGGCGCGCACGCCGCTCCTCGCCGCTGTCGGAAGGCCGCCGGGCATCCGGCACCAGCCCGACGCGATCGAGAGGTTCGGGATCCCCCTGACCCGCTCGGGCAGGCGCGGCGGGATCATCCCCGCCGGGACCAGCCAGCCGATATAGTCGCCCTTGTCCGCGCCGGTATAGCGGAGGTAGGTCGCGGGGGTCCACGCGTCGATCACCTCGGGCGACGAGTAGGGGAACGCGCGCGTCACCGCGTCGAGCACCGCCGAAGACAGCGCGGCTTTCTTCCTTTCGTATTCCGCCCCGCGCGTAAGCCACTCCGCGGCGTCTGTCCCCGAAAGAAAGCAGGTCGCCTGCATCGCCGTCCGTCCCGCGGGGGCGAAGCCGGGTTCGTGGACGAAGGAGCGGAGGATCAGCCGCCCGCCCGTCCGTTTCGGGAACGCGGCGGGGTCGCCCCCGATCACCGTGGTCCACGCCGCCCCGGGCGGGAGGGGATCGGGCATCGAGAGCGCGACGTGCAGCGACGAGATATGCGGCGTGCGCGGGTCGTCGTCGATCCTCCCGAGCGCCGCCGGGGCGTATCCCTCCGGGAGCAGGCGTGAAAAGGTCAGGTGCGGGTCGCACGCGGCGATCACCCGGTCGGCGGCAAACGCCTCGCCCCGGTCGGTCAAAACCGCCTCCGCCCGTCCGTGTTTCAGTACGATCCCAGTCGCGCGCACCCCCGTGACGAGTTTTCCCCCGCAGGACGCGAACTTTTCCGCCATCCGCGCCGCCACGCCGGGCGAACCCCCGACCGGGAGATCCGCGTCCCCGGAAAGGAAAGCGGAGTACGCGAACAACAGCCCCAGAGCCGCGTACTCGCCCCCGAGATAGTCGGTAAAGAAAGTCGAGAGATCCGGGTCGAAAAGCGAAGCGGCAAAGTCCCCGAGTGAGACCCGGAACCACCGCAGGACCACTTTCGCGCGCTTGATGGCGGAACCCGTCGCCAGCGCCCTCGCGTCGCAAAAAAAGCGCCGGATCGCCCGCGCGTCGTCCGGGCTTTTCTCGCAGAGTTCGGCTTCTGTCCGGTCGGGGTCGCGCCACATCGTGACCGTCCCGCCCGAAAGGTAGGAGCGCCAGAAAAACGGCTGGCGCACCAGCCCCACCCCGTCCCCCAGCACCCCGAGCGAGCGCCAGAGGCGGTTGAGCGGAGACCCGTCGCGCGTTCCGTTCAGCCAATGCAGACAGTTATCGATCGTATGTCCCTGCCGTACCCAGGCGCGCAGGTTCCCGCCCGGTCCCGCCTGCTGTTCCAGAACCGTTACGTCCCAGCCCCTCTCCGCAAGGCGGATGCTCGCCGCCAGCCCGGCGACCCCCGCCCCGATCACGACCGCTCGTTTCATTTCGTGTTCCTCCCGTTTGCGTTCTTACAGGGGAGGATGCCCCGTATCCCGCGGGTTATGCGTGAAAAAATCGGTTTTCCTGCGAATAAAAACGCCGCCCGCGGGCAAACCTCTCCGTACCGAACGATACGGAGGAAAAAACGATGAAACAAGAAAAGAACCGTGCCAAACGCGGCGGGTTTTTCGGCGGGGCGCTCGCGGCGCTCCTCGTCCTGCTTGCGGGGGTCCTTGTCGCCGCGTGTCCCGTTTCCGGCGAGGAGGGGATCTACCGCGACGTGATCCGCCTGCATATCCTCGCCGCGTCGGACGACCCGGACGACCAGGCGGACAAACTCGCCGTGCGCGACGCGATCCTCTCCGACTACGGCGACCTGTTCCGCTCGTTTGCCGACCGCGCGGGCGCCGAGGCGGCTTTGACCGACGATCTTCGCGCCGGGATCACGGCGACGGCGGAACAAACGCTTGCCGAACGGGGAAGACCCGCGCCCGTCGCCGTTACGCTCTCGGAGGAGGACTACCCGACCCGCGACTACGGTTCGTTTTCGCTCCCCGCCGGGCGCTACCTCTCGCTCCGGGTCGTGATCGGCGTGGGGGCGGGGCAGAACTGGTGGTGCGTCCTCTTTCCCCCGCTCTGCGCCGCCGCGTCGGTTGACGGCGTGCCGCTGGGGCTTTCCGACGCCGAATACCGCCTGCTTACCGAGGGCAAAAAGAGCGTGCGTTTCAAAACACTGGAACTCTTCTCGCGCTGGTTCGACTGACCGCGGAAGTGTAAACTTTTTAAGACGTACTTGCACAATGCCCGCGCGTGTGGTACAATATCCGTAGAAAAAAACGGGAAACCGGGAAAGGATACGGATCGACCGCCATGTTCAACTTTGCAACGTCGCCCCTGCTTGCACGGCATACGCCCGGGGAGCGCGTTTTCCGGCTGCTGTTCGACTTTATCGTCGTGTGGGCGATCGCGATCTTTTCCTCTTTTCTCGTCGGGTTCGTTCCGGGCGTCGCGGCAACGGTCATCCTCGGGGTCAACGGCTTCCTTTCGCTCTTTGACGCCGCGCTTTCGTCCGGGATGTCGGGCGGAGCCGGTACGGTGGACAGTACGGCGGTCGCACAACTGATCGAACAGATCGCGCAAAGCGACGGCTACCGTATCGCGGAACTGTTCGGCGAGGCGTGGATCGTCGCCGTCGCCTTGTTCGTCTGCCTTGCGGTCCAGCGCCGCTCGCTCTCTACCATGGGCATCGAGCGAAAGGACGCCGCCAAACGGTACGGGATCGGGCTGCTTTTCGGCGTCGCCCTCTGTTCCGGCACGATCCTCATCTCCTGCCTCACCCGCGCGTCGACTTTTAACGGCTATTCCGGCAGCGTCCGGTATCTGTTCCTCGCTTTCCTCTTCGTCGGCTACGTGATCCAGGGCGCGGCGGAGGAGATCTTGATCCACGGTCTGTTCATGACGTCGCTCGCCCGCAAAATGCGCTGGCTGCCGTCGGTGCTTGTCAGCGCCCTGATCTTCTCGCTTTTGCACCTCGGCAACAGCGGCGTGACGCTGCTCTCGCTTTTCAACGTGTTTCTTTTCGGCGTGTTCCTCGGTCTGTTCGTCCTCCGGACGGGCAGCGTGTTCGGCGCGGCGGCGCTCCACACGGCGTGGAACTTCACCGAGGGCTATCTTTTCGGCTGTTCGGTCAGCGGTATCACCTCGTCGGCGGGCGTCTTTTCCGTGACGGCGGACGCGACGCGCAGTATGACCAACGGCGGGGCGTTCGGACCCGAGGGCGGGCTTGCCGCCACGATGATCCTGATGCTCGCCCTGATCGCCGTTCTGTTCTTCCCCTCGTTCCGAAAGAAGACCGATCCCGCCGACTGATCCCCCGGAAATATGCGGCACCCGTCCCCGGATTTCCCCTGATAAAGAGAAAAGCGCCCGGCACACTATCCGTGCCGGGCTTTTTTTGTCGGCGGGGGAGGGAAACGATTGAAAAACCGCGCGCCGCTCTTTTTCTTTTGCGCCGCCGTCGCCGTTCTGACGGCGGGGGTCTCGCCGTCGCCCCGGGCGGCGGACGCCCTCTGCCGCGTCCTCTCCGACCCCCTCCGGCGCCTGTTGGCGTTTGTCACCGGGATCATCCCGTTCCCCCTCTTCGAGGCGGCGGTCCTGTCGCTCCCGCTGCTCCTGCTTCTTGCCGTACTGCTCGTCCGCCGCCGGGGGCTGTCCGCGCTTTCAAGCCGTGCTGTCGCGTTTTCCGGGGTGGTCTTCTCGCTCTATCTCTTGCTGTCGGTCGTTCCGGCGCGCCGTTTCCCGCCTGCCGATCCGTCGCCCCCCTCCGCCGAGGACTTCGCCTCGTTCGCCCTCTGGCTTGCCGAGCGGGCAAACGACGATCAAGCCGCGCTTCAAAAAACCGACGGAGAGGGGACGCCGCCCGCCCGGGAAAGCGTTTCGGAACTCTCCGCCGCCGTCTGTGAAACGCTCGCCGCGTCACGTCTTTGCCCGACCGTGCCGCTTCGCGTGAAGCGCACGCTGTTCTCTGGGCTGCTCCGCCGCCTGGGACTGCTCGGCTACCACGCGGCGCTGACCGGGGAGGCGGTGATCGACCCGTCCGCGCCCGCCTACACCCTCCCGTTCACCGCGGCGCACGAGGCGGCGCATCAGGCGGGTCTGCTCTCGGAGGGGGAGGCGTCCTACGCCGCCTACCTCGCGCTGATAAACTCCCCCGACCCCGCGCTCCGCTACGCCGGGACGATGGGGGCGCTCGACGCCGTCCTCCCGCACCTGCCGCGTGCGGCGCAGAACGTGACCGTCGCCGCCCTCGCGCCTTGCGCGCGGGAGGACTTATCGCTTTTCGACGGGCTTTTGCCGCCCGCCGGATCCGGCGCCGTCGACGGGGGCAACGCCGCCGCCGTACGTCTTCGCGAGGGCGGCTCGTCCGCCTCCTACGACCTGTTCCCGGTCCTCGCCTGCCGCCGCTATCTGTCCCTTACGCGGGACGCCGCGACCCCGCCCGCCATATACTGACAAGGGGTGCGATCCGGCGTTCGCCGCGCGCCCACTCGACGGGAAAGGGAGGCGGCGGCAGATGAAACAACTCGTCCTGTCCGGCGGCAAGCCGCTCTCCGGGGAGGTCCGGGTCCACGGCTCGAAGAACGCCGCGCTCCCCATCCTCTTTTCCTGCCTGCTCTTTTCCGAGCCGATCGAGTTGACCAACCTGCCCGCCATCACCGACGTGTCCGCCGCCTTGTCCCTGCTTTCCTTGCTCGGGGTCCGCGTGACGCGCGCGGGATCGGAAAGCGTGATCCTCGACCCCCGCGCCGCCGTGCCGCCCGCTGGGTGCGATCCCGCCTTGTCGGGTTCTCTCCGCGGCTCGCTTTATCTGCTCGGCGCGTCCTGCGGGCGCTTTCCCGAACGGATGGTCCCGCGCCCCGGCGGGTGCAATTTCGGCGCCCGTCCGATCGACCTGCACCTGGCGGTCCTGCGGGCGATGGGTCTTGCGGTTTCGGAGACCGGGGAGGGGGTTTTTGTCAAAGGAAGACCAAAAGGCGCGACTTTTCACTTTCCGATCGCGTCGGTCGGCGCGACGGTCAACGCCGTCCTCGCCGCCGCGACGGGGGAGGGAAGAACGGTTTTGACAAACGCGGCGCAAGAACCGCACGTCCTTGATCTGATCGCGTTCCTGCGCTCGGCGGGCGCGCGCATCAGTCTCCCCGCGCCGGGCACCGTCGTGATCGACGGGGTGCCGCGGCTCCACGGCACGTCGCACCGCGTCTGCCCCGATATGATCGAGGCGGGGACCTACTTACTCTTCGCTATGGCGACGGGCGGCGAGATCGCGCTCCGCTCCTGCCCCCCGGAGCAACTCGCCCCGCTGTTCCCGCTCCTCTCGGGGATGGGCGCGCGGATCGGGACCGGGGTAGATACCGTCGCCCTGACCCGCACGGGTCGCCTCTCCCCGGTATCGGTCTCGACCTCTCCCTATCCCGGTTTCCCGACCGATCTCCAACCCCAACTGACCGCGCTCGCGACGGCGGCGGACGGGGAGAGCGTGATCTCCGATCCGATCTTCCCGACCCGCTTCGGCTACGTTGCCGACCTCCGTCGGATGGGCGCGACGATCGTCGCAGAGAACGGTCGCGCCACGGTTTCCGGCGGCGCGCCCCTGACGGGGCGGAGGATGACCGCGCCCGATCTGCGCGCCGGGGCGGCGCTGACCCTCGCCGCGCTCACGGCGGAGGGCGAGAGCGTGATCGACCGCTTTGATTTGATCGAACGCGGTTACGCCGACTACGCCGGGACGCTTTCGTCGCTCGGCGCTTCTGTCAAAATCGCGGACGGGGACGTCTGACGTGCCGCTTCGCCCCGCCGAGAAGCCCCCCGAACGTCGAGAGCAACAGGATCGCGGGATACCCGATCCACCGCGCGGCGGCGGGAACGCTCCCCCCATCCGAAAGGAGAAGCGACAAAATCAGGAATAGGAACGCCAACACCGCCCCGCCCGCAAGCCCGATCAGCAGCCCCCGCCGACGGTAAAACCCGGCGGGCAGAAAGCCCGAAAGGAACGCCGCGCAAACGAACCCGACGGCGGCGCAGGGCTTGACGAGGTGCGACGGATCCTCGTTTTTGAAGCAGACCAGGGTCAGAAGCAGAAGCAGCAGCGTCGACGCCAGGAGCGCCAGCGCCGTCCCCCGCAACAGACTGCCCGCAAAGGACCGCTCGCTTTCTTGCCGGAACCGTTTGGTTTTCATAGTCGTCCTCCCGTTATCCCGCTTCCGCGGGCGTTTTGGTAACACTCTATGCCGCCGACGGGACAAAAAGAACGGCGTCCGCGCCATGATCGGCGCGGACGCGATGAAATGCGCTCGTTGAGCGCGTGAATTGCAAACTTCGTTTGCGTGAATTGCCGCCCTGCTTTCTGCCGGGCGGCATTGTTTTACTCCATTCCGAGTTTCTTACGGAGATACTGCCCCGTATAGGAGTTCGGGTTCTTGGCGACCTCTTCGGGGGTGCCCTCGGCGACGAGTGTTCCGCCGGCGTCGCCGCCCTCGGGGCCGAGGTCGATGATATGGTCGGCGGTCTTGATGAGGTCGAGGTTATGCTCGATGACCAGTACGGTGTTCCCGGCGTCCACCAGCCGCTGCAACACCTCGATCAGCTGCGCGACGTCCGCGGTATGAAGACCCGTGGTCGGCTCGTCGAGGACGTAAATGGTGCGCCCGGTCGCGCGTTTGGAGAGTTCGGTCGCCAGTTTTACGCGCTGCGCCTCGCCGCCCGAGAGCGTGGTCGAGGACTGTCCGAGTTTGATATACCCCAGCCCCACGTCGTAGAGCGTCTGCAGCTTGCGCGTGATCATCGGGATCCCGTCGAAGAACGAGAGCGCCTCCTCCACCGAGAGTTCCAGCACCTCGTAGATGTTCTTGCCTTTGTACCGGACCTCCAGCGTGTCGCGGTTGTACCGTTTTCCGTGACAGACGTCGCACTTCACGTACACGTCGGGCAAAAAGTGCATCTCGATCCGCTTCACTCCGTCGCCCTCGCACGCCTCGCAGCGCCCGCCGCGCACGTTGAAACTGAAGCGCCCGGGTCCGTACCCGCGCGACTTCGCGTCGGGGGTTTTCGTGAACAGAGTGCGGATATCCCCGAACAGACCCGTGTAGGTCGCGGGGTTGGAACGCGGGGTGCGCCCGATCGGGCTCTGGTCGATGTCGATCACCTTGTCCAGGTTTTCGATGCCGTCCACGCCGTCGCATTTGCCGGGATAGACCACCGAGCGGTTGAGTTCCCGCGCCAGCGTCCGGTAGAGGATCATATTCACGAGCGTCGATTTTCCCGACCCCGACACCCCGGTCACCGCGGTAAAGGTCCCGAGCGGGATGGAGACCGTCAGGGACTTCAGGTTGTTTTCCCGCGCGCCGCGGATGGTCAGACGTGCGCCGTTGCCCGGCCGCCGCACGGCGGGGACGGGAATGGTCTTTCTGCCCGATAGGTAATCGCCCGTAATCGACCCGGTGCAGGCGGCGACCTCCGCCGGCGTTCCCGCCGCGACGACCTCGCCCCCGTGGATGCCCGCGCCCGGACCGATATCCACGATATAGTCCGCCGCCTCCATCGTTTCCTCGTCGTGTTCCACCACGATCACCGAGTTCCCGACGTCGCGCAGTTTCTTTAAAGTTGCGATCAGCTTTCCGTTGTCCCGCTGATGCAGCCCGATGCTCGGCTCGTCAAGGATATACAGCACCCCGACCAGCGCCGACCCGATCTGGGTCGCCAGCCGGATGCGCTGGGCTTCGCCGCCCGAGAGCGTCCCCGCCTTGCGCGAAAGGGTCAGGTAGTCAAGCCCGACCGACACGAGGAACCCGAGCCGCGCCCGGATCTCTTTCAGGATCTCGTGCGCGATCTTCTCCTCGGTCTCCGAGAGCTGCAGACGGTTCACGAACTCAAGCATCCCCGACACCGACAGCCGCGTGATCCGGTCGATGTTCAGCCCGCCGACCGTGACGGCGAGCATCTCGGGCGAGAGCCGCGCCCCGTGACAGACGGGGCAGGGGACCTCCTCGACGAACTCCTGATAGTAGTCGCCGCCCATCATCGCCATCCGGCGCTCCACCGTAGGGATCAGCCCCGCGTAGGCGGAGAGCTGCCGCTTCGACGCCTTGCCGAAGTAGCGCACCACGTCGTACTTCCGATCGCCCGTGCCGTACATCAAGACGCGGTACTGTTCGGGGGTAAAGTCCTTTATCGGCGTATCCAGCGTAAAGCCGTATTCGCGCCCCACCGCCGAGATCAGGGGACCCGTCCAGGACTCCTCCTCCAAACTTTTGAAGCCGTTGCAGACGATGGCGCCCTCGCGGAGCGAGAGCGACTTGTCCGGGATCAGTTTGTCGGCGGAAATAGTCTGCAGATCTCCGATACCCGAGCAGTTCGGGCACGCGCCGTAGGGATTGTTGAACGAGAACATCCGGGGTTCCAGTTCCCCGAAACTGATATTGTGCTCTTCACAGGCGTATTTCTGCGAAAAGGTCAGGTCGTCCGGGGCGACCTCCCCCTCGCGCGGCACGACCGACACGGTCACCCGCCCGTCCGAGAGTTTCAGCGCCGCCTCGACCGAGTCCGAGAGCCGCGCCCGCACGCCCTCGCGCATCACCAGGCGGTCGAGCACGACCTCCACGTCGTGCTTCTTGTTCTTGTCGAGCGTGATCTCCTCCGAGAGATCGTAGAGCGAGCCGTCCACGCGCACGCGGACGTAGCCGCCCTTTTTCGCGTCGGCAAGCACCTTTTCGTGCGTCCCTTTCTGCCCGCGCACCAGTGGCGCGAGGACCAGGAACCGCGTCCCCTCCGGCAGCGAGAGGATCTTTTCGACGATCTGGTCCTGACTGGTCTGCCGGATCTCCTTGCCGCAGACGGGGCAGTGCGGGACGCCGATCCGCGCGTAGAGCAGGCGCAGATAGTCGTAGATCTCGGTCACGGTGCCCACCGTCGAGCGCGGGTTCTTCGAGGTCGTTTTCTGGTCGATCGAGATCGACGGGGACAGCCCCTCGATCATATCCACGTCGGGCTTGTCCATCTGCCCCAAAAACATCCGCGCGTAGGACGAGAGCGACTCCACGAACCGCCGGTGCCCCTCGGCGTGCAGGGTGTCGAACGCAAGCGACGACTTCCCGGACCCCGAAAGCCCGGTGAACACCACCAGCTTCTCTCTCGGGATCGTGAGACTGATATTTTTCAGATTGTTTTCCCGGGCGCCCCGGATGACGATCTCGCGCATAGTCCGACCTTCCCTTGTGCAAAAACTTCCGCCCGCGCGTATCCGGGCGAAAAAAGCGCTTACCTTTCTATTATATCATATCCTTTCCCGAAACGCCATAGCCAAACGCCAAAAAAGCAAAAAAACCGTCCCTGCCGCGCCGCCGGCGGGGCGTTTTCCTTTCCTTATTATATACGCCCGCCGGACGGGGGGGTAGGGGACGAAAACTTTTTCCCTATTTTGAAAAAAGAGGGTTGACAAACCGCGTCGGCTATGATACAATAATAAACTGC
>CAMJCC010000003.1 GCA_946404035.1 uncultured Clostridia bacterium | reverse complement strand
GTTTAGAGTTTTCGCCACTCTGTGGCGAAAACTCGGTGGGTTCAAGCAGGACCGGGTTCTCCCCAATAACAAGACCCGCGCCACAAAGGGCGCGGGTCTTGTTATTGGGGAGAATGATGGGACTTGAACCCACGACCTCCAGGGCCACAACCTGGCGCTGCCACCAACTGAGCTACATCCTCCGTACCGTGGCGTACCTTGGGGGATTCGAACCCTCGACCTACTGCTTAGAAGGCAGTTGCTCTATCCAACTGAGCTAAAGGTACATTTCCGTGAAACGACAATTATTATAACAAATCGGGTTTCCTTTGTCAAGTGGTTTTGCAAAATAAAAACGGGAAAAAACCGCCGTGAAAAGAGCGTTCCGACGGGGGTCATCGGGACGGTCAGATCTGCCGACAGATCAACCGTACGCCCTCGACGGCGACGACCGAGACAGTCGCCCCCTCGTCGATGATCCCGTCGTAGTCGATCGAGCGTGCCGCCCATTCCTCGCCGTTCACCGAAACCAGCCCGCAGCCGGCGAGATTGTCGATCTGATCGATCACCGTCCCGCTCTCGCCGATCAGATCTTCCGCCCCGATATTCCGGCGGGAACCGGACTTTTGACGGGGCAAAAGGCGGAAGAAGAGATACCCGCACGCGACGGATACGAAGACGAACGCAAGGATCTGCGCCCACACGGGCAAATGAAGAAACGCGAAAACCGACGCGACCACCCCGCCCGGGACAAGGGCAAGAGCGATCATTCGGCGTCCGATCGCCTCCGCGATCGCGGCGCAGAACACGACGCCGAGCCAAAGATACGGCATATAAACGGGCATACGAATACTACTTCCTTTCGGACGTTCAATCGATCGCCTGACGGCCGGTCATCGCGCGGTGCAGCGTGACCTCGTCGGCGTATTCCAGGTCTCCCCCGACGGGGATCCCGTAGGCAAGACGCGTCACCTTGACCCCCGTGGGTGCCAGCAGGCGCGCCAGATACATCGCGGTCGCCTCACCCTCCACCGTCGGGTTGGTGGCAAGGATCACTTCCCTGATCTCCTCGTTTTCGATCCGGGCAAGCAACTCCTTGATATGAAGGGCGTCGGGTCCAATACCGTTCATCGGAGAGAGCGCCCCGCCGAGAACGTGGTAGGTCCCGCGATAGTCGCGCACGCGCTCCATCGCCATCACGTCGCGCGCGTCCTCGACGACGCAGACAAGACCCCCGTCGCGGTCGGGATCGGAGCAGACGGGACAAAGGTCGCCCTCCGACATATTACAGCACCGCGAACAGGTCTTGATCTCGCGTTTGGCGCGAAGGATCGCATCTGAGAAACTCTGTGCCGCCTCGTCGGTCCCCGCAATGACCGAAAAAGCAAGGCGGACCGCCGTCTTTCCCCCGATACCGGGCAGACGCCGGAACTCGTCGATCAGCCGTTGGAGCGGCGCGATATACTCCGCCATCAGAAACCGAAACCTCCGCCAAGCCCGCCGCCGAGACCCGGCATCTGACCCGTGATCTTGTCCATTTCGGCTTTCTCGGTGTCGCTGACCGTGCGGATCGCCTGGTTCACGCCGGCGATGATGATATCGGACATCGTCTCGATGTCGTCGGGATCGACGATCTCGGGGTCGATCTCCAGCCCCGTGATCTCCTTTTTCCCGTTGATCTTGACCGTGACGGCTCCGCCGCCCGCCGAGACCTCGTATTCACGGGTCTCCAGTTCCGCCTGCAGGTTTGCCATATCCTCCTGCATCTGCTGCGCCTGCTTCATCAGTTGCTGCATATTCCCGGCGCCGCCGTTCCCCTGCGGAAGTCTGACTTTCATATCTTTCTCCTCCCCGGTCAGAACTCGATCTGACCGTCGTTATTCTTCTTTTGCGCCCCGGAGGTGAACCGGACCGAATTTGCCTGAACGCCGTGCTCGGTCAGCAAACTGAGCAAAACGGTCTTCGCCGTTTCGTCCCCGTCGACAAGCGAAAGGAACATCCCGACCGTGAGCGCGACCGTCACGACCCCGTCCGAGACCGTCGCGGAGGATCCGCGCATAAACGGCAACAGCGCCGGTTTGATCCGACCGAACTCGTCCAGGATCAGGTTCCATTTGGCAATCGGTCCGGGAGCGTCCGCGCTCTTTTTCGGCTCCTTTTTTTCGGGAGCGGCGGGCGTTTCCTCGGTTTTCGGTTTGACTTCTTCTTTCGGTTCTTCCTTAACCTCCGCGGAAGGCGTTTCCTGCTTCGCTTTCTTTTCCTGCGGTTTCGGAACGGTCGCACCGGTACGCAGGAGCGCGACCTGCTTTTCAAGTTCCTCGATCCGCGCGAGCATCGCGTCGGGCGAGGTCGAGAGGCGCGGCTCCGCAAGGCGCGTCAGGGCAAGTTCCGCCGTCGCGCGGCGATCCCCGCTTCCGCGGCGGAGGGTCTCGAGCGTATCTTCGAGCAATTTGCTCTGATAGAGCAAGCGACCGAGCGGGATGCGTTTCGCGCGCTCGGAAAGCGAACGGAACGCCGCGTCGGACAGATCGAGATAGGTCGCCGCGCCGTCCCCGAGGGTCTTGGCGACGGTCAGATCGCGGTAATAGGAGATCAGTTCGGTAAAGAAGACGGTCAGGTCCTGCGCCGAGTTGACGACGTCGGACACCAGCCGGTAGAGCGTCGGGTAATCGCGGTCGGACGCGGCGTCCACGATCTGCCCCGGGAGTTCGCGGCTCCCGACGCCGAGGACGCGGGTCACCAGTTCCTCGTTTACCGGTTCGTTGGTCCCGGCGCAGAGTTCCAGCAAACTGATCGAGTCGCGCATCCCGCCCAGCGCCATCCGCGCGATGATGCGCGCGCCGCCGTCGGAGAGTTCGATCCCCTCGGCTTTGGCGATCTTGGAAAGATGCCCGACGATCCCCTCGGACGAGATGCGACGGAAATCAAAACGCTGGCACCGCGAAACGATGGTCGCGGGCAGTTTGTTCAGTTCGGTAGTCGCCAGAATAAAAAGAACGTAGGCGGGCGGCTCTTCCAGGGTTTTGAGCAGAGCGTTGAACGCGCTGCCGCTCATCATGTGGACCTCGTCGATGATGTAGACGCGGTATTTCAGTTCCGCCGGGGTGAAGACGATCTCCTCTTTCATATCCCGGACGTTGTCGACGCCGTTGTTGCTGGCGGCGTCCATCTCGATCACGTCGGTGGCGACCCCGGCGTCGATCGACCGGCACGCCTCGCATTCGTTGCAGGGGTTGCCGTTCACGGGATGCAGGCAGTTGACCGCCTTGGCCAGGATCTTGGCGCAGGTGGTCTTCCCCGTTCCGCGGGAGCCGCAGAAGAGGTACGCGTGCGACACGCGGTTTTCCGCCACCTGATATTTCAGGATATCGGTCACCTGGGGCTGACCCACCACGTCGTCGAAGATCGCAGGGCGCCACTTACGGTACAGGGCTCGGTACATTCTCGGTCTCCTTTCACGGGATTGAAACAAAGAAAAAGGGGCGTCGCATCGGATCGAGACCGAAAATGCGACGACCCCGATCTGCCGGACGGCAGATTCCGGACGTCGGACAGAGCCATACACCGCTCCGTCGAGAATGCTCCTACATACGTTAACCGCCCTCGCTGCTCCGGACAGGCGCCCTTCCGGCACATCGGACAAACCGCTTAATGCTGCTCGGTTCCCCGCCTGACATGGTTCACAGCCGCCGATTGCGGAAGACCCATCGTTCAACGCAACTCGAAACGGCGCAGACTATACAGAAGTATCCCTCGGGATCGGAATTCACCCCCGCTAAAGCGGATTTCGGGTACAGGGCACCGCTGCCTCCCCGGATAGTATGACTCCGTCCGACACCCGGAATCACGGCGCACCGTGTTCCGACAGATATTATAACATAGAGAAATAGTAAAAGCAAGTACCGACGAAAACTTTTTTTAAATCACGAACCCGCCGTTCGGGGAAAGTACCTGCCCCGTGATGAACGACCCGCCGTCACCCGAAAGGAAGAGCACAGCCGCGGCGATATCCCGGGGCGTACCGAGCCGCCCGAGCGGCGTATCTTCGGCAAGCGTGCGCTTTGTCTCCTCGTCGTAACCGTTCATCATATCCGTGTCGATCACGCCGGGCGCGACGCAGTTGACCGTGATCCCGGAGGGACCGAGTTCCTTGGCAAGCGCCTTGGAAAACCCGATCACGCCCGCTTTAACGGCGGAGTACGCCACCTCGCAGGACGCGCCGACCATCCCCCAGATCGAGGAGATATTGACGATCCGCCCGTACCCCTGCCGGACCATTTCCGGAATAAGCAGACGGCAACAGACGTAAACCGAGGTCAGATCCACCGCGACAAGACGGTCCCACTCTTTCTGGGACAGATCCTGCAAAAGCCCCGACGCCGCGATCCCGGCGTTGTTGACCAGGATATCGACCCCCGAGAGCGCCGTTTCCGCCTCTTGGATCGCGCGTTCGGCGTCATAGGGGTCTGCAAGATCACATCGGATCGGGGTCGCCCCGGTCTCTTTCGCAACGTTTTGGGCGGCTTCGACAGAGTTATGATAGAGAAAGGCGACCTTCGCACCCTCGCGCGCAAATGAACGGACGATCTCCGCGCCGATCCCCCTGGACCCGCCGGTCACGATCACCCGTTTTCCCGAAAATGCCGTACTTTCCATACCGTCACCCCGTTTCGATTTCTTCGTCCATTTTAGCATACCTTGTTTTATCTGTCAAGCGAACGGCGTCTTTCGGGAAAAACCTTGCATTTCCAAATTCCCTGTGATATAATATGACAAAAACGGAGGGGTGACATCCATGATCCTGATCCTGGACGGCGACAGGAAACGCGGCGAAGCGATGCAACGGCACCTCTGGGAGTTGCATCTGCTGTCCGACGTCACGACCTACGCCTCGCTCCGCAACCGGCTCTCGTCCGAGCGGATCAGCGACCGGATCACCTTTCTGCTCCTGCTCCGTCCCGACGATCCCGCCCGTCCCCCTCAGTTTTACAAGACCATCCGCCACAAGACCGACTGCCCGGTCGTGGTGCTCGGGTGTGACGGGACGGTTACCACAACGGAAAAGGGCGACGCGCCCGAACTCCTGCTCGCCCGCAGCCTGACCGACCGGGCGATCCTGCGCGAGATCGCAAAACTCTTCGTTGCAAGGGGAAAGACCGATCCGTGGGACAGGATCGCCGGCGGCGTCCGCGACCGCATCGAATACGCCGACCACACCGTCTACGGCACCTCCGTCAAGTTCACCCGCTGCGAGCGGATGTTTCTGCGCGCGCTGATCCTCGCCTTTCCAGACCCTGTCCCGATCGCGGAGCTGCAAACGCGCGCCGCGCCCCCGGGCCGGAAGAAAACGAGGAACGCGCTGAAGATCATCGTTTCCCGCATCAACAAAAAGGCGACGGAGACCGTCCACCGCAAGATCGTCAACGGGGACGCCGACCGCTACTGGATCCGCACGTCGAAGACCGATCCCGGTCCGACGGTCCATACCGACCCCGAGGAGCAATACTACGACAACACCTACGACGAATACAAGTATTACCCGCGCAACGCATTCTGAAATCGAACCAGTCCGGCGAAGCCGGAGAAAGGACCGAATATGCCGACCACCGTCCGCGAATACCAGGACGCCGTCCTGAAAGCCAAGAAGGAGCGCGGTTTTTCCATCCTCGCCCACGTTTACCAATCCCCCGAGATCGTCGAGATCGCGGATTTCGTCGGGGACTCGTTTGCGCTCAGCAAAAAGGCGATGGGCATCGCCGAAAAGAACGTTCTGATGTGCGGGGTCCGCTTTATGGCGGAGACCGTAAAACTGCTATCCCCCGAAAAGAGAGTGATCCTTGCCGCTCCCGACGCCGGATGCCCGATGGCGGAACAGTTTGTGCGCGAGGAGATCGAGGACTACCGGGCGGATCACCCCGACGTGATCGTGGTCGCCTACGTCAACACGACGGCGGATTTGAAATGCGTTTCGGACGTCTGCGTCACCTCCGCGTCGGCGCTCTCGGTCGTCGGGAAACTGCCGAAAGACCGCGAGATCCTGTTCATCCCCGACTGCAACCTCGGCGCCTACGTCGCCGCGGCTTACCCCGACCGCAAGATCACGCTCTGGCGCGGCGGATGCCCCATCCACGCGGGGGTTTCGGTCACAGAAGCCAAAGAAACGATCGCCCGGCACCCCGGCGCAAAACTGCTGGTCCACCCCGAGTGCACCCCCGCCGTGACCGCCCTTGCCGACTATATCGGCTCGACCACCGGGATCATCGACTACGCCGCCAAGTCGCCCGACAAAGAGTTTATCATCGGGACCGAACTCAGCGTGGTCTGGCACCTCTCCTACCGCTTCCCCGATAAGAAGTTCTATCCCCTGACCAAAAACCTGGTCTGCCGGAATATGCGCCTGACTTCCCTCCCCGACGTTCTTGCCGCGATCAACGGCACCGGCGGTGAGGAGATTGTCCTTGACGAGGCGACTCTCCGGGACGCGAAAGTCTGTATCGACAAGATGATGGAACTTGCCTGAAAAAACATTACGGGGGACCCGAAACCGGGTCCCCCGTTTTTTTTGCTTTTTACAGACGGAACAGGCGCTTTGCGTTCTCGAGGGTCAACTCCGCCGTTTCCTCGGGAGATACGCCCCGCGCCGCGGCAAGGGCGGCGTTGGTGTAGGAAAGGAAGCCCGAGTGGTTCCGTTGTCCCCTGAACGGGTGGGGCGTAAGGTAGGGCGCGTCGGTCTCGATCAGAATGCGGTCGCTCGGTACGACCGCCGCCGCCTCGACCACCTTGCGGGCGTTTTTGAACGAAACGGTGCCTGAAAACGAGATGTACCATCCGCGCTTCGCGTAATCCGCCGCCATCTCGGCGCTGCCGGAAAAACTGTGCATCACCCCCGTGACGCGGGGATGCCGCGCCAACGCGTCGAACACGTCGGCGTGCGCGTCGCGGTCGTGGATGACGACCGGGACGGAGAGTTCCTCGGCAAGCGACAGTTGCGCGTCGAAAAACGCCGCCTGCAACCCCTTGTCGGTGTCGTCGTAGTGGTAATCAAGACCGATCTCGCCGAGCGCGACCGGGCGTTTGCCCTCGGGGGACATGAACAGCGCGCGGATCGCGTCGATCGCGTCCTCCAAAGAGCAGGTCAGCCCCTGCGCGTCGGTCGGGTGGATCCCGGCGGCGTACTCCATCCCCGGGTGTCTTTCCGCCTGTTCTTTTGCGAGGAGCGAGGTTTCGCAGGAGGTCCCGACGTTGACGATGCCGGCGACGTCGCGCGAGAGGAGAGCGTCGATCAGTTGATCGGCGCTCTCACCGTTTTGCGTGAATGCCGCATCCCAGTAGTGGGCGTGCGTATCAAAGTATTTCACGGATCAGTGGATCCGTTCGCCGTTTTTGGTCGCGGGATCCAAAAAGACCACGCGGACGTCCTCCTCGCCAGATGCGAGAAGCATCCCCTTGCTCTCCACGCCGCAGAGCGTGGCGGGCGCGAGGTTGGCGACCACGATCACCTTTTTGCCGATCAGGTCGGCGGGCTGATAGTACTTGGCGATGCCCGAAACGATCTGCCGTTTTTCGAAGCCGAGATCGACCTCGATCCGATAGAGTTTCTTGGCTTTCGGGACCGGCTCGCAGGTGAGGATCTCTGCCGAGCGGAGTTCGACCCCCTTGAACGCATCGATCTTGATCTCGGGCTCGTGTTCGGGTTCCGGGGTCTCTTTTTGCGCGTTCTGCTCCGCCGCCTTTTGCTTTGCTTCGATCTCGGAAAGGAACTTTGCTTCGTCGATCCGGGCGAAGAGCGTGAACGCCTCGCCGAGCGGTTTGCCGCTTTCCAGCGCGCCGAACGAGGAGATCGACGCGTAGTCGGTCTTATCGGTGCCGAGCTGGTTGAAGATCTTGTCCGCCGTGTCGGGGATGAACGGGGTCAGGAGCACCGCTCCGTAGCGCACCGCCTCCAGCAGGTTGTAAAGCACCGTCCCGAGGCGCGCGCGATTGCTTTCATCCTTGGCAAGCACCCACGGCATGGTCTCGTCGATATACTTGTTCGCCCGGCTGAACAGCGCGAAGATCTCCTCCAGCGCGTCGGCGATGTGGTAGTCGTTCATCAACTCGAACGACGCGTCCTTCGCCTTTTGCGCCGTCGCTTTCAGTTCGGCGTCGGGTCCCTCCTCGCCCGCGGGGGTCGGGACGACGCCGTCGAAATACTTTTTGGTCATCGCGTGCGTCCGGCTGACCAGGTTGCCGAGGTTGTTGGCAAGATCCTGGTTATAGCGGTTCAGCACGTTCTGATAGGTCACGCTGCCGTCGTTGGCGTAGGGCATATCGGCGAGCGCGTAGTAGCGCACGCCGTCGCGTCCGAAGCTCTCGGCAAGTTCGTCGGCGTAGACCACGTTGCCCTTGGATTTGGACATTTTATCGGTGCCGAAGTTGAACCACGGATGCCCGAACACCTTTTTCGGGAGCGGCAGGTCGAGCGCCATCAGGAAGATGGGCCAGTAGATCGTATGGAAACGCAGGATATCCTTGCCGATGACGTGCACGTCCGCCGGCCAGAGCCGCCGGAACTGCTCGGACTGCTCCTCGTAACTCTTGTCGGGGTCGTAGCCGATCGCGGTGATATAGTTGGAAAGCGCGTCGAGCCAGACGTAAACGACGTGCTTGTCGTCAAAGTCGACCGGGATCCCCCACTTGAAACTGGTGCGTGAAACGCAAAGATCCTGCAGCCCGACCTTGAGAAAATTGTTCATCATCTCGTTCTTGCGGGCTTCGGGCTCGATGAAGCCGGGGTGATCCTCGATGTACTTGATCAGCCGGTCGGCGTAGGCGGACATTTTGAATTTGTACGCTTCTTCCCTTGCCTGCACGACGGGCGCGCCGCAGTCGGGGCATTTGCCGTCCACGACCTGCGTATTGGTAAAGAAGGACTCGCAGGGGGTGCAGTACCAGCCCACATAGTACCCTTTATAGATGTCGCCCTGCTCGTAGAACCGGCGAAAGATCTTCTGCACCGCGCGGACGTGTCCGGGTTCGGTCGTGCGGATGAAGCGGTCGTAACTCGTCCCCATACAATCCCACACGCCCTTGATCTCGCCCGCGACGCGGTCAACGTATTCCTGCGGGGTCTGCCCCGCCTCTTTTGCGTAGTTCTCGATCTTCTGACCGTGTTCGTCGGTACCCGTGCAGAAATACACGTCGTAGCCGGTCTGGCGGCGGAAGCGCGCGACGGCGTCGGACATGATGATCTCATAGGTATTCCCGATATGCGGTTTCCGCGACGCGTATGCGATCGCGGTAGTCAGATAGAACTTTTCTTTTGCCATGGCGTACCTCCGTGCCCTGTCTTTTCCTTTACGGGTCACTTTTGAGTATTATAACACCTTTTCCCTCTTTTTACAAGGGCAAACGCCCCTTTTTCAAGGAAAAAAAAGAAAAATCGCTCCCGACGGCGGTCGGGAGCGATCGAAAACTCAATCTTGTCTGTTGCGTTTGTAGGTCGGAACGACCTCTTCCATCATATTCTTGACGGTCTCGGGATCGGCGTGCAGTACCGTTTCGAGTTTCGCCAGCTTTTCTTTCAGTTCTTCCTCGGTGATGTCGATCTGACGGCCGATGAAGATCTTGCTGTGCGCGGTCTTGGTCAGACCCTCCTCGTCCATCAGCAACTCCTCGTAGAGTTTCTCGCCGGGACGAAGACCCGTAAAGACGATCTTGATATCCTCGTCGGGACGAAGACCCGAGAGCGAGATCATCTTCTTTGCCAGATCGCAGATCCGGACGGGTTTGCCCATGTTGAGGACGAAGATCTCGCCGCCCTTGGCGTAGGACGCCGCCTGAAGGACCAGCTGCGCCGCCTCGGGAATGGTCATAAAGAACCGGGTGATATCGGGGTGCGTGACGGTGACGGGACCGCCCTGCTCGATCTGCTTGCGGAAGCGCGGGATGACCGAGCCGTGAGATCCGAGCACGTTGCCGAACCGGACCGCGACGAACTCGGTGTCCGAACACTTTTGCATGGTCTGCACGACCATCTCGCAAAGCCGCTTGGATGCGCCCATCACGTTGGTGGGGTTGACCGCCTTGTCGGTCGAGATCATCACGAAACGACGGACGCCGTGTTCGGCGGCGGAACGCGCCGTGTTGTAGGTACCGAACACGTTGTTCTTGATCGCCTCGGCGGGGCTGTATTCCATCAAGGGAACGTGCTTATGCGCCGCGGCGTGGAAAACGATCCAGGGTTTGTACTGCTCCATGATCTCGTCGATCCGCGCCTTTTCGCGGACGGATCCGATCAGGACCGTGATCTTTTGATCCGGGTATTTCTCTTCCAGTTCGTTCTGGACCTCGTAGGTGGTGTTCTCGTAAATATCGAGAATGATCAGATGCGCGGGATTGAAGCGCAGGATCTGACGGCAGAGTTCCGAACCGATGGATCCGCCGCCGCCCGTGACGAGCACGACCTTGCCGGTCAGTTCCTCGCCGATCAGACTGTTGTTCAGACGGATGGGCTCGCGCTCGAGGAGGTCCTCGATCTCGACGTTGCGAAGCAGCTTGTCCGGCGCGCCGCCCTCCTTGACGAGGGACTCCTCGACGCCTTTCAGGATCAGCACGCGGCGCCGCGTCTTACTGCAGATCGAAAGCAGCTCGGACTTGTTCTTCTGGTCGATCGTACTGATCGCGAAGATGATCAGTTCGATGTGGTTCTCTTTGACGATCCGCTCGATGTCGTCGCGGCCGCCGAGGACCGTCGCACCGTGGATCTTCTGGTGCAGTTTCGCGGGATCGTCGTCGATCAGACCGACGATCTTATAGTTGATGCGTTCATTGTAGGAATTGTCCCGGAGGAGGATGACCGCCAGCGATCCGGCGCCGATGACCAGCGTGCGTTTCGGACGGTTGTACTGCTCCTTCTGCCGCTCCACCATGATCTTGTAAAGGATCCCGAGAAGCAGGCGGCTCCCGATCAGGCAGCCGAAAACGATGATCCCGGAGGAAAGCGTGAGTTTCAAAAACAGATGATCGCCCGGGAAAAAGATCACGGCGGCGAAGAAACCGCCGACCGCGCAACCGCCGCTGACGGCGATCAGGCGGACGCACTCCCAAGCGTTACAGAAGACCCAGTTGATGCGATAGATCCGGAAGATCAGGAACACGATCGGATAGACCGCCCCCTGGATCAGGATGACGTACCAATGCTCCGCAAGGAATTGCCCGATCTCCGAGATCGGAGAGACCCCGATCAGATCGACGACGAGGATGACCAAGAACGGAAGGATCACATCCAATGCGGCAAAGACCCATCGTTTTCTGCCCTTGCCAAGCTGGGCTATGATATTCATACAATCTTTTCCTTCGTATTATTTTCATTTGGTCTTTTCGACCATACGAACAGTTCGTCTTTCCGGGACAAGCAATTATGATTATAGCACATCCTTCGCCAAAAAGCAACAGAAAAATGAGAAACCGGCAAAAAGAAAGCGACTATCAACCCACCTGGCGGCGCATTCGACGGAGCAAAAATTGTTGACAATCGTCGGGGCTTATGATATAATATGTAAAAACCGTAAAATGTGAGGAAAGCTATGACACCCGTTTTCGTCAACACCGTAAACGCAGACCGCTCCGTCATGCTGGAAAGCGTCCGGGCAGCGCTCCGTTTCCGTCGCCGGAACCTCGATATCCCCGTCGCTATCCTCTCCGTTTTGTGCCTGATCTGGGGGACGGGTTTTCTTATCCGCGGGATCTGGTACTTTTTCATTCCGTACGTTCTCGCCGTCTTCTTCGTCGGGTACGCCCTGCTCTCCTACAGGATCCCGATGCTGAAACTCCGACGGGCGATCGAGGGATGCAGTCCCCATTCCGACAAGGGGATGATCGAGTTCAACACGCTCTTTTCCGAGGCGTCGCTCGATATCCGCATCGACGGGAGATCGCATTTTCTTCCGTTCACGTCGATCTCCGCCCTGATCGAGTCGGAGAACCTCCTGACCCTGGTGATCGGGGACAAGTCCTTTTCCCCCGTGTCGGTCCCGATGGACAAATCGACGCTTTCTGTCGAACAGAAACTTGCGTTTCTGATGTTCCTGCGCCGCAAGAACCCCGAGATGCGCATCCTGCTCCGGCACGAAAAGAACCGTCCGGCAACCAAATAAAATCAGCCGCTTGCAAGGTTTTTGCAAGCGGCTTTTTCTTTTCAGTTTTCCGCGATCTCGTCAAGCAGCGACGTGACCTCGTTCGCGATCCCGGCGGCGTCAAGACGAAGCCAGCCGAGCAGATCGCAGGGCGACTTCGGGGAAGCAAAATGATCCGGTATCGCAAGGATGCGGGTGGGCGGCGGAGTTTCAAAATGTTCGGACAGCCGTTCGGATAAGATCATCGAGGCGCCGCCGTCGTAGATCCCCTCCTCGACGAAAACGATCGGGACGCCGTCCGGGATCTGCGAGGCGATCATCGCCGCCGTTTGATCGTAAGGTTTTAGTTCTTCCACAAGGATCACGGAGACCGTGATCCCCTTTTCTTTCAGCAGTTCTTTCGCTTTCAGCGCCTCGGAAACGATCCCGCCGTAAGTAACGATCACGGCGACGGGATCCATCACGTTGTCCGACCGTACGAAAGGTTCGCCGTATTCTCCCGTGGGATAGAACGTCGAAACGACGACGGGGTCCTCCCCGCTGTTCGGGTAGCGGATCGCCACGGGTCCGGGATCGTCCTTGGTCGCCTCGAGCACCGCTTCCAGCGACTGAAAAGTGATCGGGGCGAACAGGCGGATATCCGGGATGTGGGACAAAAACGCCACGTCGAAGATCCCGTGGTGGGTGGGACCGTCGGACTTCGCTAGTCCCGCGCGGTCGATGATGATCCGGACGGGCAACTCCTGAAGCGCCACGTCGTGCAGAACGCTGTCGTAGGCGCGCTGTAAGAACGTGGAGTAGACCGTCACGTAGGGCGAAAGCCCGCCCGCCGCAAGTCCGGCGGAATAGGTGACGGCGTGTTCCTCCGCGATCCCGACGTCGGTATAGCGTTCCGGGAAACGCGCGGCGAACGGTTCCAGCCCCGTGGCGACGCCCATCGCGGCGGTCACGGCGACGATCTTGGGATCTCTTTCTCCCTCCCGGGTCAGCCATTCTCCGAACACGTCGCTGAACGTGCGCGCGGGGGTCGCTCCGGGACGGATGCTGTGGTAGGAGCGCGGGTCGCTCTCCGCCGGGGGATATCCCTTTCCCTTGACGGTGCGGACGTGGACCAAAACCGGCTCGCCCTGCTCCTTTGCGGCGGTCAGGGCGCGCTCGACCTCGCCGTAGTCGTTGCCGTCCACGGGACCGACGTAATACAGCCCGAGTTCCTCGAAATAGTTGGAGGAATAAAGCAGGGTCTTGACCGCTTTCTTGACCCCGCGAACAGCGTGATAGATCCCCTTTCCGAGCAACGGGATGTGCCGCAGGATCGAGCCGGTGTCGCGTTTTGCGCGGCGGTAGCGTTTGGAGTTACGGATCTTCGCAAGATGACGCGCGAGCGCGCCGATATTGCGCGAGATCGACATCTCGTTTTCGTTCAGGACGATGATGAGTTTCAGGTCCTTTGCGCAGTTATTCAGCGCCTCGTGGACCATCCCGCCGGTGAACGCCCCGTCCCCGATCACGGCGACGGTATAGTTCTCGCGCCCAAACAGCCGGTCCGCCCGGGCAAACCCGAGTGCGGCGGAGATGGAGGTCGAACTGTGCCCCGCGCCGAAAGGATCGTATTCGCTCTCCTCGCGGCGGGTGAAACCCGAAAGTCCGCCAGGAGTGCGCAGCCGGTCGAAACCGTCGCGCCGGCCCGTCAGCAGTTTGTGTACGTAACTCTGGTGTCCGACGTCGAAGATCAGGCGGTCGTTTGGCGTTTGGAACACGCGGTGCAGGGCGAGGGTCAGTTCGACGACCCCGAGATTGGACGCGAGATGTCCCCCCGTTTTCGTCACCTTGTCGATCAGGAATTCCCTGATCTCTTGGGCGAGCGCGGGGATCTCTTTTGCAGGTATCTCCCGGAGGTCCTCCGGGCTTGTGATCCGATCAAGGATCGGCGTATCGTTCATTTGAAGTTAAACCGGCTTTCTTATTTTTCTCTGGGAGAGTGACCGACGATCCGGCGGTAGGCGCGGAAGAACGCGGAGTAGTCGCCGAACCCGACCTCCGACGCGGCGCTCGCCGCCGAGACCCCGTCCTCGATGCGCGACTTGGCGATCATGACGCGTTTCCGCGTCAGATAACCGTGGATCGAGATCCCGTTGTGTTCCTTGAAAGATCGGCACAGATAGAATTTGCTGACCAGAAACCGTTTGGCAAGGTCGTCCAGCGTTTCGTCGGTGTCAATGTGTTCGTTCAGGTAGCGGACCACCCGTCCCCCGAGCCGCTCGGTGATCGGGTTTCCCGACCGCGAGTGCGCGGTCGCCAGCATCACGATCAGATCCGCGAGCCGCGTCCGGCAGAACACCGTCTGCTGCGCCTCCGGCAGCCTCTGTACCGCGTCGAAGCCGCGGAGCAACGCCGTGAACTCGTGCGGAAGATCGCTTTCGGCGTAAGAGTTCCCCTCTCCGAGGGGACGCGCGTCGAGCAGATCGAGAAAGATCCCGACGCCCTGGTCGACGCTCTCGCGGCTGAAATGGAAGACCTGCCGCTCGTAGGGTTCTCCGGGTCGTATATCGACGTAGTGATACTCGTGCGGACGGAAGAAAAGGACGGTGCCGGGACGGACGTCGTACCCCGCGCCCTCCACGATGAACCTGCCTCGCCCCTCGGCGATGTAGATCAGTTCGTAACCGTCGTGGCAGTGGCGGGCAAACGCGCTGGGGTCCGTCATCACTTCGCGCCGGTGATGGTATCCGAGAAAGATCGGAAGCGTCAACTCGAAGGTCCGGTCCATCGGGAACTCCTTTCCCGCGCCGGGATCTGCCCGGTCGCGACGTATCGTAGATTATGATAGCACACGAGGTCAATTTTTGCAATCCTTTTTTCAAAAGAATGCAAAAAACACAATGGAAATTCGCTCGCGCGTATGGTATAATGATAACGTATCAATTTAAAGTGAGGGCTTTGCCTATGAAACTCGGCGCACAACTCTTCTCGCTCCGCACCTTTTGCCGGACCCCGGACGGTATCCGCGAGACCTTCCGCCGCGTGAAGGAACTCGGGTACGAGGTCGTTCAGGTCTCGGGCTGCGGACCGATCGAACCCGAACGTCTCCGCGATATCTCGGAGGAATTCTCGCTTCCGATCACCTGTACCCATTCCCCCGTCGACCGGATCCTGAACGATACCGACAAGCTGATCGCGGAACACAGGATCTACGGGTGCAACAGCATCGGGATCGGTCTTCCCGACGTCAAATACCGCGGCTCGGTCGAGGGGACGCACGCGTTTATTTCACTTTACGCCGAGGCGTGCAAGAAGATCCACGCCGCCGGAATGCAGCTGACCTACCACAACCACGACTTCGAGTTCGTCGATCTCGGCGGGATCACCCCCTACGATATCCTGATCGAACAGTCCGAGTTCGATTTTATCCACGACGTGTACTGGGCGACTTTCGCGGGGAAAGATCCGCTCGATTACATCCCGCGGCTCGCCGGGCGGATGACCAACGTCCACTTCAAGGATCTGTCCCCCGAGGAAAAGCATCCGATGTGCGCCTGCGGAAACGGCGTCCTCGACTTCAAGCCGCTGATCGCCGCGTGTGAAAAAGCCGGCGTCAAGTACGTGCAGGTCGAGCAGGACAACGCCTCCGAGTTCCCCGATCCGTTCGGGCAGATGGAGATCAGCTACAAAACACTTCGTCCACTTATCAAATAAGACGGGAGAGAGAAGATGGCAAAATTCATACTGTCTGCCTTTGCAGACGAAGCGGGCGACACGCTCGCCGCTCAGATCGCCGCGCTCCAGCGCAACGGGATCGGCTACGTCGAGCCCCGTGCGGTCGACAAGAAGAACGTGATCAAGAAGACCGACGCCGAACTGAAAGAGATCCGGCGGGGGCTTGACGACGGCGGGATCCGCGTTTCCTCGCTCGGTTCGCCCATCGGGAAATACTCGATCGACGAACCGCTGGCACCGCACCTTGAGGATCTGAAACGCGCCATCAACGCGTCCCACATCCTCGGCACAAACCAGATCCGGATGTTCAGTTTCTTCGTCCCGCAGGAGCGTCTTGCCGAATGCCGGAACGAAGTGATGGACCGCCTTTCGGTGATGATCGAGATGGCGAAAGCCGAGGGGATCACGCTCTGCCACGAAAACGAGAGCAAGATCTACGGTCAGATGCCGAACGAGGTCGCGGACCTGCTTCGCACGCTTCCCGACCTTTGCGGGATCTTCGACCCCGCGAACTACCGGATGAACGGCGCCGACGCCGCCGAGGGCATCGACGCGACGCTTCCCTCTTTCCGCTATATGCACGTCAAGGACGCGATCTTCTCCGAGCAGGCGATCGTGCCGGCGGGCGAGGGCGAGGGCAAGATCGCAGAGGCGATCGCCAAGATCGACCGGCACACAAACAACGCCGTCTTCCTTTCGGTGGAACCTCACCTGCGCCTGTTCTCGGCGTACGCGTCCATTGACGAGCACAAACTGAGGGGGCGCCATACCTTTGCCACCTCCGACGAAGCGTTCGACTGCGCCGTTTCGTCGCTCAAAAACCTGCTCCGTAGCGAGGGGTACACGGAAAACGGTCCTTTCTGGAGCAAGTAAAGTCTATGAAAACAGCACTTATCGGATGCGGGGCGATCTCCGGCAACCATCTGGTCGCGATCGGGAAACTGCCCGACGTCAAGGTGGTCGCGCTCTGCGACGTGATCGCAAAAAGAGCCGAGGAGGCGCGGAACAAGTACGCTCCGGACGCCCGGGTCTATACCGATTACATAAAGATGCTTGACGAGGTCAAGCCCGACGTCGTCCATATCGCAACGCCGCACTACCTCCACTGCGAGATGGCGTGCGAGGCGCTTGCCCGGGGGATCCACGTCTTTCTTGAAAAGCCGGCGTGCATCTCCGAAGCCGAACTCGACCGCCTGCTGAAAGCGGAAAAGACCAGTTCCGCAAAGATCTCGGTCTGCTTCCAGAACCGTCTGAACGCCTCGGTGATCGCGGCGCACGAACTTGCCGACCGCTTCGGCGGGGTGGTCTCCGCCCGCGCGTCGGTCACCTGGAACCGGGACGAGGCGTACTACCGCTCGGA
Source organism: uncultured Clostridia bacterium (assembly GCA_946404035.1). Lineage (GTDB taxonomy): Bacteria > Bacillota > Clostridia > Oscillospirales > CAG-272 > UBA1740. The sequence continues at coordinate 33,299 of CAMJCC010000003.1, read as the reverse complement.
AGAATGGCGCGGAAAAGCCAAAACCGAGGGCGGCGGCGTGCTCATCAACCAGGCGATCCACGAACTCGACCTTATGATCGGGTTTCTCGGAACGCCCCTCAACGTCGCGGCACGGGTCGCAAACCACCGTCACGTCGGCGTGATCGACGTCGAGGACACGGCGGAGCTGCTCATCGGGTTTGATGGCGGCGCGACCGGGTTCTTTACCGCGACCACCGCGTTCGGGTGCGACGCGCCCAACTTCAACGAACTGTTCTGCCGCAACGGAAAGCGCATCTCGCTGCTCGGCGACCGGCTGTATCTCGACGGAGAGCCGTTCAACGTTCCCGGCGACGGACATTCGTCGCCCGGCAAGGAATGTTGGGGCGCGGGACACATCCGGCTGATCCGCCGCTTCTACGAGGCGCTGAAGACGGGAGACCCGATGCCGGTGACCCTCTCGTCCGCCGCCGTCCCTCTCCGGGTCCTCTTCGCCGCGTACCTCTCCTCCCAACGGGGCGACCCGGTCATGATCAAACAAGAAAGGAAGAACGCCAAATGAAAATGACCTTTCGCTGGTACGGGGAAAAAGACCCCGTCACCCTGGAAATGATCCGTCAGATCCCGAAGATGAGCGGCGTCGTGACCGCCCTCTACTCGATCCCCGTCGGGGAGAGCTGGGACCTGGACAGCATCCTGAAGCAAAAGAAACTCGCAAACGACGCGGGTCTCGAGATGGAAGTGATCGAGAGCGTCCCGGTGCACGAGGAGATCAAACTCGGCTCCCCCGCCCGCGACAAACTGATCGACAACTATATCACGACCATCCGTAACCTCGGCCGTGCTGGCGTGAAAGTGATCTGCTACAACTTTATGCCGGTCTTTGACTGGGTGCGGTCGGAACTCGCGTTCAAGACCGCGGACGGCTCCAACTGCCTCGCCTACGATCAGCACACGGTCGACGCGCTGGATCCCCGCAAACAGTCGCTCTCGCTTCCCGGCTGGGACGAGAGTTACACCCGTGAACAGCTGGCGACCCTGCTCCGCCGCTACGAGGCGGTGGACGCCGAACAACTCTTTCAGAATATGGTGTACTTCCTGACCGCGCTGATGCCCGCCTGCAAGGAGAGCGGGATCAAGATGGCGGTGCACCCGGACGATCCGCCCTGGTCGCTCTTCGGTCTTCCCCGCATCATCTCGGGCGAAAAGGGGATCGACCGTCTGTTCTCCGCCGTCGACGAGCCGGAAAACGGCATCACGCTCTGCACCGGGTCGCTCGGCGCCGACAAGAACAACGACCTTGTGAAAATGGCGGGCAAATACGCCGCGATGGGACGCGTCCATTTCGTCCACGCGCGGAACATCAAGTTCGTCGAGCAGGGGGACGGCAAACTCTTCTTCCACGAGAGCCCGCACCCCACCGAATGCGGCTCGCTCGATATCTACGGTATCCTGCGCGCCCTGTACGAAAACGGCTTCGATGGTTATATCCGTCCCGACCACGGCCGGAACATCTGGGGCGAGCACGGCAAACCCGGCTACGGGCTTTACGACCGGGCGCTCGGCGCGGTCTATCTCTCCGGGGTATGGGAAGCGCTGGAAAAGACGCTCCCCCGCAAATAACGAAAGAAGGTATCTTCCATGAGTGAAATGAAACTTCCCTACGCGCTCGACCTCTCCGGCAAGGTCGCCGTCGTGACCGGTGCCGCCGGGGTGCTCTGCTCGGATTTCTCCCGCGCGCTCGCCAAGTGCGGCGCAAAGGTCGCCCTGCTCGACATCAACGACGCGGTGGCGGAGAAGATCGCCGACGAGATCAAGTCCGACGGCGGACAGGCGATCGCGATCAAGGCAAACTGCCTGGATAAAGCGTCGCTCGAAGCGGCAAAGGCGATCGTCGACGAAAAATTCGGTCCCTGCGATATCCTGATCAACGGGGCGGGCGGGAACAATCCCCGCGCCACGACCTTTGACGAGACCTTCAACGAGGCGACCCTCTCCGACCCGGACAAGCAGTCGTTCTTCTCGATCTCGCCCGACGGCGTGCGCTTCGTTTTTGACTTGAACGTCACGGCGGCGTTTCTTACCACCCAGGTCTTCGCCCTCGATATGGCGAAGTCGGGCAAGGGCGGGAACATTGTGAACATCTCCTCGATGAACGCCTACCGTCCCCTGACCAAGATCCCGGCGTACAGCGCCGCGAAAGCCGCGGTCTCGAACTTTACCCAGTGGCTCGCCGTCCATTTTGCCGAGACCGGCGTCCGCGTCAACGCCATCGCCCCCGGGTTCTTCGTGACCAACCAGAACCGCGCCCTCCTCTTCAAAGAGGACGGCACCCCCACGGCGCGGACCGGCAAGATCCTTGCCGGCACGCCGATGCGCCGCTTCGGAGAGGCAAGCGAGCTTCTCGGCGGTCTGTTCTTCTTCCTGGACAACGCCGCATCCGGCTTCGTGACCGGGGTTATTCTCCCGATCGACGGCGGTTTTTCCGCCTACTCGGGCGTGTGAGGTAAAAAAGTATGCCGTATATCCGCGTTCGCTGCAACCGTCCGCTCTCCAAGGAGACCGTCTCCGAGCTTCAAAAGGAACTCGGTAAGACCATCGCGCTCTTCCCCGGAAAGACCGAGCGTTGGCTGATGACCGACTGCGAGGGGGATTGCGCCCTTTCGCTCGCCGGAAAGAGCGACGAGCCGCTCGCTATGATCGAGGTCGAGTTGCTCGGTTCGTCCACCCCCGACGCCTACGCCGCCGTCACCCGCGATCTGACCGACCTTATGGAACGGGTCGCCGGGATCCCCGGAGAGGGCGTTTACGTCAAGTACGAGGAGATCGCGTACTGGGGCTGGAACGGCGCCAATTTCTGACCGTTCCACGCTCGTATCCCCACCAATTTCTTTTTTGGAAAGGGTCGCGGTTTGAGAAAGCAACCGAAACAGGGCAAGATCATTTTCGCCATATTGTTCGGGATACTGTTTCTTCTCGGTATCGCGATCCTTTCGCTTGCCGTCTGGTACAAACTGAACTTTTCGGTTTCGTTCAAGGAACTGATCTATACCGTACTCTCGCCCCTGAAAGGGACCGGAGAGGGCACGGTGAAACAGATCGTCGGCGCCGCGCTGGTCTACCTGATCGTCGGGGGCGTGCTCTACGCTTTGCTTTGCATCCCCCTGTTCGCGTCGGGACCTGTGTGGCGCTTTTTCCGCGATTGCAAGACCCGGCGCAAAAACCGGTTCCTATACCGGGTCGAGCGCGAGGACTGGGAAACAAACGACGAGCGCCGCCCGGCGCAGTACCGGCGCCAGGCGATCTGGCGGCGGATCGGCGGAACGGCGATCGTTCTGCTCCTGATCTCTTCTCTCGTCTTTTCGGTCTTTGTACTCGGGATCCCCGAATACGTTACGCTGCTCAAACAGAAAACCACCATCTATGAGGATCATTACGTTTCGCCCGACGACGTGACGATCGAAGCCGAGGGCAAAACCAAAAATATCATCTGGCTCTATATCGAGAGTATGGAGACCGCCGCCGCGTCGAAGTCCGACGGCGGGATCAAGAATACCAACCTGATGCCGAACCTGACCGCTCTTGCGCGGAGCAATCTCTATTTCTCCGACCAGACCGACGGTAAACTCGGCGGGTTTTACAGCCCGATCGGGACCGGGTGGACCATCGCGGCGCTGCTGGCGACCACCTCCGGCGTCCCGTTCTCCTTTGAACTCGGCGACAACGGTCACAACGATATGATCTATCGTCAAAAGTTCGCGGCGGGATTAACGACGCTCGGAGATATCCTTGAACGGAAAGGGTACCGCCAGGAGTTCCTCTGCGGCTCGGACGTGCGGTTCGCCGGGCGGGATCTCTACTTTACCCAGCACGGGAACTTCAAGATCTACGACCTCTACACCGCGCGCAAGACCGGAGCCGTCGCCCCCGATTACTACGACGGGTGGTGGGGGCTGGAAGACTATATGCTCTACGAGATCGCGAAGAGCGAGATCCTTGCGCTCGCCGCAACAGGGGAACCGTTCAACTTCACGTTCCTCACCGTCGACACGCACCATTCCTACGGGCATCTCTGCCCCTGCTGCGAGGACAGCGACGCGCCGCGGATCGAGCGCGTGATCTCCTGCGCCGACCGTCAGGCGGCGGACTTCGTTGCGTGGTGCTCAGAGCAGGACTTTTTCGACGATACCCTGATCGTGATCACGGGCGACCATCCCCGGATGGACACGGCGCTTGCCGACCCCGCAAAAACGCGGCAGCCGTCGATCTACAACTGCTTTGTCAACGCGGCGGCGACCCCCGCGCGCCCGACCGAGGGGCGGGTCTTCACCGCCTTTGACCTCTTCCCCACCGTTCTGGCGGCTATGGGGTTCAAAATCGAGGGCGACCGGCTGGGGCTCGGGGTCGATCTCTTCTCGGATCAGCCGACGCTCGCAGAGGAATACGGCTACGAATGGCTGGAGACCGAGATCCGCAAGTTTTCGTCCTATTACCTTTTGCATTTCTCCTGAAAACAAAAAAGAGGGGCGACCGAAACGGTCGCCCCGTATTTGTTTTTCAGAGCAGTTCCACGCCGTGAGACGCGCACTCCGCGCGGGTCTTTTCGTCCCAATAGGAGGACTGTACCTCTCCGATGTGCGCTTTCCGGAGGAAGAACATGCACATCCGGGACTGTCCGATCCCGCCGCCGATCGTGTAGGGGAGTTCCCCGGCGAGCAGGGCGCGGTGGAACGGCAGCTCAGCCCGTTCGGGGCATCCCGCCTCTGCAAGCTGGCGCTTCATCGCCTCCTCGTCCACGCGGATACCCATCGAGGAGAGTTCGAGCGCGACGTCAAGCACGGGATAGTAGACGATGATGTCGCAGTTCAGCGACCAGTCGTCGTAGTCGGGCGCGCGCCCGTCGTGTCTGATCCCCGATCTCAGTTTCCCGCCGATGCCGATCAGGCAGATCGCGCCGTACTCCTTGGCGGCGAAATACTCGCGCTCTTTCGGGGTGGCGTCGGGATAGCGGTCCTCGAGTTCCTGGGTCGAAAGGAACGTAATCTTCTCGGGGAGAAGACGGTCGATGAACTTGTAGTCGTCGGCGATGTAGATCTCGGTGTGGCGGAGCGAGGCGTAGATCAGCTTGACGGTCTTTTTCAGCGTGTCGAGCGTGCGATCCTCGCGGCGAATGACCTTTTCCCAATCCCACTGATCGACGAAGATCGAATGGAGGTTGTCCGTGTCCTCGTCGCGGCGGATGGCGTTCATATCGGTGTAGAGCCCCTCGCCCGCCGAAAAACCGTAGGTCTTCAGCGCCTGGCGCTTCCATTTGGCAAGCGAATGGACGATCTCAAAGGTCCCGCCGGTCGAAAGGTCGAAGGAAACGGGGCGTTCAACGCCGTTCAGGTTGTCGTTCAGCCCGCTGTCGCGCGACACGAAAAGGGGCGCCGAAACGCGCGTCAGGTTCAGTTGGATCGCAAGATCGCGTTCGAAAAAGTCCTTGACCTTTTTAATGGCGTTCTCGGTTTGGCGCAGGGTCAGGGGAGAAACGTAACCGTCGGGAATACGACAACTTGACATACCGTTTTCACCGGAAAAACCGGCGACCTCCTATGGAAAACAGAATGTAATAATTATACTCTTTTTGCGCGTTTTGTCAAGAGCGTTGCGGTTTTTTCCCCCGAAACGACGCCGAACCCGCCCGCCTCGTTCCGCTCGCGCCGGATCTCTGCCGCGCTCTCGAGCCCGGCAGAGAGGATCGCGCCCAGCGTGATGACCGTGATCCCGCCGAACACGGCGGACAAACATGCGTCGAACGAAACGAACACGCCGCAAAGGACCGAGATCACCAGCGAAAGAAAGGTCGTCACGCCGATCAGCCGATAGCTTCTTCTCGTTTTGGGTTGGGTCTTCTTTTTCATTTTTGGTCCCTCCGTTTTCCTGTTTTCGACCTTATTCTACGGCAAGGTACGTTCAATAAAACGGACTTTTTACGCATCGCTTGAAAACCGGGACGCTTTTCTGGTCACGGGGTTGACTTTTTTCTTTTTTTGGTGTATATTTAGTATAGGAAACACAAGACCCGCGCGAAACGAAAAAACGAAAGGAGTTTCCCCCGGAAATGAAAAAGAACAAGGAAAAGAAAAAGAGCTCGTTCTGGGCCGATTTCAAAGCGTTCATTACCAAAGGCAATATCCTGGACCTGGCCGTTGCGGTCGTCATCGGCGGCGCGTTCAACGCCATCATCACCTCGCTGGTCAACAACATCATCATGCCGCTGGTCGGTCTTCTCACCGGCAAAGCGTCGCTTGCCGACCTTGACGCATGGGTCAAGGCGCCGGATTACGTCTTGGACGAAAACGGCGAGTTCCTGATCGAGAACGGCAAGAAAGTGATCGTCGAGGGCACCGGCGCCGGGCACATCCAGTACGGTCTGTTCCTCCAGGCGATCGTCAACTTCCTGATCATCGCGCTGACCATTTTCGTGGTCGTCCGCCTGATCCGCAAGTCGCAGGAGCGTTTTGCGTACCGCGAGAGAGCGAAAGCCGAAGAAGCGAAGAAGAAAGCCGAAGAGGAAGCCGCCCTCGCCGCCGAAGCCAAGGCGAAAGCCGACGCGGAAGCCGCCGCAGCCGTCGCCGAGAAAGAGGCACAGCTTAAGGCGTTCTACGAAACCAGCGCCAAGCAGACCGAACTGCTTGAAAAGATCCTTGCGAAAATCGAAAAGTAAGTAGATACCCGAAAAACCATCCGGGCGGCAGAGAAAGCGCGACGCGACGACCTGCCGCCCGGTCCTCATTCGGGAAAAGGAGCATCAAGTGTTCTTAAAATATCCGAAACTGCGGCTGACGTGCGAGATCCTCGCCATCGTTCTGGCTAACGCTCTTTACGCCGCGACCAACGCCCTTTTCGTCAACCCGAACGGGCTGATCACCTGCGGGACCAACGGTATCGCGCTGTTTATCAATAAGGTCAGCGGTTTTCCGATCGCCGCCTTTACCAACGTCTTTTACGCCGCGATGTTCGTCGTCGGGCTGATCTTCCTCGGGTGGCGTTTTTCGCTGACCACCCTGGTCAGCTCGGTCAGCTATCCCCTGTTCTACACCATCCTGGAGCCGCACCTTTTGAACGTGAAGCTGACCGACAACGTCATGCTGGCGACCGTCTACGCCGGACTGCTCATCGGGCTGTCGGTCGGGATCGTTCTTCGCTGCGGGTCCTCGACCGGCGGCACCGACATCCCGCCGCTGATCGCCAACAAGTACCTGCACGTTCCGGTCTCGCTCGCGATCTGGGTCTTCGACGTTCTGATCCTGATCCTGCAGGCGTTCTGGTCGAGCAAGGAACAGGTGCTCTACGGTCTGATCCTGGTCCTGATCTACACCGTCCTGATCGACAAAGTCCTGCTGGTCGGGCGGCAGAAGATGCAGGTGACCATCGTCACCAACAGGCCGCACGATCTGACCGAGGCGATCATCTCCGAGATGAACCGGGGCGTGACGCTCCTGCACGGCAAGACCGGGTATCTGCAGCGCGAATGCGACCTGGTGATGACGGTGGTCTCGCCGCGCCAGCTCTACCGCGTACAGCAGTTGGTCCGAAAGATCGACCCCACCGCGTTCACCATCGTGCACTCGGTCGCCGACGTACACGGAAACGGTTTTTCCACCGTGACCGCCGACCCGCCGCGTCCGACGGCGGAAGCGATCCACGAGCGGCAGGAAGATACCAAAGAGGAATGACGCTATGAAAACCGCTAAAGGGAAACTCCTGCTCCGTTTTCTTCTGATGGTCATCGGTTCGTCCATGATTGCCGTCGGCGTGTACTTTTTCAAGATCCCGAACGGCTTTTCGACCGGCGGGGTGAGCGGTATCTCGACCGTCCTCGGCAAAGCCATCCCGAACGCCTACGTGACCCCCGGCACGCTGATCACGGCGATCAACGTCCTTTTGCTCGTGGTCGGCTATTTCGCCGTCGGAAAGAGTTTCAGCGTCCGCACGGTCTTTTGCAGTCTGCTCTTCTCGCTCGAAACGCTGGGGCTGGAAAAGTGGATCCCGCTCGATCAGCCGATCACGTCGCAGCCGTTCCTCGAACTGGTCTACGCGATCCTGCTCACCTCGATCGGATCGTCGATCCTGTTCTACGTGAACGCCTCCTCCGGTGGGACCGATATCGTCGCGCTGATCTTAAAAAAGTACACGCGGCTCGATACCGGAAAAGCCCTGCTCTGCACCGATCTCCTCATCGCGTGCTCGTCCTTCTTCGTTTTCGGGGTGACGGCGGGGCTGTTCTCTCTCCTCGGTCTGTTTGCCAAGGCGTTTTTGGTCGACAGCGTGATCGAGTCGCTTTCGGTCTGCAAGTGCTTTCTCATCGTGACCGAAAAACCCGACGAGATCAACCGACACATCATCGAGAAGATGGGTCACACGACCACCATTCTCGACGCGACAGGCGGTTATTCGCAGGAAACCAAGCCCACGCTCGTGACGGTCTGCCGACGGATCGAGGGCATCCGGCTCCGCCGCGCGGTCCGGGAGATCGACCCCAAGGCGTTCGTCATCATCCTGAACTCCAGCGAGATCGTCGGCCGCGGTTTCCGCAGCGTATAAAAAAAGACGGAGTTTCCTCCGTCTTTTTTTGTCCGCATAATTTCCAAACGGATAACGTTACGCCCCGTCTTTCAGACGGGGCGTAAATTCCCCGCCGGGCCGTGTAGCCGGAAATTCTGACCCTGTCAGTACAGGGTGGATGCCTTCGTCCCTGACTTTGTTGCTCCCAGCGTCCGTGCGGGCAGCGGAACAAGTCGGCTCCCGCCGGGAGGTCTGCATCCCATCAGGGTAAGCCGGGCTCCCATAAAAGAATTGTAGGTCCAAACTCCGGTCTATCACTAACCAAGCAGGTTTAAAAAAACTTACTTATCCTCGGACGCGTTTTCGTCGTAGTCGATCTCGCCGAAAAGTTTATCCTCGAATTCGTCGGCAACGCGGTCGAATTCATCGTCGTCGTCGACCGTCACCAGCGTCACGTCGTCGCCGTCCTCGCCCTCGAGCCGGAGGATGACGTACTCGTCGTTCTTCTCCTCGACGCTCGTCATGGCGTAGTACACCTTGCCGTCCAGTTCGATCGAGCCGAGGATCTCAAACTGCTCCTCGTTGCCCTCCTCGTCGGTCAGGGTGAAGACGTCCACCTCTTCCTCCTCTTCGGGGAGGTTGTTTTCCAGGTCTGCCATCGTGTTTTCTCCTTTATAGTTTTGCTTTGTTCCCTCGGTTTTATTCTATCATTTTTTGCCCGTTCTGTCAAGGGGGAGAAGCGTTTTCCCGTCAAGGAAGAAGATCCCGGAGCAGAGCCGAACTGAGATACAATCCCCCGTCGGTCAGAGCCGTGCGGTCGTCTCCCGCCGCGAGCAGTCCGCGCGCGATATACGGCGCCAGTTTGTCGGCGTAGGTCTCACGGAATGGATGCCCGAAGCGCCGTCGGAAATCGGCTTCGTCGATCCCCTCCGAGAGCCGGAGCGCCAGCATGATATATTCATATTCGGCGTCGGCGCCGTTTATGACCGTTCTTTCCGAGACCGCCGCCGCGGGGGCGGCGAGGTAAGCCGAGAGGTCGCGGGTGTTGGTCTCCCGGACGCCGGCGAAGTGCGAGGACGCGGAGAGACCGTACGCCGCGTATTCGCCCTGCCGCCAATACAGCAGGTTGTGGCGGCACTCGTAGCCGGGGCGCGCGTAGTTCGAGATCTCGTAGTGCCGGTATCCGGCGTTACGGAGCGTTTCGGACGCGAGGGCGTACAGATCCGCCTCAGCGTCCTCCCCGGGCAGCCCGAGGGTATCACGCCGGGTAAAGAACGGGGTCCCCTCCTCGACGATCAGCCCGTAGGCGGAGATATGCGTCGGACCGAGCGAAAGGACGTCCGAGAGCGTTTTTGCAAACGAGTTCGCCGTCTGGCGCGGGATGCCGTACATCAGGTCGACGTTGAGGTTGGAAAAGCCCGCCGCGACGGCGTCCCGGTAGGCGTCGAAGAACCCCTCTGCCGTGTGCGCCCGTCCGAGCGCCGCAAGTTCCGCGTCGGAGGTCGACTGGCACCCGATGCTGACCCGGTTGAAACCGAGCGAACGGAGCGCGCGCAGCTTGTCCCGGTCCGCCGTCGCGGGGTTCATCTCAAAGGTGATCTCCGCGTCCCTCTCGATCGAAAAACGCGACGAAAGGGCGGAGAGCAGGGCGTCGAACTGTGCCGTCGAGAGCAGCGACGGCGTTCCGCCGCCGAAGAAGACCGACGTTACGCTCCGGCGCGGGAATTCGCGCTCCGCGATCTCGCGCAAAACCGCCCCGACGTAGCGTTCCCTGTCCTCTTCGCGTGAACCCGGAAACGAGCAGAAATCGCAGTAGGGGCACTTGGAGAGGCAGAACGGGACGTGCAGATAGACGCCGATCCCCTTACGCATCGTCGTCCAGTTTGAGCACCGCCATAAACGCCTCGGGCGTGACCTCGACCGAGCCGAGCCGGCGCATCTTCTTCTTGCCCTCTTTCTGCTTTTCGAGCAGTTTCTTTTTCCGCGTGATGTCGCCGCCGTAGCATTTGGCAAGCACGTCCTTGCGCATCGCTTTCACGGTCTCGCGGGCGATGATCTTGGAACCGATCGCCGCCTGGATCGGGATCTCGAACAGTTGGCGCGGGATGTTCTCTTTCAGGCGCTCCGCGATCTTTCTGGCGCGGGGATACGCCTTTTCCTCGTGAACGATGAACGAGAGCGCGTCGACCTGATCGCCGTTTAACAGGAAGTCCAGTTTGACCAGTTTGCCGGGGCGGTATTCAAGGAACTCGTAGTCGAGCGAGGCGTAGCCCTTGCTCCGGCTCTTCAGCGCGTCGAAAAAGTCGTAGATGATCTCGTTCAGCGGGAGGATATAGTGCAGTTCCACCCGGGTCTGATCAAGGTATTTCATGTCGATGAACTCGCCGCGCCGATCCTGGCAAAGATCCATCAGTCCGCCGATATAGTCGGACGGCGTGATGATCGACGCGCGCACGACCGGCTCCGCCGCCTCGACGATCTCGTCGGGCGAGGGATAATTCGACGGGTTGTCGATGAAACGGGTCGAACCGTCGCGCAGGGTGACACGATAGATAACGCTCGGCGCGGTGGTGATCAGGTCGAGGTTGAACTCGCGTTCCAGCCGCTCCTCAATGATCTCCATGTGCAGAAGCCCGAGAAAACCGCAGCGGAAGCCGAAGCCGAGCGCGATCGAGGTCTCGGGTTCAAAATGGAGCGCCGCATCGTTCAGGCGCAGTTTTTCAAGGGCGTCGCGCAGATCTCCGTAGCGCGCGCCATCCTCGGGATAGATACCGGCGTAGACCATCGGCTGTACCCGGCGGAAACCGGGCAGCGCCTCGGCGCACGGACGGTCCGCGTGGGTCACGGTATCGCCGACGCGGGTATCGCCGACCGACTTGATGCTGGCGGTGAGGTAGCCCACTTCCCCGGCGGAGAGCGCGTCGGTCGCGGTCATCTCAGTCACGCCGAGCGTTCCGACCTCGGTCACCTGGTAGATCGCGCCGGTGCTCATCAGCCGGATGACGTCGCCCGCGCGGACCACGCCGTCCATCACGCGGATATAGACCACGACCCCGAGATAACTGTCGTAGCGCGAGTCGAAGATCAGGGCTTTCAGGGGCGCGTTCTCGTCGCCCGAGGGCGCCGGGATCGACGTCACGATCTTTTCCAGCACGTCGTCGATATTCAGCCCCATTTTGGCGGAAACGGCGGGACAGCCCTCGGCGTCGATGCCGATGACATCCTCGATCTCCGCGCGCGTCCGTTCAACGTCGGCGGAGGGCAGATCGATCTTATTGATGACCGGCAGGATCTCGAGCGAGTTGTCGACAGCAAGATAGGCGTTTGCCAGCGTCTGCGCCTCCACGCCCTGCGTCGCGTCCACGACGAGCAGCGCGCCCTCGCAAGCCGAGAGCGAGCGCGAGACCTCGTAACCGAAGTCGACGTGGCCCGGCGTGTCGATCAGGTTGAACTCGTAGTCTTCCCCGTCGCTCGCACGGTAGCCGAGACGGACCGCGCGCGCCTTGATGGTGATGCCGCGCTCGCGTTCCAGGTCCATATTGTCGAGGATCTGATCCTCCATCTCGTGCAGATCGTACGCCCGGGTCTTTTCAAGGATCCGGTCGGCAAGCGTCGACTTGCCGTGGTCGATGTGCGCGATGATCGAGAAATTGCGGATGTGTTTCTGTTTTTCGGTCACGGTATTCGGTCCCCTTCGTCAGAGTAGTGCGGCCGTCGGGATCATTCCCCTGCGCCGTTCAGCATTTCGGAGAGAGCGCGGGCGAGTTGATCGGGGCAGGAGGTCCCCTTGCCGCCGCAGTCGATGCCCGAGAGGCGGCGGATCGCCTCCTCCGCCTTCATTCCCTTGACCAGGGCGGCGACGCCCTGCGTATTTCCCATACACCCGCGGTGAAAAACGACCTCCTCGATCACGTCGCCGTCAAGCGTGACGTCGATCTGGCGGGAGCAGGTCCCGTGGGTCGTGTAGGAATAGCGTTTCAGCATTTGTTTTTCCCCTTTCGGAAAGGTATTTCAGCGTTCGGAGAGCGGCTGAGCGGCTCTCCAACCCCGGAGTTCGCACCCGGGACAGAAAGCAAGACAATAAAGAGCGGCAAAAAGACAGTCGGTTTTGCTGCCGGACAGGGCGAAGTCCGCCCGCCGTCCGCCGGACGGGAACGCCGCGCCGTCGGGGGAAAGCCCCGTCAGACGGGCGAAATCGTAGATCCCCGCAAGCGTTTCGGCGTCCGGGGTCGGCATTGACAGATGAACGGTCACGCGTCCCGAAACGCCGGGCAGGATCGCCCGCCCGAAGAGCCCGTAGACCAGACCGTCGCCGACCTTGACGCGCGCGAGCGCGGAAAGATACAGCCCGTACGTGTCGGCGAGCGCCTCGGTCGATAAGACCGGGTTCCCCGCCGCGTCGGCGTAGGGCAAGAGCAACAGATCCGCGTCCCCGCTCTCGACCCCCTCGGCGGCGTCCCGGTTGGTCTCGGCGTACCCGACGCGCAGATCGGAAAACAATCCCGCTATGAGCCGGTAGGCGCGATCCGCTGCCCCGGCGCGCGCGTAGACCACGCGGACGGGGTCGACAGCCGAAAGGACGGGAAACAGATCGGTCTCGGTGATCTCCGCCTTTTCAAGCAGGGTACGGACGAACGCGGCGCGGGAAACCGTACCGGTCAGGTCGCGCCCTGCCGTTTGTCCCGCGCGAAACAACGCCTCCGCCGTGGCGGCGGGGTCGCCGGACGCGGTCTTCACGTCCGGGACGAGCAGGGTCGCCGCGTCGCGCCCGAGCAGACGCTCGCCCGCCTCGCGTTTGGTCTCTTCGCGTTTCAGCGCCCCGGCGTTGGCGGCAACGACGGCGGCGGGATCCCGCGCCGTCAAAGCAGGTCGTTCAGGAGCGAAACGCTGTCTTTCTGGAAGCGTTTCATCTCCTCGGCGGTGAATTTACGGTTGGAGAGGATCGCCAGCATCAAGAGATACGAGGCGATCTCTTTCGCCCTCTTTTCGTCGCCCTCTCCCGCAAGTTTCCCGATCAGGGGCGACGCGAGGTTCAGGGCAAGGGTCGCCTCTTTCGGGGAGGCGGGCGTGTCGGGCATATACATCCGCATCATATCTTCCATCCGGCGGCTCTCCTCCGAGACCGTCAGGACGGCGGGCGCGTCCTCCTCTCCGAGCCGACGGCACTTGACGGTCAGTTTAAGCCCGTCGCCCGCCGCCTCGGTGAAGTACGCCGCGAGTTTTTCGTTCTCTTCCTCTTCCCCGCCGCCGAGCGCCGAAAGGTCGGCGTCAACGCGCAGGAACTTGATCTTCTCTTCGTCCTTTGCGCTCTGTTCCAGCGTTTCGGCAAAGCGGACGTCGAGCGGACCCGACAGGACGGCGATCTCGATCCCTCTCGAGCGGTACATCTCGATATACTGCGCCTGGAGTTCCGGGTCGGTCGTATAGTAGATAGTCCCGGCGTTCTTCTCTTTCGCGCCGTCGAGGTATTCCGAGAGGGTCACTTTCTTCCCGCTTTCAAGCGGCAAAAGGATCGACGGTCTCACGCGCTCGAGAAACTTCGGGTCGGAGATGCAGGCGTACTCGACGAAGGTGCGCAGATCGTCCCACAGTTTCTCGTATTTTTCGCGCTCGTCCTTGAAGATCGAGTTGAGTTTGTCCGCGACCTTTTTCACGATATAGGTCGACACCTTGGAAACGTAGGCGCTGTTCTGCAGATAGCTGCGCGAGACGTTCAGGGGGAGTTCGGGGCAATCCAGCACGCCCCGGAGCATCAGCAGGTACTCGGGGATGACCTCTTTGATGTTATCCGCGACGAAGACCTGGTTGTAGTAGAGTTTGATCTTTCCCTCCAGGTTCTCGTAGTTCTCCCGCAGTTTCGGGAAGAACAGGATGCCCTTGAAATTGAGGGGATAGTCGGCGTTCAGGTGCAGATGGAAGAGCGGTTCCCGATAGTCGGAAAAGACCTTCTGGTAGAACTCCTTGTACTCCTCTTCGGTGCAGTCGGCGGCGCTCTTCTGCCAGAGGGGATGGATATCGTTTTCGGGCTTCTGTTCTTTCGGTTCCTCGCCCTCTTTTTTCTCGTCGGCTTTCTCCTCGTCTGTGAGGTAGATCTCGACCGGCATAAAGGCGCAGTATTTTTTGAGCACCTCGCGCAGTTTCCATTCGGAGAGGAACTCCTCGCCGTCTGCATTGACGTGCAGAACGACGGTCGTGCCGCGACCGCGCTCGATCCCGTCGGTGCAGACGGTATATTCGCCGTCCTCCGAGCAGACCAGTCGCGCGGCGGGCGCGCCGGTGTAGGACCGGGTGATGACCTCGACCTCGTCCGAGACCATGAACGCGGAATAGAACCCGAGCCCGAAATGCCCGATGATGCCGTTTCCGCCCTCGTCGCCCTTGCCCTCGTATTTCTCGGCGAATTCAAGCGCCCCGGAGAGCGCGACCCGGCAGATATAACGGTCCAGTTCGTCCTCGGTCATCCCGATCCCGTTGTCCGAGATCGAGAGGGTCTTTGCCGTTTTGTCAAAGGAAACGTCGATCCGGTAGGTCTCTCCATCCGGCGCGTCGTACTCGCCGAGCGAGGAGAGCCGCTTCAGTTTTGTCACCGCGTCGACCGCGTTGGAGACCAGCTCGCGCAAAAAGATCTCTTTCTCCGAATACAGCCACTTCTTGATGATCGGGAACAGATGTTCCGTTTCGACCGAGATCCCGCCTTTCCGGGCGTTGTTTTCCTGAGGCATGAATAATCATCTTCTTTCCTGTTGTCTTGGTGCGCGGGAGCGCGTCCCGCGTTATTTGAGTATATTATACTCTATTTTTAAAGATTTGGCAATCGTTTGGGCGATTTTTCTTTGATAAAGCGAACGCCCGCCCCGTGGGGCGGACGCTTGCAATTCTTTTCGGATCAGTAACCGATGGAACGGAGATACTTGCGCGAGAGGTCGATCGACTCCATCGAGGTAAGACCCAGACTGGGTCTGTCCTGCTCGACGATGAGCCACTGGCTGCCCGCCGCCTCCGCCGCGTCGATGATGCCCGGGAATTTCTGCATCCCGTGACCGACCGGACGGAACTCGAACGCGGAGCTCTGCTTCGCTTTCTTGGCGATGCCGATCAACTCGTACATCTCGTCCTGCGTGGCGCTGTCCTCCTTGTAGAAGTCCTTCAAGTGGACGATCGGGGCGCGCCCGGCGTACTTGGTGATATAGGCGACGGGATCCTCTCCCGCGACCTTGACCCAGCAGGTGTCGAGCTCGGTCTGGAGCAGATCGGCGGGGATCGCGTCGTAGAGGACGTCAAGTCCGTATTTGCCGTCGATCTTCACGAACTCGAAATCGTGGTTGTGATAGAGGAGCTGCATCCCGTTCTTCTTCGCGGTCTTGGCGATCTCGCGGATCATCTCGATGGTCTCGGGAAAACGGTCCGTGCCGGGTCTGTACTCGCTCGACATATAGGGAACGGCGATATAGGGGATGCCGATCGTCTTATAGAACGCAAAGGTCTCCTCGGGTTTGCCGTACATATCGACCATCGGAACGTGCGCCGAAATGGCGGTCAGTCCGACCTCGGCAAGATCCCGACGGATCTCCTCCGCCGAAAGTCCGTACGCCCCGGCGAGTTCAACGCCGTCGTACCCCATCTTTTTGATCTCTTTCATCGTGCCGATGAAATCCTTTTCGGCGGCGTCGCGCACCGAATAGACCTGAACACCGATCTTCATTTGGTTTTCCTCCGTTTTCGGGAAAACTCCCGTTTTTTTCTATTATATCCTTTTTCTCCCGTCCTGTCAAGCGAAAGCGAGAAAAAACGCAGGTTCTACCCCGCCGTTTTTCTGCATAGGATAGACGACGAAAAACAGTCGCGGGACCAAAGTCAGCCGAAGGGGGAAAACAATGGGACAGCACACCATCTACCGGGATATCGCAGAACGGACGGGGGGAAATATCTATATCGGCGTGGTCGGACCGGTCCGGACGGGAAAATCGACCTTCGTCCGCCGGTTCGCGGAGGAAATGATCCTCCCGAACATACGCGAGGAGCGCGACCGCCTCCGCACCCTCGACAGTCTGCCGCAGGCGGGAAACGGACGCTCGGTCATGACGACCGAACCGAAATTCATCCCGGACGAGGCGGTCGGGATCACGCCCGACGGCGTGACGCGCCTGAACGTCCGTCTGGTCGATTGCGTGGGCTTCCCCGTTTCCGACGTGCTCGGGATGGAGGAGAACGGGGTCCCCCGGATGGTATCGACCCCGTGGTCGGAGCAGCCGCTTCCATTTGCTGAGGCGGCGGAGGTCGGGACCCGCAAGGTGATCTCGGACCACTCGACCGTCTGTATGCTGGTGACCTGCGACGGCAGTTTCGGGGAGATCCCGCGGGAGAACTACGTCGCGGCGGAGGAGGCAGCGGCGGCGGAACTTTCGGGCAGGAACCGCCCCTACGCCATCATCCTCAATTCCGCCGAGCCGTCGAACGAGCGGACGGTCAAACTCGCCTACGACCTTGAAAAGAAGTACAACGCGCCGGTCGCGCTGGTCGATTGCACCAAACTCGACCGCGAGGACCTGTCGCACGTCCTCGGACTTGTGCTCTCAGAGTTCTCGGCGTCCGAGATCCGCTTCCGGCTCCCCGCCTGGCTCTCGGCGCTCGATGACGACCATCCCCTGCGAAATTCGCTGTTCGACGCAGTGGCAAAGATTAGCGAGGAGACCGTGCGGATGGGCGACCTCGCACGCCTTGAAGAGTTTGCCGAGCGCTTGCCAGGCGGGGCGGAGGGTGCGACCTGGACCGTCGCGGAGCAGGACGCGGGGACGGGGCGCGCGAAGATCGACGTCGCGCTGCCCTCCGAGGTCTGGTTCGACGTGCTGCGGGAGAAGACCGGGCTTGCAATAAACGACGAGGGAGACCTGTTGCGCGAGTTGACCGACCTTGTCCGCGCAAGGGAGAATTGGGACCGGGTCGCGCCCGCGTTCCGCGACTGCGAGGCGAAGGGGTACGGGATCGTTTTGCCCGACGCCTCGGAACTCCGGTTGGAAGACCCGAAGATCGTCAAACAGAGCGGCGGCTACGGCGTGCGGCTACGCGCGGCGGCGCGCTCCATCCACCTGATCTCCGCGGACGTGGAGACCGAGATCAACCCGGTCGTCGGGACCGAGGAACAGTCCGAGGAACTGGTGAAATACCTGCTCTCGGGGATGGAGGACGATCCCGGCGCCGTCTGGAACACCAACCTGTTCGGCAAATCGCTCTACGATCTGACGAGCGAGGGCATCCACGCCAAACTGACCAATCTGCCGGAAGAAGCGCGCGAGCGGTTCGCCGAAACGCTCGAACGCATCATCAACGAGGGGTCGAGCGGGCTGATCTGCATCCTGCTGTAACGAAAAACCGAAAGAAAAAGAGGAGGGGGCGAAGCGCGCCCTCTCCGTTCGTTTTGCGGCAAAAAACATCCGCTTTTTACAAAAAATCGCCCTCGGGTATTGACAAAGCGCTTTCAAAACAGTACAATGTAGGAGATAACTCTTTCAGGTAACTGATGAGACGTAGAAAGGATCTATCAATATGTTTGAACAGGTCAAAAATCTTCTCGTTGAGAAAATGGGCGTCAAGGCGGAGATCACCCCGGAATCCGAGTTGTCGAAGGATCTCGGCATCAACTCGCTTGAGATCGCCGATCTCTTCCAGATCTTCGAGGATACCTTCGGGATCGTGATCGACGACGAGGAGGTCAACGACTTCGTGACCGTCGGCGACATCGTCAATTATCTGGAGAGCAAGAAGGGCTGATCCTGCTCTTTTCAGACGTTTAAGACAAAAAAAGAGGACAACCGGCGCCGGCCAAGCGATCCTGCGATCGCCGCCGCGATACCGTTGTCCCTTTTTTCACCCCTTGGGGGTCTTCTCTTCCCTTTACACGCAAACGACCGTGATCTCCGCGCTCCGCTCGAAGAAGGCGGGGTCGGCGGTCTCGGAGGGAAAATTCGCCATCAGGTAGAGCGATCCGGGGTCGTTCTCGTCCCCGAGTTTCTCCCCCTCGATGAACAGCCGGATCTCCCCGCGCCGGAGCAGCGTGCGTAAAAACGGGCGCAGTTGGGAGATCCGCCGCTCGCTGTGCCGGATCTTCACGATATGGTCCCCCTCCGCTCTCGCCGAAGCGAGCGCGAACAGGATCGCTTTTTCGACCGATTTGACGTTCCGGCATTCGCGGGTGTCGACCGACCGGACCGTCGCGCGCTTTTCCATCCCGGGACCTCCCTCTCGTATTTCCCCTCTATTGTACCAGAAAAACCCCGACTTGTAAAGACCGAAAACGGTTTTTTGATAAGCGAAAGGAAAATGAAATGACCGACCTGCTTCCCCGGCTTTTCATCCGGGATCACGAAAAGACGTCCGACCCGAGGGTGCGGGCGGCGTACGGTACGCTGTCCGGGATCGTCGGGATCCTTGTCAATCTGCTGCTCTTCGCGGGGAAATTCGTCGCCGGAACGGTCTCGGGCTCCATCGCCGTCACCGCCGACGCGTTCAACAACCTCTCCGACGCGGGATCCAGCATCGTGTCGCTTTTCAGTTTCCGCATCGCGGCAAAACCCGCCGACCGCGACCATCCGTTCGGGCACGCCAGGATCGAGTATATCGCCTCGATGGTCGTATCGTTCCTCATCCTGCTCGTCGGATTTGAGATCATCTCGAACTCGGTGCAGAAGATCATCTCGCGCGAATTCACGCTGGTCTTCAGCATTCTGACCGTCGTCATCCTCTCGGTGTCGATGGCGGCGAAACTCTGGCTGGCGCTCTTCAACTACCGGCTGGGCAAGAAGATCGGGTCGGAGGTGATGCGGGCGACCGCCGTCGACGCTCTTTCCGATACCGTCTCGACCTTCGCCGTCCTGATCTCGACCCTGATCTTCCGCTTTACGGGGGTCGACATCGACGCGTGGGTCGGCATCGCGGTAGCGCTCTTCATCTTCTGGGCGGGCGCCCGCATCCTGCTTGAAACCAAGAACTCCCTGCTCGGCGAGGCGCCCGTGAAAGAGGTGACCGACGCCATCGCCCGCATCGTTTCGGGTTATCCCGCCATCCTCGGCATCCACGATATGATGATCCACAGCTACGGACCGGGACACACCTTCGCCTCTTTCCACGCCGAGGTCGACGGCTCCGAGGACGTGTACGCGGTGCACGACGTGATCGACGAGGTCGAGCGGCGGATCTGCGATGAACTCTCGATCGTCTGTACCATCCACATGGACCCGATCAACACCGACGACGCCCTGACCGCCGAGCTGCGCGAGGAAACGGCGGAGTTGGTACGCGAGATCGACCCGAACATCACGGTCCACGATTTCCGCATCGTGCCGGGCGTGACCCACACCAACCTGATCTTCGACGTGGCGGTCCCCTTTGAAAACAAAATGACCGTTTCCGAGATCAAGGAAGCGGTCAGCCAAAAGATCAAAGAGCGACACAAGAACTACTACGCCGTCGTGACGGTCGACAGAAGTTAAACAAAGATCCCGCCGGGGGCCCCCGGCGGGATCTCTTTTTACCATTTCAGAACTTTTTGAAGCTGGGGGATCAGGGCGAGGGCGTACTCCGCAAAGCCCGCCTCGTTCGGATGTACGCTGTCCCAGAAGTAAAACTCGTCGGTCGGGAACAGCGAAAACCCGTCGATCACGTTCATCCCGCGCGCGCTTGCCTCCGCGGCGATGGTCTTTCTGACCCAATCGAAAGTGCCCGCTTTCCGTTCGGCGTTGTCGTG
The DNA here is from genome assembly GCA_946404035.1 of uncultured Clostridia bacterium. Classification (GTDB taxonomy): domain Bacteria; phylum Bacillota; class Clostridia; order Oscillospirales; family CAG-272; genus UBA1740. The sequence goes on along the minus strand of CAMJCC010000003.1, from coordinate 13,030 downwards.
ACGGATGATGGGCGTGATGACGAAGATCGGCACGTTCGGGTACAGCGCCTTGACCTTATCGAGGTAAGCGGTGCAGTTACCCTGCAGTTCCTCGGGCGACTGGGAACGAGTGAAATCGTTGGTGCCGTAAGCGATCGTGATGGCGTCGGGCTTAAAGCCGTTTTCCCCGATGGTCGCGGTCGAGAAATAGCCGCCGCCGACAGAGCAGTTCAGCGTGTCCGCGTCGTAGAAGCGCGTGACGCGAGAGGCAAAGGACATGGACTCGCGGGCGCTGTTCCACCCCTGCGTGATCGAGTCGCCGAGGAAAAGGATGCGGTGACGGTACTCGAGCGGACGGATGTAGGTCGCCCCGACGGCGTCAAGGAACCCGAGCACGCCCCCGGCGTGACACGGGAACCAGAGCGTGACGCGGGTCTCGGCGTTCGGGGTACCGAGTTGGTCGACCAGGGGGATGCGCATCTCGCTCTCACCCGCTTCCCGGATATCCGCGAATTTCAGCGAGCGGTTATAAACGCCGTTCAGCCAAACGTCGACCGAGTTGCCGTAAGAGAGCATAAACGCGACCTCGTCGGCGTCGGTCAGAAAATCGAGCCGGATGCCGCACAGCGACCGGGAACGGTCGCCCAGCACCTTCGTGCAGGAGTACCATCCCGCCTCCTCTTCCTCGGTAAAACGGGAAAAATGCACCCCGTCGGGCGCCTCCCATATCCGCACGGCGCCGACCGTGATTTTTTTGATAAGATCAAGATCCGCTTTCATCGTGATCCTCCCAACGATTATTCTTTTCCAATTATAGCACAGACGGTTCGACAAGGCAAGCAATAAAAGCAAAATAATCAAGAAAAAAGCGAGAATAAAGGTAGTTTTTCGCCGCGATCCAGGGGGACGGCGGCACAAACGCGAAAAGGGGGTGGAAAAACGCCGCGGAAAGTGCTATAATAAAAGCAACGACGAAACGGAAGAGGTCGATCATGCCAACCGAAAAAACCATGCCGTCCATCCGCGCGATCTACCGGATCGGACGCGGACCGTCGAGTTCCCACACGATGGGTCCCGAGCGCGCCTGTCTGCAATTAAAAAAGAAGTATCCCGACGCCGACGGCTATCGGGTCGTCCTCTACGGTTCGCTTGCGATGACCGGAAAAGGGCACGGCACCGACCGCGTGATCCGCGAAACGCTCGCTCCTATGACGGGAGAGGTGATCTTCGACCGGGAAACGCCCACCGAACGCCATCCGAATATGATGGATTTCACGCTTTACTCGCGCGGCAACGTGCTCACGACCGAACGGATCTGGAGCGTCGGCGGCGGCGCGATCTTCCCCGACGACGAACCCGGCGCGGAGGGGATCTACCCTCTGTCGACTTTCGGGGAGATCTCGCGCGAATGCGCGAAACGGAATATCCGTCTCTCCCAGTATGCCGAGGAGGTCGAGGGCGCGGGGCTCTTCCCTTATCTTGAAACGGTCTGGGGTGCGATGAAAGCGTCCATCGAACGCGGACTGTCGGTCACGGGCGTGCTTCCGGGCGGGCTCGGCACCGAGCGCCGCGCGCAGATCATCTATCAGAAAAAACATATCGACGAGTCCCCGCAGACGCGCGAAAACCGACTGGTCTCGTCCTACGCCTTTGCCGTGAGCGAGGAAAACGCGGCGGGCGGGGTCATCGTGACCGCGCCGACCTGCGGCTCGTCGGGCGTTCTTCCCGCCGTTCTTCGCTATATGCAGGAGGCGCGCGGCTTCTCGGATAAAGAGATCCTGCGGGCGCTCGCCGCAGCGGGGGTGATCGGCAATATCATCAAGACCAACGCGTCGATCAGCGGCGCCGAATGCGGCTGTCAGGCGGAGATCGGCTCGGCGTGTTCGATGGCGGCGGCGGCGCTTGCCGAACTCTTCGGAATGGGTCTTGATCAGATCGACTACGCCGCGGAGGTCGCGATGGAACACCATCTCGGGTTGACCTGCGATCCGATCGGGGGGCTGGTGCAGATCCCGTGCATCGAGCGCAACGCGGTCGCGGCGATGCGGGCGATCAACGCTCTTTCGCTTGCCAACTTTCTTGCGGATACGCACAAGATCAGTTTCGATCTCGTCGTCAAAACGATGTACAACACGGGGTCCGATCTTCCGCTCGGCTATCGCGAGACCTCCTCGGGCGGCTTGGCAAAGTACTATCCGATCGAAAAACGGTAAACCAAAAACGGCGGGGGCGCGAACGCCCCCGCTTTTTTTCGTTTGTTTCAGTCAATCCGCAAGACCCGACGCCAGATACTTGGCTTGGACGGCTTCGGCGGAGAGCACCGACGAATAGATGTTCATCGCCCGGACCTCACCGTTCATATTGCGCTCGGTCCACCAAGGGAGTTTTGTCGAATCGCCGCCGACGACAAGATACTGGGCGTCCTCTTTCAGCGGGAACCAGACCTTGCCGGTTTTGCTCGTGGTCGCGGCGAGTTCCCCGTTGACGTAGAAGCGAATGACGCTGCCGTCGTAAGTACCGACGAGGTGGACGGTCTCCCCGACCGGGATGGTCGCGCCCGCGCCGTAATAGTCGTTATTGCTGCCGCTCATAATATTGACGAAGAGATACGCCTTTCCGTCCGCGTTGTATTCCAGCCCCATTCCGCCCTTTTCCTGGTTGGACGCGAGGTTGACGTATCGGTTGTCGTCGTAGCTTCCCGACAGTACGCCGTTTCCGCGCACCGTATCGTAGACCTGACCGATCCACTCAAAGGTGAAGCCGGTCTCCAACACGTCGTAGTAGTTGGAAATACCGTTCCAGACGTAGGCGTCGTTGCCGTCGAAGGTGGCGTAATAGCCGTTTCCGTCGCTTGTGACCGTCGGATAGTCCTTTTGCGTCAGCGCCCCGCCGGAGAGCAGATCGCGCGCGACGCCCTCGTTATCGAACCCGAACGAGAAAACGTCGGGGGCGGGGTTGCCGCCGTTGTCGGAGGGAGTATGGACGGCGAGCGTGAGGGGGTCGCTCATCACGCCGTACGCGTTATAGGCGTAGACCCGGACGGTGTAATCGGTGTTCGGGTCGAGGTCGGAGAACGACGCCGTAACGTCGGGAAGCGGATATTTCTGCTGTCCCGCCTGACGGTAGACCGTCTTGACGACGTCGCCGTTATAGATCAGATCGGCACGGTAGCTGCGGACGTAATCGGAGCAGGTCGCGTTCGGGATCAGAACGCGCACCGACCCGGAGGACGCCGAAAGCAGGGTCAGGGGCGCGGAGAACGTCGGCGCCTCGGAGCTCGCCTTGCGCTCGGCGGTGAAGGTGAAGTTTTCGGGCTCGCCGATCGTATCAATGATGACCGGATCGAAAATGAACCGATCCGCCTCCGCGTCGTAGTACCGGAGCCGGACGCGGTTGGAGGCGTCCACCTCGACGATGGTATAGACCGAGGCGTACCACTCGGCGTGTTCAAAGTATCTGCCCAGCATCACGTACTGATACCCGCCGTGCAGATCCCGCCGGAAGTAACTGCCGCGGGTCGAACCGTCGCCCGTATAGAACGGGCTGTCGTCGTAGGCGAGCGTCCCGGTGTTGATCGCGGTAAAGGTGCCCTGCCAGATCGACTCGGGATCGCAAGCCGGAGCGTGCGTATGCCCGGAAAGGTACACGACCTGCGGGTATTTCTCGAGCACGTCGCCGATATCGTCGGTGGGATAGTTGTTTTCCCGGATACTGCCGAGACAGGTCTCCCAGACCGGGACGTGACCGAAAACGAAGATGGGTTTCTTCCCCGTCGGATCGCTCGCGATTGCCGCAAGGATCTGCTCCTCGAGCCATTCCGCCTTGGAGAGGGTGTAGCCGCGACCGCCTTTGCAATCGGCGGCGAAGCCGATGAACGTATAGCCGTTGATGACGTGAACGTTGTCGATATCGTAGCCGAAATAGTCTTCAAAGCGGGTATAGGTCGTCGAGAAGTTCGAGTTGTTCGATACGTCGTCCTCGTGGGGCGAACGGAACTCGTGATTTCCGAGGCAGGCGAGCAGGGTCGTGCCCGGGCGCATATTGTCGTCGACGATACCGAAAAACGCCTGATACTGCTTTTCGGTCCCCTCGTCGGTATAGTCCCCGACCACCACCACGGCGTCGAGCGCGTCGTACTCTTCCCCGTCGGCGTAGGCGTAGGAGGAGGTGAAGAGCCGCTGTGCCATCAGGGCGGAGTGCTCGACCTCGTCCGACGTGGCGACCTCGCTCGCTCCGCCGTCGTTCATCACGCGGGTGTGGACGTCGGAGGTGAGCGCGAAACGCAAGACCGGCAGAAAATCGCCGTCGTCGAACGCACGGCGGACCGTGACGTTGCGCACGGAGGCGTAGCGGACGCCCTCGCCGTCCTCGACGAACGCGTTGACGTAGATCGGCGTGTCGAAATCCGCGTTCGGGATATGGGTCATCTTGACTGCGACCCAGTAGCGCCCGTCGGGCGCCGGGACCCGTTCTCCGTCGGCGATGACGGCGGAATGGACCACCGTCGTATCGTAAACGCCGCAATTCTCTCCGCCGACCGTCGGGTCCGCGTTGGTCTTTGAAAAGACGAACCCCGCGCGAATATAGTCGAGCGAACCGACCGTGAACAGGAACCGGAGAGAGGTCGTCTCCGACGACAAACTGTCGCCCGTCAGCGTCTGGAACCCGAAATCCCGGATCTCGTCGACGGGATCGGCGGACGCGAAGAGCGAAAACAGCGTCAAGCCGGATATGACGAGGAAGACGAAAGCAAGAAGAACGGACACCGTTATTCTCCGTTTGACAGAGCGGTTTTGCATGTTTTTCTCCTTTTTGTTAGACAACACGTCAAAGCACCTCAAATTGTTAATCGTTTGACAATTCATTATATAATATAAAGGCAAAAATAGCAATATATAAGTTCGGAAAAACGAAAAAAAGTGCAAGACGGGTCCCAAAAGCCCGATAGACCCACCCAAAACGAAAAAAGCGAGGGGTTTACCCTCGCTTTTTTCAATTATCCAACGCGGTCAACTCGTCGCGTTTGGCGATGATCGCCGCGGCGATGGGAACGTAATCGGCGTCGGTTTTGTGCCGGAACAGTTCGGTGATCCCGGAGATCAGATCGCAAAGAGGGGTCAGGGAGAGGTTCGCCGTTACCCCTTTTAAGGCGTGCGCGATCTCAAACCCCCGGTCGAGATCCTTTTTTTCCGCCGCCTCCCGCAGTTGATCGTACGCGGGATCGCGGATCGCTTTTTTCACCAGAGCAAGATACAGCGTTTCGTTCCCGACGCACCTTTGAAGACCCTCCTCCACGTTGGCGCCAAACGCACGCAGTTTTTCAACGGTCAGCATTGTTTCTACTCCTTTTCTCGTCCCTGCGGAAGCCACTCCCGGATATGCTTTTCAAATTCGCCGGGCGGCAGCGGCGGGGAGAAATAGTACCCCTGTACCATAGCGCAGCCCATCTCGCGCAGGGCGTTCAACTGCTCCTCTTTTTCGACGCCCTCGGCGATCATCGGGACGGATAGAGTCTCCGCGATCTCGACGATCACTTTCAGCATACGGAGGTTCCCGTTTTCCCGAAATACATTCCGAATGAACGCCATATCCAGTTTGAGAACGTCGATCGGCAGGGTGGCGATCATATTCAGGGAGGAATACCCCGAACCGAAATCGTCCATTTCAATCACGAACCCGGTCTCGCGCAGACGGTTCACCGTCGAGATGATCTGCCGCGCGTCCTCGGTGTAGGCGGTCTCGGTGATCTCAAGGTGCAGGTCGGAGAACTCCAACCCCCCGCCCCGGATCAGATCGACGAGCGTTTCGACAAGATCGGGGTCCAGCATATCGACCCGCGAAACGTTGACCGAGACCGGAACGGTACAGCCGAATTTCCTCTTCCACTCTCCGATCCGCTCGACGGTCTCTTGCCACACGTAGTGGTCCAGCATACGGATCAAGCCGTTGTTTTCAAACAGCGGGATGAACACGCCCGGGGAGATGACGCCGAGTTCGGGGTGGATCCACCGCACCAGCGCCTCCGCGCCGGAGAGGATCGGCTTTTCGGGGCGCACGTCGAACTTCGGCTGGAAGTAGACCGAAAACTGCTTTCCGTCGATCGCCGCCTGAAACTCGTCAAGCAGACGCTCGGCGTAGATCTCCTTTTCGTGCATCGCGTTGTCGTAGAAAGCGACGCAGTCGGTGAAACTGCCCCGGACGGTGTCGGCGGCGATCTTCGCGCGGTCAAACCGCGTCTGCATCTCGACCGACTTGTCCGCCCCCGCGCAAACGCCGAGACGGATGCGGATCCGTCCCTTGTCTTCGCCGCAGGCGGCGGTGACGATCCCGTCGAGGAACGCCTGATAATCCAAAAGATGCGGACAGTAAACGAGGAACATATCGGCGCTGCGGCGGCAGGCGATCCCGCCCGAAGCGCCGACAGCCGAAACGATCGCCCGCGCGATCCGGACGAGCACCCCGTCGGCATACTGCTTTCCGAAGCGTTCGTTGATCATCTGGAAATGATTGACGTCCAGAACCAGCGCGTCGGTCTGCACGTCCCTGTTGTAAACGTCGTACTGCGCGGCGTAGCGGTAGAAATACTCCCGGGTATAAAGCCCGGTCAGGTGATCGCGTTCGGTATAGCGGATCAGGTCGCGATCCTCCGAGAGTTCGATGGTCCTGCGGACGCGCGCCTGCACGACCTTCGGGATGGGATAGGGCTTCGGGATAAAGTCGATGGCGCCGACGTTCAAACACTCGACCTCGGCTTCCTTATCGGAGGTCAGGACGATCACCGGGATCTTTGACGTGCGCGGATCGTCCTTCAATTCCCGCAGAATGTCAAGACCGTGCCGATCCGGCAGGTTCAGGTCGAGCAAAACGAGACTGATCTCCCCGAATTGACGGCGGAGCGCCTCTTCGGCGTCCGCGCCGGACCCGACGGGGATCACCTCGTATTCGCTTGCAAGCATCGCGGACAGGATCTCTCGGTTGACGAACTCGTCCTCGACGATCAGGATCTTTCGTTTCCGATCGGCTCCGGGTTCAGACGGCAGTTCGCTGTTTCGGATCTCGGCTGTCATTTTGATCCTCCTTACCTGTTCTCTTATCCGGCATCGCCGGCGGTTTTTTTATTCGGATTATTTACTTAAAGGTTCCGTACTGCTCGACGGCTTGGTCGATGGTCAGATCCCCTTTCCCGACCTTGAACGCCGCGACGCGGATCTGTACCGTGAGCGGATCCGTGATCCCGATCACCTCGGGGGAAATGGTGCGGCTCGCGGGGATGTTCCCGAACGGAGCGTACACCGTGTCAAATGACAGGTCCGCCGTGGGGGTCACCAGACGCTTTACGGATGCCATCTCGTTCAGTTCTTTCTTGGAGATCAGGAAACGCATGAACTCATTTGTCATTTCCAGATCGTTGCATTCCTTGTTGACCGAAAACTCTACCGACGGGCTGTCGATGAAATACCCGCCATCCGCGGTCAGGGGGATCGGCGCGAAAGCGTATTCAAACGGCGCGTTCTTGAACGCCTCGGACTGGCTTTCCCGTTTCTTGGTCCCGGACACGGTGTCCCCGGCGCAGATCATCATCGGCACGTCGCCCTCGAAGAAGCGCAGGATCACCTGGGTATAGTTGTCCGCGATCTCGTTGCACTCCTTGAGGTCGACGCAGCCGGACTTGACGAGTTGATCGACCGCTTCCAGCGCCGTGCGCATATATTCGCCCGCCGCGGGATCAAGCGCGTTTGCCTTGGCGAGCACGTCCGGGTTTTCCGCGAGCGCGGCGGCAAACATCGGATAAGCGACCGTATACATCAGACAACTGGACGATTTCTGACTGTACCCCATCATCGGGCTGGCGTAGTCCTTATCCTTGAACGCCTGACAGACCGACAGCAGCTCTTCCCACGTGGTCGGGACCGAGAGCCCTTCCTTTTCAAACAGGGCGTAGTTCACCAGCATCCCGTAGGTCCGGGAGAAGACCGGCACCATCCGGACGGCGCCGTCGGCGTCTCTGTTGATAAGTCCCGAGCGGATGCAGTTCAGATCCAGTTTCAAGGCGGGGTCGGAAAGGTCCTCGGTATGCGCGAAGACCGAGTTGTACTTCTCGTTCCCGATCATCCCGGCGTTTGAGAAGAAGATGTTGGGCTTGTCGTTGCCGTCCAGCGCCGCGGCGAGCGTGTTGTTATAGTCGTCCAACTTCACGTAGCGGAGGCGTACGTTGGGATAAAACACGTTAAATCTATCGAACTCGGCTTCCAGCGCCTCGAAGTTATCGTAACTTCCGACGACGGTGATACTGCAACTCGTTTCGGTGTCGAGCGCCGGCTCGAAGGCTTCGTCCTTGTTCTTGCCGCACGCGGCAAGCAGCGTCAAAAGCGCGAGGACGAGCAAAAGGGTAATGAGCGGTTTTTTCATTTTTTCTTTTCCTCCTTTATTCTGCGGATCTCTTTGGTAACGAGTTTGATGTCGATGGGTTTTGCGATGTGTCCGTTCATTCCGGCATTAAGACATTCCGTGACGTTTTCGGGGAACGCGTCCGCCGTCATGGCAACGATCGGGACGGAGGACGCCCACGGGTCGTCCAGCGCGCGGATCTTTCTTGTGGCGTCCAGCCCGTTCATCTCCGGCATCTGGATATCCATAAAGATCAGATCGTAGCGATCCTTTTCCGCCGATCTCATTTTTTCCACGCAGATACGCCCGTTTTCGGCGCGCTCGGCCGTGATCCCGTACATACCGAGCAGGGTGGAAATGATCTCCCAGTTGATATCGTTGTCCTCGGCGACCAGTACGTTCATTCCTTGCAGATCGGAATAGTCGTTCTCCGGCTCGACGGATTTTGCCGTGGTTCCGAGGATCTCGTTGATCTTATCGTACAGCGTGGAGCGGAACAGCGGCTTGCTGACAAAGCCGTTTGCCCCGGCTTCCCTCGCCGCGTCCTCGATATCCGACCAATCGTAGGCGGAGATCAGGAGAATGGGAAGGTCCTTGTCCGCCTCCTCGCGGATGCGGCGGATGGTCTCGACGCCGTCGACGTCGGGCATCTTCCAGTCGAGGATCACGATGCGGTAATCGCGTCCCGCCTCGTGGCGGCGGCGGATCATACCGATCGCTTCGGGCCCGCTGCCCGCACGGTCGGCGTTGACGCCGAGAGAGGTCAGCGTGTCGACCGCGGTTTCGAGGAAGATCTCGTCGTCGTCGACGACGAGGACGTCCATCGGCTCGAGTTTCATATCATCCCGTTGCCGATCCGCGATCGGAAGATCGAGCGTAACGGTAAAGGTCGTTCCTTTGCCCTGCTCGCTCTCGCAATCGATGATCCCGCCGAGCAGGTCGACCATCTGTTTCGTGATCGCAAGACCGAGACCCGTCCCCTGAATGCGGTTCACGCGGCTGTCGGTCTGGCGCGAGAAGGGCTGATACAGCGTCGCCATATACTCGGGCGACATCCCGATCCCGGTATCTGCCACAACGTAGATCAGGCGGACGCAGCCGGGTTTGGCGCTGGCTTCCTCGCGCATATCTACCCAGATGCTGCCGCCGGGCTCGGTGTACTTGATGGCGTTCGACAGAATATTGATATAGATCTGGTTCAGGCGGAGCTGGTCGGCGTAGATATACTCCACGTCGATCTGCCCGATGCGGAAATCGAACTCGATGTTCTTTTCCTTGATCATCGGGTGGGACAGGTTGACGAGATTGTCCGCCGTCTCGACGATGGAGAACGTCTGCGGGCAGAAGTTCAGTTTTCCGCTCTCGACCTTGGAAATATCGAGAATATCGTTGATCAGGGTAAGCAGATGATTGCTTGCAAGCGTGATCTTGCGCAGGTTTTCCTGCACCGATTTCGTGTCTTCGATGTTCTTTTCCGCGATGGTCGTAAGCCCGATGATCGCGTTCATCGGCGTGCGGATATCGTGAGACATCATCGAGAGGAAATCGGTTTTCGCTCGGTTCGCCGCCGCCGCTTCCTTTGCCGCCGACTGGAGTTTCTTGTTGAAGAGAAGCATCACCGCCAAGTCGAAAACGAACAGGATCACGAGCCCCGCCGAAACGACCCCGATCAGAAGCCAGTTTTCGGTATTTACGTTCAACTCTCTTATCGGCAAAAAGCAGAGGAGCGTCCATCCCTCGGTCGCGGCAAGCGGCGTATAGGCGAGGATACATTCCTCGCCGCGGGAGTTCTTCATCGTGCAGGAGCCGGTCGACGAGGTGATCTCTCCGAAGAGTTCCTGCGCATCGGCGGGATCGATCACGTTATAGGACCTGTAAAACTCGAAAAGATTGGAATTCTTGTAGGAATGGCCCTTGATGATATAATCGCCGTCCGCGTCGATCATCGAGAGTTCGGCGTTTGCAAACTCCTCTTTCGGGAAGATCCATTTTTCTTCCAGTTCCGCGATCGGCAGCACACGCAGCAGGATGGCGCCCCGGGGATCTCCGGTCTCGGTATCGTGAAGCGTGATCGAATTGCAGAACGCGATCGACTGTTCCCCGTTGACCGGGTTGGTATACGCGCGGGAAACGTTGATGGATTGCCCGATCTCGTTGATCCAACTCACGTCTTTCAAAAAGTCCATCGACGCGTAAGAAACGGAAAAGTTGTCGGGCGCGTCCTGCCGCGCTTTGGTAGACAGACCGGACAGCGTATCCAGATACACGATATGCACGGAGGCGTTCGGCAAAACGTGAGAGATCCGGATGAACGAGACCGCCTCTTCGATGGTCATATCCTTACTGTTGATATACCGCGCCCACACGTCGCAGATGCGCTGTTCGCCCTCCAGATAGTTCTCGGTCACGTGCTTCATCGTGATCGTGGTATTCTCAAAGTGCTCAATCTGCATCTGCGTCGCGTTTTTGTTCTCATAGTTGGAATAAAGAACAACAAAAGTCAGCATTGCGATCATAATAATCACGTTGACGATTATGACCCAACTTTTTTTCATCGTGCTTCCGCCCTCCTGTCATTCTCTTCCCGCAAAAAACGACGAATTTGCCTTAAACTATAAGGCAAAAATTCAATGAATAAAAATATATATATTAAGTATAGCACAAAAAATAAAAAAATGGAAGAGGATTTCATCACAAAATAGCAAAATTATGTAGTCGCCGCGGTGGAACGGCGAAAGGCGATAAACGAACGCCGGCCCGACGATCCTGTCGGTCCGGCGTTCGTATTCAAAACACGGTTTTTCGCCCGAAAAAAAGAAAAACAAAATGCTTGCGCAAGCGCCCGGAAAACCACGGCTCCGCCGCGCGTTTTCGGTGCAGGTTCCTTACACTTGCAGGAGAAGACCAAATGAAGAACGGAGAGCCGCATAGCCGGTTCTCCGTTCTTCATTTGTATAAGAGCGCCCAAAAGATACATTTCCAAGCTAAAAGCGCGTAAAAGATACACGCTATGTCAATGATATTTCGATCGTTACATTCCCGTTGCCAAGCAGTTCCGCCATTTCCGCTGCGGTTTTGTCGGTAACGTGTCCGAGCCGTGTATATGCCCAAGAATTGGAACCGTAGAACACCACGATCTGATTTCCTGAATACAGCACGATATCTCCTGCGGCGGTCGTAGTCTGACTGTCGTTTCTCGGCAGACTTGTTCCAAGTGAGCCGACCTGCTCAAAGCCGCCGTACATTGACATTTGTACCGTCAGCGGTTTATCTTTTACCAGTTCTCTGAGCGCGGCGACGGATTCGTTATCTTCCCAGTCAACGGTGACCGTCGTGCTGCCGATCTTCATTGTCAACGTTTTCACTGCAGGTTCTTCCTCCGTTTCTTTGCTCGTTTCACTCTGCGTTTCTTCCGGTTTGCTTTCTGCCGGAGGTACAGTTGTTTCCGCCGTGGTTTGTTCATAGGCGTTTTGTGAAGTCGCTTCCGGTTGTGAAACGTCGTCCGATACCGGCGCTGTGTTCGGGTTGCCACAGGCGGAAAAACAGATCAGCAGAGTAAAAACGGTAATCACGACGGCAAAGATTTTATAAAAGCTTTTTCCCGAATTCATACGCTTCCTCCAGTTTGCTCAGGTGACTGCCTGCTTCGCCGGCGTCAGTGATCCCGCCGCAGAACAGCGATCCCGCAAGCTCCGCTTTCTCAAAACAATCCACCCAGCCCTGCAATCCGTTCACCGCTTTTTCGGGCGTGGTTTCTTCATCCTCCGCCGCGACCGAAAGCAGATACACCCGGCGGAACTTATAGTCGGACAAAAACAGCGGGTTCATCCTGTCAAGCAGCGTTTTCATCTGCCCGCTCATCTCGTAATAATAGATCGGAGTCACGAATACGAGCGTGTCGGCGTTCCTGACCTTTTCTGCGATCTCAACCGCGTCGTCCTTCAGCACGCATTTCTGCGTTTTCTGACAGGCAAGGCAACCAATGCAAAACTTGACGGTTTTACCCTTAAGACCGATCAGCTCAACGTCGTGTCCGGCATCCTTCGCTCCGGCGATCAGCCGCTCGGCGAGGATATCGGAATTGCTCTTTGCTCTCAAACTGGTCGTGATTACAAGTACCTTGCTCATTTCAAATTCTCCTTCATAAATGCTTCGATCTTGTCAAAGGGAATGATATCCGTCTGATCGTAAAGGTCTGTATGCGACGCGCCGGGGATGATATACAGCTCTTTGTTGTCCGCGTATTTGCTGTCCTTCACCATATCGGCGTAGGCGTCGCGGCTCATATAGCAGGAATGCGCCTTGTCGCCGTGGATCATCAGCACGGCGGAGCGGATCTCTTTCGCGTAGGTGAACAGCCGAGTATTCATAAGCGAAGTACCGGTGCTCGCCGTCCAGCCGTCGTTTGAGTTCAGAGAACGGGGATGATAGCCGCGCGGCGTTTTGTAATACGCGTAGTAGTCCTTGACAAAGTACGGCGCGTCATCCGGCAGCGGATCGACCACCCCTCCGGCTCTGACGTATTCGCCTGTTTTGTAGTCCTGCGTCCGCTGCGCGTTGACAGCAATTCGCGCCTGATGCCGCGCTTCCTCGTTGTCGGCAGAGTCAAAGTATCCGTTGCCTGCCACGCGGGACATATCATACATCGTGGACGTCACCGTCG
>CAMJCC010000002.1 GCA_946404035.1 uncultured Clostridia bacterium | reverse complement strand
ATCAGCCGGTTGCTCATCTGGTTGTTGATGACGCCCTTGCCCTGAATGGTCCCCTTTTTCAGTCCGTTGAACGCCGTCGCGTCGTCCTTGTAGGAAACGATCAGTTTCTCGGGATCGTCGGTTTTGAAGACCTTTTTCGCCTTGCCCTCGTAAAGTTGTTCTCTCTTTTCCATGGTCTTTATCTCCTTGTCGTGATTTATTTTCCGCTGTCGCCGTAGTTTGCCAGCACACGCGCCGACGGGTCGTTCACGTCGCAGCCTTTCCAGCTCTTGTTCGGCATCCAGAAGCCGGCGATCATCTCTGCCTGTCCGGGATAGTACTTTTCAAACAGTTCGCGGTAGAGGAGCGCTTCCTTGGTAAAGGGGCGCGCGTAGTCGTACTTTTGCCGACGCACGTCGAACTCTTCGTCCGTGTAGACACGCTCGGCGTATTCTTTCAGGTCGTCGACCATCGAGTGACCGACCGCGTCCGAGAACGCCGCTTTCTCGCGCCAGAGGATCGCGTCGGGCAGATACCCGAGCCCCTCGAACGCATGCCGGAGCAGATACTTCCCTTTTCCGTACACGTTCATCTTGATCGCGGGGTCCAGCGCCATCACGTATTTGACGAAATCGAGATCCCCGAACGGGACCCGCGCCTCGAGCGAGTTGACCGAGATGCAGCGGTCGGCGCGCAGAACGTCGTACATGTGGAGTTCCGAGATCCGCTTTTCGGCTTCGGCTTGGAACGCCGCGGCGTCGGGCGCGAAGTCGGTGTACTTGTAGCCGAAGAGCTCGTCCGAGATCTCGCCGGTGAGCAGCACCCTGAGATCGGTGGTCTCGTGGATGGCACGGCAGACCAGGTACATCCCCATACTGGCGCGGATCGTGGTGATGTCGAAAGTACCGAGCAGCCGGACCACCGTTTCAAGAGAGCCGATCACGTCGTCCGGGGTCATATAGACCTCGGTGTGGTCCGCCCCGATGTAGTCGGCGACCTGTCGCGCGTACTTGAGGTCGATCGCGTCCTCGCTCATCCCGATCGCAAAGGTCTTGATGGGATGACTGCACTTTTTCTGTGCGATCGCGCAGACCAGCGAACTGTCGAGCCCTCCCGAGAGCAGGAACCCGACCTTTGCGTCGGAGATCAGCCGTTTTTCCACCCCGGCGATCAGCTTCTCGCGGATGTTTTTGCACGCCGTTTCGACGTCGTCGGAGAGGACCTTGTCGACCTTTGCGGGATCGGCGTAGCGGACGAACCGTCCGCCCTTGTAGTAGTGCCCCGGCGGGAACGGCAGGATCTTTGCCGTCAGCCCCACAAGGTTCTTCGCCTCGCTCGCGAAGAGGATCGTCCCGTTTTTGTCGTACCCGTAGTAGAGCGGGCGGATCCCGATCGGGTCGCGGGCGGCGATCCATTCCCCTGTCCGACCGTCGAAGATCACGCAGGCAAACTCGGCGTCGAGTTTTGAAAAGAGGTCGGTCCCGTACTCGAAGTACATCGGGAGCAGGATCTCGCAGTCGCTGTCGCTCTGGAACTTATACCCCTTTTCGATCAGTCGCGCGCGCTCGCGCGTAAAACCGTAAAGCTCTCCGTTACATACGGCTTTGCAGCCGTTCAGAGTGAACGGCTGCATGCCTTCGGGCGTGAGCCCCATGATCGAGAGACGGTGGAAAGCCATGAGCCCGTCTCCCGCCTGCATCACGCGACTGTCGTCCGGACCGCGCGATACGGTTTCAGAAAACGCCCTGTCAAACGCGGCTCTGTCCGGTATGGGGCCGCAATATCCGAATATCGAACACATGGCGCGTCACTCCACGTCCTGGAGAGCGTCGTAGCCCTCCTCGCCGGTGCGGACCTTCACCACGTTCTCGACGTCGTAGACGAAGATCTTGCCGTCGCCGATATGCCCGGTGTAAAGCACCTTTTTCGCGGTCTCGATGACCGTGCGGACCGGCACTTTACTGACCACGATATCGACCTGGATCTTCGGGAGCAAGGTCGCTTCGACCGGGACGCCGCGGTAGTATTCGGGCTGTCCCTTCTGCGCGCCGCAGCCCAGCACGTGCGAGACCGTCATACCGGTGATCCCGACGTCCATCATCGCGGCTTTCAGAGCTTCAAAGCGCGGCTCCTTGCAGATGATCTCGATCTTGGTGAATTTGGGCTGCGTTTCGTCGAACGACGGCACGCGCTTGACCGGGATCGCCTCGGAGACCGGGGTCTCGCCCGAAACGGCGACGGCACCGCCGAAGCCGTAGTCCAAGCTCTCCACCGCGGGGACGAAATCGGCGTAGGCGCTGGGCAGACCGTGCTCGGTCTTGTCAAGCCCCTTGATCTCCTCCTCCGCCGAAACGCGGAGCCCGACGGTCTTTTTTAAGATCAGGAAGGTCGCCGTCATCAAGAGAGCCGTCCACGCGAGGATCGCCGTGATGCCGAGCAACTGCACGCCGAGCAGACGGAAGCTGCCGGTGTAGAACAGACCTTTCAGTCCTGCCGGAGCGGCGGGGTCGGCGAGCAGACCGACAGCGATGGTGCCCCAGACGCCGTTTGCCAGGTGGACGCCGACGGCGCCGACCGGATCGTCGATATGGAGTTTCAGGTCAAGGAACTCGACGACGAAGACCACGAGCAAGCCGGACACGATCCCGACCACGGTCGCCCCGACGGCGTTCAGCGCGTCGCATCCCGCCGTGATCCCGACCAGTCCCGCGAGCGATGCGTTCAGGCACATCGAAACGTCGGGTTTGCCGTTCTTGATCCAGGTGTAGATCATCGTGGTGCAGGTGGCGACCGCCGGAGCGACCGTCGTGGTCACGAAGATCGAAGCCAGCGAGTTCCCGTCCCAGGCGGCGGCGCCGTTGAAGCCGTACCAGCCGAACCAGAGGACGAAGCATCCGAGCGCGCCCAGCGTGATCGAATGGCCGGGGATGGCGTTGACCTTGGTCACCTTGCCCGCGCCGTCCTTGAGGTATTTACCGAGCCGCGGACCGACCAGGATCGCACCGATCAGGGCGGTCACGCCGCCGACCGAGTGGATGGCGGCGGAGCCGGCGAAGTCGTGGAAACCGAGTTTCACGAGCCAGCCCGCCTCGTTCCAGACCCATCCCGCCTCGATCGGATAGACGAACAGCGAGATCACGCCGGAATAGATGCAGTAGGAGAGGAATTTGGTGCGCTCCGCCATCGAGCCCGAAACGATGGTCGCGGCGGTCGCGCAGAAAACGAGGTTGAAGACGAAGGAGGGCGCGTTGCCGTCCCGGAGGAAGGCGCCGAAATCGGTCAGGATCTTCAGGTTCGGGACGCCGATCACCCCGAGGACGTAATCCTCCGCCATCATCAGGGAGAAACCGAGCAGGACGAAGACCACGGTCCCGATGCAGAAGTCCATCAGGTTCTTCATGATGATATTGCCGGCATTCTTTGCGCGGGTGAAGCCGGTCTCGACCATCGCGAACCCTGCCTGCATAAAGAAGACCAACGCGGCTCCGATCAAAAACCAGACGCCGAACACTTCCTTGGTTGCGGTTTCTTTGACGAGCGTTACGATCTCTTGGGGTGTCATGGGAATATCTCCTTGTCTAAATCATAAGCGTTACCTGACGCTGAACAGAATGTCGGCGTAGGTCGGATAGGGCCAGTATTTCTTTTCGGTCAGCGTTTCCGCCTCGTCGCAGGCGAGCCGGAGCGCGCACATCTTCTGCAGCACGTCGTCGCGGATCGCATACGCTTCCTCTTCGACGCCGTCGCAGTCGTGCAGGGCGATGACCGCGCTCTGCAACTCGGAGACCGCCGAAACGATCCGGTCGGTAAGATCGGACAGTTTGGAGATCAGCCCGGTCTCGTAGGCACAGGCGAGCGTCGGAGCGACGGCTTTCTTCGCCGCGACGTTCTTCGCCAGATCGGCGGAAAAGCGCTCGACTGCGGGTGCGATCTCGGTCTTCGCCATATCGATCATGGTATTCGCCTCGATCACGACGGTCTTGCAGTAGTTTTCGAGCATGATGTCGCAGCGGGATCTCAGTTCCTCGACCGAGAAGACCTTGTGGCTCGTCAGCATATCGACGTTCTTCTTGTCGAGCAGGTGCGGCATACAGTCGGGGGTGGTGCGGTAGTTCTTGAGCCCCCGGACCTCGGTCGCCTCCTTGATCCAAGCGTCGTCGTAGCCGTTGCCGTTGAAGATGATGCGCTTGTGTTCCTTGATCGTTTCCTTGATCAGGTCGTGGAGCGCGGCTTCAAAGTCCTTCGCTCCCTCGAGTTTGTCGGCGTAGATCTTCAAACTCTCGGCGACGGCGGAGTTCAGCATGATGTTCGCGCAGGCGATGCTGTTCGACGAGCCGAGCATACGGAACTCGAACTTGTTGCCGGTAAAGGCGAACGGAGAGGTACGGTTGCGGTCGGTGGTGTCGCGGTTGAATTTCGGCAGA
Source organism: uncultured Clostridia bacterium (assembly GCA_946404035.1). Classification (GTDB taxonomy): domain Bacteria; phylum Bacillota; class Clostridia; order Oscillospirales; family CAG-272; genus UBA1740. Next base: position 56,094 of record CAMJCC010000002.1, on the reverse strand, counting down.
ACGTGCACGCCGAGTTTCATCTGGGTCTTCTCGGCTCCCTTGTACGGCGCGTCGTTTTCGATCGCGTCGAGCACCGCCGTCAGTTCGTCGCCGAGGAACATCGAGATCACCGCCGGGGGCGCCTCGTTCGCGCCCAGCCGATGGTCGTTGCCCGCCGTCGCGACCGAGATGCGGAGCAGATCCTGGTAGTCGTCGACCGCCTTGATGACGGCGCACAGGAACAAGAGGAACTGTGCGTTCTCGTAGGGCGTTTCGCCCGGAGAGAGCAGGTTCTGACCGTCGTTTGTCGCGATGGACCAGTTGTTGTGCTTGCCGCTGCCGTTCACGCCGGCAAAGGGTTTCTCGTGGAGCAGGCAGACCAGCCCGTGACGCGACGCGACCTTCTGCATCATCTCCATCGTCAGCTGGTTGTGGTCGGTCGCGACGTTGGTGGTGGTGTAGATGGGCGCCAACTCGTGCTGTGCCGGGGCGACCTCGTTATGTTCGGTCTTCGCCATGATGCCGAGTTTCCAGAGTTCCTCGTTCAGGTCCTCCATGAATTCGGCGACCTTCGGCTTGATGGCACCGAAGTAGTGGTCGTCCATCTCCTGCCCTTTCGGGGGCTTCGCGCCGAAGAGGGTCCTGCCGCAGAAGCGGAGGTCGGGGCGCGCGTCGTACATCTCTTTGGTAATGAGGAAGTATTCCTGCTCGGGACCGACCGAACTGCGCACGCATTTCGCCGTGTCGTTGCCGAACAGCCGCAGGATGCGGAGCGCCTGTTTATTCAGGGCTTCCATCGAGCGGAGCAGCGGCGTCTTCTTATCCAGCGCGTGTCCGCCGTAGGAGCAGAACGCGGTCGGGATGCAGAGCGTCTTTCCTTTAATAAACGCGTAGGAGGTCGGGTCCCAGGCGGTGTAGCCCCGCGCCTCGAAGGTCGCGCGAAGACCGCCGGACGGGAAGGAAGACGCGTCGGGCTCGCCCTTGATGAGCTCCTTGCCCGAGAACTCCATGATCACGCTGCCGTCGGGCGAGGGAGAAATAAAGCTGTCGTGCTTTTCGGCGGTGATGCCGGTCAGCGGCTGGAACCAATGCGTAAAGTGCGTGGCGCCGCGTTCGACCGCCCAATCCTTCATTGCCTGCGCGACCGCGTTGGCGACGCCGATATCCAGCGTTTCGCCCTCGTCGATCGTCTTCTTCAACGACGCGTACACCTTGGCGGAGAGGGTCGCCCGCATCACTCTGTCGTCAAAGACCATGCTGCCGAAAGTTTCGCTTACCGATTTCATGTTTTCCTCCTTAAAAACCGGACAGCGGCGCCTTTCACGTTCAACACATGAAAGACCCCGTTGCCTTCCGAAATATGGACTTGTCAATAAAGAAAATCGCGCCTTTGAGCCCATCGCTCAAAGACGCCATTGCCTTTAACGAGATGCATTATACACCCGCCGTCGCCGTTTGTCAATCCCTTTTTCGCAAATTTTTCAAAAAATCGAAAATCGGCAAAAAGAGCGGCTCGGGTCTTGACAAGCGTGCGCTCGTGTGCTATAATTGCAAAAAAATGAGCAAAGGCGTTCATTTTTGCGGAAGTTATCTTCACGCAAAAACGGGCGCCTTTCCTTTTTTCATTTTCGGAAAGGAAACGTAAAATGGAACGGGAAGGCAGTATCAGGATCCCCTCGGGCTGCGCCATCGCGGCGGTGATCTCGCGGGAGGGAAAACGCATGACGGGAGAGACGATCGTCCGGGCGATGAAGCCGATGCACGACCGCTCGAACGGGCTTGGCGGCGGATTTGCCGGTTACGGGATCTATCCCGAATACCGGGATCTCTACGCCCTGCACCTCTTCTTCGACTGCAGGGACACCCGAAAGGCGTGCGAGGCGCTCCTGAAAGAGGGGTTTGAAGTGGTGAAAGACGAGATCATCCCGACGCGGAAGATCCCGGAGATCACCGACGAGCCGATCATCTGGCGCTATTTCGTCACGCCGCTCAAGTCCGTGCTCGCCGATCTTCAGCTCGACGAAAAGGAGTTCGTCGCGCGGACGGTGATGAAGATAAACACCGAACTTCCGGGCGCGTACGTCTTTTCAAGCGGAAAGAACATGGGGACCTTCAAGGCGGTCGGCTTTCCCGAGGACGTCGGCGTCTTCTACCGGCTCGACGAGTACGAGGGCTACAGCTGGACGGCGCACGGCAGATATCCGACCAACACCCCCGGCTGGTGGGGCGGCGCGCATCCCTTTGCCCTGCTCGACTATTCGATCGTCCACAACGGCGAGATCTCGTCCTACGACGCCAACCGTCGGTTTATCGAGATGTTCGGTTACAAATGCACCTTACAGACCGATACCGAGGTCATCACCTACATTCTGGATTATTTAACGCGCGTGCAGGGACTGACGCTCGAGGAGGCGGCGAACGTGATCGCGGCGCCTTTCTGGAGCACGATCGAAAAGAAGACCGACGAATACGAAAAGAAGAAACTGCACTACCTGCGTACGGTGTTCCCGAGTTTGCTCGTGACGGGTCCGTTCTCGATCGTGCTGGGCTTCACCGGCGGGCTGATGGCGCTGAACGACCGACTGAAGCTGCGGTCGATGGTGGTCGGCGAAAAGGACGACCGCGTCTACGTCGCGAGCGAAGAGGCGGCGATCCGGGCGATGGATCCCGGAGCCGAGAAGATCTGGGCGCCCTCGGGCGGCGAACCGGTGATCGTTTCGGTCAAGGAAGGAGCGTATTGAGATGGGCGTTGAATTTATCTATCCCGAATTTGAAGTGATCCGCGACAAGGATCGCTGCATCGCCTGCCGCGTGTGCGAGCGGCAATGCGCAAACGAAGTGCACGGTTTCAGCACCGAACGCGGCGCGATGGTCTCGGACGAGAGCAAGTGCGTCAACTGCCAGCGGTGCGTCGCTCTCTGCCCGACGCGGGCGCTGAAGATCGTGAAGAGCGACTGCACTCTGCGTGAGAACGCCAACTGGAAAAACGACACCATCCGCGAGGTCTACAAACAGGCGAACAGCGGCGGCGTGCTGCTGTCCTCGATGGGCAACCCCGCTCCCCTGCCGGTCTACTGGGACAAGATCCTGATCAACGCGTCGCAGGTGACCAATCCGCCGATCGACCCGCTCCGCGAGCCGATGGAGACCCGCGTCTTTCTCGGTAAGAAGCCGGATAAGATCGGACGGACGCCGGACGGGAAACTGGACTGCGCGCTCCCGCCGCAGATCGAGCTGGCGATGCCGGTGATGTTCTCGGCGATGAGCTACGGCTCGATCAGCTACAACGCCCACGCCTCGCTCGCGCGCGCCGCGACCGAGCTCGGTATTCTCTACAATACCGGCGAGGGCGGACTGCACGAAGATTTCTATCAGTACGGCGCGAACACCGTGGTACAGGTCGCGTCGGGCCGCTTCGGCGTGCACGAAGATTACCTGAACGCCGGCGCCGCCATCGAGATCAAGATGGGTCAGGGCGCAAAGCCGGGTATCGGCGGGCATCTTCCCGGCGCGAAGATCGTCGGGGACGTGTCGCGGACGCGGATGATCCCGGAGGGCTCCGACGCCATCTCGCCCGCGCCGCACCACGATATCTACTCGATCGAGGACCTCCGCCAGTTGGTCTTTTCGCTCAAAGAGGCGACGCGCTACGAGAAGCCGGTGATCGTCAAGGTCGCCGCCGTCCACAACATCGCCGCCATCGCCAGCGGGATCGCACGCAGCGGTGCGGACGTCATCGCGATCGACGGTTTCCGCGGCGGTACCGGCGCCGCGCCGACCAGGATCCGGGACAACGTCGGCATCCCGATCGAACTGGCGCTCGCCGCGGTGGATCAGCGGCTGCGCGACGAGGGGATCCGCAACAACGTATCTCTTGTCGCGGGGGGCTCGATCCGCAGCGCCGCCGACGTGGTCAAGGCCGTCGCGCTGGGCGCCGACGCCTGCTATATCGCGACCGCCGCCCTGCTCGCTCTCGGGTGCCATCTCTGCCGCACCTGCCAGTCGGGCAAGTGCAACTGGGGCATCGCGACCCAACGTCCCGACCTGGTCAAACGGCTGAACCCCGACATCGGCTCGGAGCGTCTTATCAATTTGATGACCGCGTGGCGGCACGAGATCATGGAGATCATGGGCGGCATGGGCATCAACTCGATCGAGGCGCTGCGCGGCAACCGTCTGATGCTTCGCGGCGTCGGGCTGAACGAAAAAGAACTGTCCATCCTCGGGATCGCGCACGCGGGAGAGTAAAGAAGATGAAACGAGTTTACGTCAACGAAGAATGGTGCCTCGGCTGCCATCTCTGCGAATACAACTGTGCGTTCGCCAATTCGGGTCTTTCCGATATGGCGTTCGCCTTAAAAGACAAGAAGATCTTTCCGCGCATCCACGTCGAGGGGGACGACAAGATCACCTTTGCCGTGTCCTGCCGCCACTGCACCGATCCGCTCTGCGTCAAAAGCTGCATCGCGGGGGCGATCAGCAAAAAGGACGGCGTGGTCAGGATCGACCGCACCAAATGCGTCGGGTGCCTGACCTGCGTTCTGGTCTGCCCCTACGGCGCTCTGGCTCCGGGGGAAAACGGAACGATGCAGAAATGCGAACTCTGCCTTGAAAACGCGTGCGGCGCGCCCGCCTGCGTGACGGGATGCCCGAACAAAGCCATCGTGTACGAAGAAAGGGGCGACGGAGAATGAAACGCTACGTGATCGTCGGGAACGGCACCGCCGCCGTCGGCTGCATCGAGGGGATCCGCTCGTCCGATACGGACGGCGAGATCACCGTGATCTCGGAGGAGAAGCACCCGGTCTACGGGCGTCCCCTGATCTCCTACTACCTCGAGGGCAAGACCACCCTTGACAAGATGAACTACCGTCCCGCCGACTTCTACGAGAAAACCGGCTGCCGGGTGATCTTCGACCGCGCGGTCTCGGTCGACCCGGAAAAGAAAACGGTCGCGCTCGCGGGGGGCGGGGCGCTTCCCTACGACGCGCTCTGCGTCGCCGCGGGTTCTCGCCCGTTCGTCCCGCCGTTCGAGGGGCTTGACACGGTCGAAAAGAAGTTCAGCTTTATGACCCTGGACGACGCTTTGGCGCTGGAAAAAGAACTGGACAGGGACGCGCGGGTGCTGATCGTCGGCGCGGGGCTGATCGGGCTGAAATGCGCCGAGGGGATCAAAGAACGGGTCGGTCGGATCACGGTCTGCGACCTTGCCGACCGGGTGCTGTCCAGCATCCTCGATACGGATTGCGCCGCGTTCGTGCAGAAGCACCTCGAAGAAAACGGGATCGGGTTCCTGCTCGGCGATACGGCGGTCAGGTTCGACCGTAACACCGCGACGATGAAGAGCGGGAAGACCGTGGAGTTCGACGTTCTGGTGCTGGCGGTCGGGGTCCGGGCGAATACCGACCTCGTAAAGAACGCGGGCGGGACCGTCAACCGCGGGATCGTGGTGGACGGGAAGATGCAGACGAGCGTCCCCGGGGTATACGCCGCGGGCGACTGCGCCGAGGGATACGACGCCTCGATCGGGCTTAACCGCGTGATCGCGATCCTGCCGAACGCGTATCTGCAGGGGCACGCCGCCGGGGTCAATATGGCGGGGGGCGAGGCGAGTTACGCAAACGCGATCCCGATGAACTCGATCGGCTTCTTCGGGCTGCACGTGATGACCGCCGGCGCCTACGACGGCGAGATGACCGAAGAGAAGAACGAAAACGGGATCAAGCGGTTCTTTACAAAGGACGGACTGCTCCGCGGCTATATCCTGATCGGGGAAACCGAGCGCGCCGGGATCTACACTTCCCTGATCCGGGAAAAGACCCCGCTCGACACCGTCGATTTCGACCTGACGAAAAAAGTTGCTTCCAATTTGATCTTTTCACGCGAAAACCGTAGAAAAAAGTTCGGGGGTGTGGTATAATATGAAAATAAACGCGAGCGAACTCGGATTTCGCGCCCTAAACGAGGCGATCCGGGCGGGCGGGAAGACCGTTTCGCTCACCGGCTGCCTCGGGCAGCGGTTCCTTTGCGCCGGGATGTCGGACGTCACGGTCAAGATCGACGGGGTCCCGGGCAACGCGCTGGGCGCCTACCTGAACGGGGCGAAGATCGAGGTCGACGGCAACGCGCAGGACGCGGTCGGCGACACGATGAACGCGGGCGAGATCGTCATCCGCGGCAACGTCGGGGACGCCGTCGGCTACGCGATGCGGGGCGGTCGGATCTACGTCAAGGGCGACGCCGGCTACCGCGCCGGGATCCACATGAAAGCGTACGAGGAAAAGGTCCCCGTGATCGTTATCGGCGGCTGCGCCGGGAGCTTTCTCGGCGAGTACCAGGCGGGCGGCGTGATCGTCGTGCTCGGGCTTTCGGACGCGGAACGGCGCATCGTCGGCAACTTCCCCTGCACCGGTATGCACGGGGGAAAGATGATCCTGCGCTCGGATTGCAAGGGGATTGAGTTCCCGGGTCAGGTGACCGCGCGCGAAGCGACGGCGAATGACCTCTCCGAGATCAAGGGATACGTTTCGGAATACTGCGCGCGCTTCGGTCTTGACGAGAAGCAGGTGATGGACGCGCCCTTTACCGTCGTCACCCCCGACAGCAGCAACCCGTACAAACGACTTTACGTAGCGAACTGATATGAGATACAGGGAGGGCAAAATGAACTACTCAAAAGAAGAGGTCATGCAATACGTGGCGGAGGAGGACGTCAAGTTTATCCGCCTCGCTTTCTCAGACGTCTTCGGAAAGCAGAAGAATATCTCGATCATGCCGGAGGAGCTTCCCCGCGCCTTTGAATACGGCATCGCCTTCGACGCGTCGGCGATCGCCGGGTTCGGGGACGAGGCGCACTCCGACCTCTTTCTGCATCCCGATCCCGCCACCCTGACCTGGCTCCCGTGGCGGCCCGAACACGGCAAGGTGGTGCGGATGTTCTGCTCGATCTCCTACCCCGACGGGACCCCGTTCGCCTGCGACACCCGGACGCTGTTAAAGAACGCGGTCGAGGACGCAAAAGCGGCGGGCTGCACTTTCTATTTCGGGGCGGAACAGGAGTTCTACCTCTTCGAGCTCGACGAGAAGAACGACCCGACGAAGATCCCCTATGACCGGGCGGGCTATATGGACATCGCCCCGGAGGACAAGGGGGAGAACGTGCGGCGCGAGATCTGCCTGACCCTGGAACAGATGGGCATCCGTCCCGAGAGTTCCCACCACGAGGAGGGACCCGGGCAGAACGAGATCGACTTCCGCTATACCGACGCGCTCACCGCCGCCGACAACGTGATGACCTTTCAGACCGTGGTGCGCACCGTCGCGCGCCGCAACGGTCTTTACGCCGATTTCTCGCCCAAACCCCTCGAGGGAGCGCCGGGCAACGGGTTCCACATCAACATCTCGGTGCGCCCCGACGACGGGAAGAAGCAGGAGAATATGATCGCCGGGATCCTTGATAGGATCATCCCGATGACGGTCTTCCTCAACCCGACCGAGGGCTCCTACGCGCGGCTCGGACAGATGAAAGCGCCGCGCTACGTGTCGTGGTCGCGCGAGAACCGCTCGCAGCTGGTGCGGATCCCCGCGGCAGAAAAGGAATTCCGCCGCGCCGAACTCCGCTCGCCCGACCCGTCGGCAAACCCGTATATCGCGTTCGCCCTGATGATCCGGGCGGCGCTTGGCGGCATCAAGACCGGGAAAGCGCTCCCCGCGCCCCTCGATCTGAACCTCTATCACGCGGACGGCAAAGCCACCGCCGGGCTGACCCCTCTGCCCGATACGCAGGCGAAAGCCAAGGCGGCGGCGAGGAACGACGCGTGGATCAAAGAATGCCTGCCCGCCGAGATCACGGATCTTTACTGCAAGGATTGACCTGACCCGACGGGTTCGGGATCATAACGAAAGGAGGGTCGGAACTTGGATCTTAACGAACGGTCGTACAGCGTTCTGGTCGTCTCGACGTCCGAAAAGTTCAACGCCGCGCTGTCGGACTATTTCTCCGTCCCTACTTTCACGCCGGTACAGACGGTCTCGAGCGTCAGCGTCGCCAAACGGGCGATCGCCGAACGCGATTTTGATTTCGTCGTGGTGAACTCCCCCGTCGGTGACGAGATCGGCATCCGCTTCTCGATCGACGCGGTCGCCTCGACCAACTCGGTCGTCCTGTTTTTGGCCAGGACCGAACAGTACGATCTGGCGTACGAAAAACTCGCCGAACACGGCGTGTTCCTGCTGCAAAAGCCGTTCTCCCGCCAGATCTTCTCGATCGCGCTCGACTGGCTGATCAGCGCGCGCGAGGGGCTGCGCAAGAACCAGAAAAAGACCCTCTCGATCGAGGAAAAGATGAACGAGATCCGGTTGGTCAACCGGGCGAAATGGCTGCTCATCAGCGAACTCAAGATGACCGAACCCAACGCCCACCGCTACGTAGAGAAACAGGCGATGGACCGCTGCATCTCCCGCCGCCAGGTCGCGGAGGAGATCATCAAGACCTACGGTTAAAAACCGCGACGAAACAGGAAAACCCGGGCGCCGAACGGCGTCCGGGTTTTTTGATCAAAAAGCAAAAAAGTGCTATTATTCAGCAACATAATTATTGCTATTTGACAATATCGCACAGTAAAATAGAAGTGAGAGGATATCGTCCCGGGAGCGCGCGGCGAAAGCCGTCCGGTTCGCGCCGAGGTCAATCCAGGGCAAGTTTTCGGCAATCCGCTCTATTGTTGGCAAAGGTTTCGCTATGCTACAATGGAATTGATCCGGACCTCATCGCTCCGGACCTCGTCGGACGGAAGCCTCGCATATCGCTCTCAAGTCCAACGGAACGCACGACCAAAAAAGAAAGGAAAAGAAGAAATGAAGAAACTGTCCGTCTCCCTCGCGCTTCTCCTGTGTCTTATCCTTTGCGTCTTCGCTTTCGCATCTTGTAACAAGGACAAGAAGAATGACAGCACGACGGCAGCCCTGACCACTGCCGCGACCACCTCCTCCGGTTGCGCTCACGTCCCCGCGTCCGATTATTCGATCGACACGGTGGCGACCTGCACGACCGACGGTCAGAAATCCATCCACTGCACCGTCTGCGGCAAGAGCATCCCGGGTACCGAGGTCGTGCTTCCCGCGGGACACGTCGCGGCGAGCGAGTACTCGGTCGACGTGAAGCCGACCTGCACGGACAAGGGCTCGAAGTCCTATCACTGCGTCGTGTGCAACGCGATCATCGAGGAGACCAAGGTCGAACTCGACCCCGTCGCCACCGAGCACGATATCGAGTGGATCGTGGACAGTGAAGCGACGCTCTTCAACCAGACCGGTCACCGTCACGGCGAATGCTCGCACTGCCACCAGCCCTTTGACGAGGACACCACGTTCCAGCCGACGGTCTACAACTCCAAGACCGCGGAGAACGTGTCCAATGGCGATCCCAACTACGGCGCCGGCTCTTTCTACATCTCGACCTACGCGGCGGACGCCCGCGGCGAAAAGCACTTCTATCCGGACGAGAACGACGCCGACGGCAACGATCTCTGGTTCGAGTATTCGCTGCTCTGGAACCCGACGCTCGCCAACTACAACGGTAAACTCTACGATCCGGTCAAAAAGGTGTTTGACGACGATCAGACCTCAGTCATCTCGCTGATCTCGTTCCGGAAAAAGAACGGCGACCAGGGCACGTTCAAGGATCTGTTCCGTCTTTACACGCGCAACGACGCGTCGGTCGACTGCGCGTACGCCGGCGGCATGTACATTGCGACCTACCGTCCGCTCCTTACCCCCGCGTACGCCTGCATCTACGACCTCGGTCTCGGCGAGCCCTACTACAAGGGCGCCCTTGACGAGAACGTCACCGCCGCTTCCTACCCCGTGATCGGCGAATACGGCTGGCACCGCATCGGCTTCCGCTTCCATCAGGAGACCGTGCTCGACAACGATCACCCCTACCCGAAAGTCAAGAACGGCGCCAACGCGGCGATCCCGTCCGCTTACTCCGAACTCTACATCGACGGCGTCCGGATCTGGAAGGTCGAGACCAGTATGCAGGGCACCTGGGACGATGAAAAGAGCGAATGGGCGGAACGCAACCACGGGCTGCGCATCAACGGGCTCTCGCTCTACAATATGAGCGTCGACCCCAACGACCCGACCAAACTCTCGTTCAGCGACAACGACAGTCTGATCGTCGAGATGAAGATGCAGAACATCCTGACCAGCGAACAGGCGGTCTACGTCGTTTACGACGACGTGCATCTCACCTGCGGCGACGGCTTCGTTCTGAACGTTGTGCCGGACGCCGCGCCCACCGTGACGAACATCACCCTTGACGAGGGCGTCGTCGTCCCCGGCACGGTCTACTTCAAACCCGCCGACTGACCGTAACGGTCAAAGGAGAGCGAGAGACCGCAGAGATCCGTCTCCTGCTCCTCGGTCGGGATATGCTGATCACCTCGGGCGGCACCCTTGCCGAAGACGGCTGAGACGAATTCAGTTTCGGTTCTCTGTAAGACCGACCGAATACCCGTTGCGGGCGTGCGTTGCACGCCCGCATTTTTTTGAGGGGGCGTTTTGACGCCCCCTCCCCTTTTCACATATTCGCGCGGATATGCTCGATCGCGCTCTTTTCCAGCCGCGAGACCTGCGCCTGCGAGATCCCGATCTCGGCGGCAATCTCCATCTGGGTCTTGCCGCGGTAAAAACGCATCCGGATGATGTCGCGCTCCCGCTGTCCCAGCCGCTCCATCGCCTCGCGGAGCGCGATGTTCTCGATCCAGATCTCGTCCGAAACGCTCTCGTCTTTCAACTGGTCGATGACGTAGACCGCGTCGTCCCCGTCGCCGTAGACCGCGTCGTAGAGCGAAACGGGCTCGACGATCGCCTCCATCGCCTGCGACACCGCCCCGGGGTCCTCCCCGAGCGTTTTGGCGATCTCCTCGACGGTCGGTTCGCGCTCGGTCTTGCGGGTGAGTTCCTCGCGCACCGAGAGCGCGCGGTAGGCGAGGTCGCGGGTCGAGCGGCTGACCCGGATGCTGTTGTTGTCGCGCAGGTAACGCCGGATCTCGCCGACGATCATCGGCACGGCGTAGGTCGAGAACTTGACGTCGAGGTCGAGTTTGAAGTGGTCGATCGCCTTGATCAGCCCGATCACGCCGACCTGAAACAGATCGTCGGGGTTCTCGTTGCGCGAGGAAAAGCGGCGGATCACCGACAAAACCAGCCGGAGATTGCCGAGGATCAGGCGGTCGCGCGCCGCCTTGTCGCCCGCCTGCGCCGCGATCAGGAGTTCGCGTTTCTCCCCGTCCGTCTGCGTTTCGAGCGTCGCGGTGTTCAGCCCGCTGATCTCGACCTTTCCGCCGTTCTTCATCCCGTCGACTTCCTTTCGTTTCGGTCTACCGAAAGTATCGCCGGGGAAAGCCGGTTTTAATCCCGGACGGGAGGAAGCGGCGGCTGGAAAATCATTCCGCACCGTCGCCCTCGTTCAAAAACCGGAGCAGGAGCGCGGCGCGCGCCTTGCACGCCGCGACCCCGTCGCGCACGACGCTGCGGTAGCCCATCCCGTAGCCCCGGAACCCCGTCCAGAGCAGGGCGAGCAGGCGGAACGCCGCCGAGATGACGGTCGACGCGGTCAGCCCGTCGGAGACCGAAAACGCCACCGAGACCGTGAGAAAAGTCCCGGCAAGCGACGGGATCATCGCAAAGACCGTCGAACGGGTGCGCGTCGCGCCCGGGGAGACCGGGGCGATCCGCCGCCGCCCACGCCCCGAGGACGAGAGCAGACGGTCGGGCGGGAGCCGGAGCAGCCGCACGGATCGGGCGCGCAGGATCGCGCGGCGGGTACGCCGCGGCAGAGCGCGGAAGCGGACGGGGTCGGACGTGATCGCGTGAAAGTCCGCGAGCGACAGCCCGACCGAGGCAAGCCGGTCCGCCCGCGCCTCCTCGCGTTCCTCGACCGCCAGACGGCGACAGAAGCCCGAGAGTTCAGAGAGGCGCCCGGAGCGGCGCACGCGGTCGGCAAGCGCGGTCCATTCGTCCCGCGCCGCCGTATATTCCGCGCGCTCCTCCCCGGCGCGGCATCCCGCGTCGCTCATCGAGGTATACATCAGGAAGATGCAGAACATCGTGACCGACGTCTGCACCGTGATCTTCTCCACCGGCTTGGCGGAAAGCGACGGCTCGGTGAAGAAGACCAGGATCGACACGACGAAGGTCAGGGCGCCGATCACGATGCCGGCGCCGCGTTTCCAGCGGAGGTCGCCGAACCCCCGCAGATCAGTGCCCGTCACGGTCTTCCCCTCTTCCCCGCCCGAGGGCGAACAGGATGCTGCCGGGAACCGAGGAGATCAGCCCGACGGCGGCGACGCAGCGCACCTCATGCGCGATGGACCCGGTCAGGGTAAAGAACACGAACAGGAAGAGGTAGACCTTCCACGCCGTGAGATTGCGGAAAAACGCGCCCAGCGCACGCCGGAGCGGGACCAGCGCGACGAGGATGAGCAGGCAGGAGAGGAGCGAGATCGCCCGCTCCCCCTCTCCCCGGGACACGAACAGCGGGAACCACCGCAGCGTCGCGACCAGCGCCGGCAGGGTCGACACCGCCCATCCGAGCGTAAGGAACACCAGCCGGCGGCGCGTCACGACGGCGCCTCCCCCTCGTCCGCCACGGCGTCGAGCGCGCGGCGGTAGATCGCGGACAGCTCCTCCTTGGACGTGACCGGCAGACGCGCCGCCGTGAACACCTCTTTCAGCATTTCGAGCGACGCGCGGTTCAGCGCCATCAGTTTCTCGTTATCGCTTGCCGCCTCCGCCGTTTTCTTTTCCAGTTCGGCGGTGCGCTCCGAGAGCGCGGAGAACAGGTCGCGCATCCCGGAGAGTTCTTTCAAGACCGGCTCGGCGTCGGAGAGAAAATCCGAGAGCAGACCGCTCTGGCGTTCCCCCGCGTCGCGGGCGCAATCGGAGAGCCGCTCGACCCCCTGCGAGAGCCCGTCCAGTCCGCGTTTGACGGCGGGCAAAAGACCCCGGCGGGCAAGCCAGGCGAGCAAAACGGTCCCGGCAAGAGAGAGCGCCGAGAAGATCTCGCCGGTATGCCGGTCGAGAAAATCGCTGACCGTTTCGGCAAAATTCGCATCCGCCCCCGCGTCGGTCTCCGTGACCTCCGTCGCCGTTTCGTCGTTTTCCGGGGCGGCGCAGAACGCCGTCAAGGGAACGGCGAAGAGCAGAGCGAGCAAGAGGGCAAAGACCGCCAGACGGGCGGCGAAGCGCGCGGTTTTTTCGGTTGTTTTCATATCGTTTCCTTTCTGTTACGGGAGGATCCCGAATTCTTCCTCAAGGGATCTTACGCGGGCAGTCAGTTCTTTGACGGCGGCGTCGAGCGCGGAAAAGCGTTTGTCGCACGCGGCGACGACGTCCCCGATCTCCGCCCGCTCGGGGGAAAACAGTCCGCCGGTCAGCCGGATCCCCGCGCAGGGGACGGTCCGTCCGTCGGCTTTGCGGAGCGAGATGCGGTTGGAGCCGGTCGCAAACGCCGTGACCGGCACGCGCGCGACCCCGTCAATGAGCGGAAAGCCGCGCCCGTTTACGGACAGCGCCGCGATCCCCTCCCCCGCGACCCGAAGCGGGATACGTCCGTTCTCGCCGGGGTCGGCGGCGCCCGAGATCAGGGCGTAGCTGTCCCCGACGGTCTTAATCTTCATCATCGGGATAGTCCCCCCTTTCGTACGAGAGCCGGATCGCGTCGCCGACGTCGGTATAGACCGGCGCGTAGACGACGGGGGTCCCCCGTTCGTCCTTTTGCCCGGCGTCCGCCGGGACGGGGTCGCGGAGGAGGGGTTTGTACCCCGCCGCCCGCAAAACCTCCTGTTTCGGGTTGACGTAGACCCGACCGTCGTGGCGAAGGACCCTGCCCGAAAAGCTCTCGAGCCGTCCCTCATCCGTCAATCTGTATTCGTTCATAACTCTCCTTTCAGGGTGTGTCTTCCGCCAGGGCGGTAAAGTATCCCGAAACGGGGGCGACCCCGCCCGGCTCCGCCGACGCGGCGGTGAAGGTCGTCGACCCCTCTCCCGCGTGTAAGACCGGGAGGGTCAGGGCGGTCTCGGTCACCTCGGCGGCGGGCAGAACGTAGTAGAACCGTACCTCCCGCCCCGCGTTTCTCTCGTCGGCAAGAAACTCCCGCATCGCGGGGATCAGGGTCAGCCCGTCCTCCCCGTCGAACGCCTCGTCGTCGGTGATCCCGGGAAGAAGCGGGACGGTCGATACCGTTCCGGTGTCTGCGGCGTAGGAAGACAGCGTGATCTCGTCCGGCTCCGCCACGGGGTAGACCAGGGTCGCCGGTTCCTCCGTTTCCGCAAGGTCGGATAAATACGCCTGGAAATCCGCGAGGGTCGATACCCCGGGAACGTAGAAATACCAGAGGTCGCCGTCGTCGCAGAACGCGGGAGTGTTCGCGTAGTTGCGGATCATTTTGGTCGGGGTCGTATCCGCATAAAGGAAGTGCGACGAGAGCGGCTCGTCCCCGTCGGGGTCCGCGCCGAAGTCCTCCTTGTCAAAGAGGAACAGCGTTTTGCCGGTCGAGCCGTAATTGGTCCGGACGGTCGGCTCCTCCTCCCCCGTGAACGCGTAGAGCGCCGTTTTGCGTTTCAACACCGCCCCGCTCCGCGAAACGGCAAGGACGTCGCGGCAGTATTCGACGCCGTTCATCGGAGAAGTCAGGGTGAACACGCGGCTGGTCCCGTCGAAAAAATCGCAGCGGTACGTACCGGGATCGACCGACGGCAAAAGCGCGTCGCCGCTCTCCTCCGTTTCCCCGACGCATCCCTTGACGTATTTGCGGTAAAGCGAGCGCGGCAGGTTGACGTAGATCATCCCGAGGCGCATCGCCATCCCGACGTCGGTGCCGAAGACGAGGTTGCTGCTGCGGACCTCCCTCCAATGGGTCGACAGAAGATGCGGGGCGTCCGGGACGGTCGTCCCGTCCCCGATCAGCATCCCGACCGAGGGATACCCGCTTCCGTACGAGGTATCCAGCCCGGACTGGGGGACGGGATCGGTGCAGACCCCGATCCGGCGGATCAGTTTTCCGTCTTTGAAGCTGATCTCGTCAGATACCCCGGAGGCGGCGCGGAGCGGCTCGACCCCGGGAAAGGTCGCGGTGCGCCGATCTGCCGTCCCGTCGGGTCCCGCCGTCGTGAAAACCAGCGAAAGAGCCGCCGTGCCGTCGGGCAAAGTCGCCTCGCCGACGAAACTCGGCTCGGCGGGCGTCCCCGGCGTGGGCGTACCGTTTACCCTCGCAGCGCCGTAGACGCCGTAATCGGGGAGCGGGAAACCGCCGAAGGTCCCCTGCCCCGTCAGGGGGAGGTCGCCCGTCGTTCGAACGCCGTTTCCCGTCCGGAGCCCGGTCCGGCAGGCGAGCACCCGGATCAGCCGCTGCAACCGGCTCACAGATCCACCCCCCGCACCGTCGCCTCCCACGCCCCGTCGTACCAGAGGAAGACGGTGTAGTGCCGCTCCCCGAAGAGCAGCAGTTCCCCGTCCGCGATATCGTCGCCCGACCAGCGGATCCCCTCCGGGTAGTCGAGCGAGGCGCTCCCGTTCCCCTCCGGCGTGTCGAAGACGATCGCGCAGCAGAAGGTCGGGGAGGGGTTTTCGGGCAGCGAGAGCGAGAGTTCCGAGAGCGTGCCGCAGCGGTATTCCACCTGGTCCGACGGGGTCAGGGTATCGTCCGAGCAGGTCGACACGAGAAAGGTGTCCTCCTTACGCGCAAGCCCCTCGGTCAGCGACCCGTTCCCGACCGACAGGTACCCCGCGAGGTCGCCGTTCAGAATGTCGGTAAACAGGTCAGCTAAGGTGTGCCCGTCGTTTTCCCCGGGGAACAGCCCGGTGCGGATCATCCCCGCGATCGCCCCCTCGTCGTCCGCGGGGTCGGCGTTCAGCGCCGCGATCACGGCGTTCAGCCGTGCGGCGATATAGCGCGGAAGACGGTCGAACCGCTCCTTCAGCGCGGCGGCGGAGAGCGCCTCTCCGCCCGAGGCGGGGTCGCCGTTCGGGCGGTTGGGGAGCGAAACCACCCCCTGCGCCGTCATTTCGTTTTCGGTCAGTTGTGCGATCGGCATATTCGTCCGCTCCCCGCCCCCGGCGGGGAGCACTCCTTTCTTTTGGTGGGGCGTTTATTTGACCTTTCCGGCGTCCTCCGCCCGGTAGAGGATCGCGCGCACCGAGAGCGGAGCGTGGAGCGCCTCGCTTCGGATCAGGTAGCGTTTGCGGTGCCAGAGGCGGCACTTTTCCCGGAAGGTCGCCGTTCCCTCCCCGCAGGGCGAGAACGAGAACGCCGAAAAGTCGACGGAGGTAAAGTCCGCGCCGCCCGCGTTGACCGAAAAGGTCTCGGCGGGGGTTTTCCCGTCGCTTTGCACGGTCAGGAAAAACGCCGAGCGCGGCAGCCGGTCAAGGTCGAGGAACGCCGACCCCGCGACCGTGTTTTTCCGACCGGTGGGCAGCCCGCCGTCGTCCGACGCCGTCTGCAGCGTGACCGGGATGGGATGCCCCGCGAACTCGTACCATTCGGGCGCGATCTCGCCGGGATGCTCCCGGCGGTAGCGGGCGACGTCGTCCGCCGTCATCCCGGAGAGTTCCGACGTGGGCGGAACGCCGCGCTTGTCGGTATTGAAGCGGTAAAGTCCGCCCGTTTCGGTCCCGAAGAACAGTTCCTCTCCCTGCGCCGCAACGGCACAGGGCGGGGCGAGCGTGCCGCCCGCCATCTCACGCCCGCCGTAGACGGCGTAGCGCGCCGAGCCGACCGTGACCGAGAGAACGCCCGCCTCGTCGACGACCGTCCCCTGCGCCTCGATATCCTGCAACTCGGGTGGCGCGAGCGCGACCCCGAGCGCGAATGCGCCCGAGGGGAGCGCGGACGAAAAGCGGTAGACCGCGTGGTCGTCGGTATGCCCGCCGATCCCCGAGAGCCGCCACCACTCGAACCCGGTCCCCTCGGAGGGCTGTTCCCTCCTCTGCCGCCCGTCGCCGAGCAACACCTCCCCGCCGGGGAGGAAGACCGCAAGATAGCCGTCCCAGACGGCGAGCCGCACCGACGCGGGATCGACCGGGAAAAGCGAGGCGATCGCCTCGGAGCGGCAGACGGTGCTGCGCTCGTAGCGAAGACCGCTCGCAAGCACGCTCCAGATCCCGCTCGACGTGACGAAGACCGGCGCGTCGCGGTAGAGGATCGCGTCCCCGACCGCGCCGGGCAGGTCGTTGCCGCTCTCGCGCGGGTAGATCCGGGGGAGTTGGTCATCCCCGGTGGAGTTCGCCACGTGGCGGAACACGCCGCCGCGCCCCTCCCCGGTCGTGAAGACGGTCAGCGCGTCGGGCCCGGCGACGAGCGAGGCGACGGCGTCGCGCCCCGCTCCGTCGCGGAAATACTGATAGACGCCGTAATATCCCCCCTCCATCGACCCGGCGGCGCTCCGGCAGGAGTAGAAGACCGTGTCGGGAACGTCGGGATTGCCCGACAGGAACAGCCGCCCGTCAAAGACGGTGATCAGCCGGCAGCGCCGGATCAGGTCGGGGATCTCCCCGACGTACCGGGGCAGGGCGTCGGACACGGTCTCGGTCCCCGCGCGGCGGGAGGGCGCGGATACCGTCACGACAAGACGCCCGCCGCTGAGTTTGCGTTTGTCGGTGGTCTTGACCGTGACCGAAACGGCTTTCCCGCTCCGGGTCTTGACCGAGTAGATCGGATCGCCCCGGTTGGTCCAGATCAGGTCGCCGTTGAACGTGACCCCGACCACCTGGTCCGCCGGTGCGTCCAGCGCCAGCGTGTAGGCGTCCCCGAACTCCGACGCGCCGTCCGAGCCGTTGATCGGCGTGAGCGCGGAAAGGTACGCGTTCCCGAGGATCGAAACGCCGACCTCGGAGGCAAAATCGTCGCCCCCGTAGTGGAGGGCGGAGAGCGACGGGCAATCGTAAAAGGCGTAGCTCTGCACCAGTTTGAGCGTCCCCGGGAAGACGACGGTGGCAAGCGAGGTACAGCCGCGGAACGCGCTTAACCCGATCCGGGTCAGTTCCCCGCCGCCCGAAAAGGCGGTAAGAGCCGTGCAGCCCCGGAACGCCGAGGCGCCGATGCACGTGATCCCGTCGGGACAGACCACGCCCGTCACGGTCAGGTTCCCGTCGAACGCGTGCGCGCCGATCTCGGTCAGGCGCAGGGTCGCGCCGTCAAGGGAGACCGTTTCGGGCAGATAGACCTCCCCCGCGGCGTCGGACGCCGAGAGCAGGATCGCCTCCCCCTCCCTGCCCGCGCGCCCGTAGCGGAAGTCGGTCCCCGCCGAGCCGGCAGGATCCGACAGGTCCGCCGCGATCCGGTAGGTGCCCGTCAGGAGGTTCGCCGGCTCGTAGGGCTCGCCGTTGAGATAACAAGTCGGGACGTATCCGCCGACCGTCTCGCCGTAGAGGACCGGGTCGGCGTTTTCCTGCGGGGCAGAGCGGACCCGGACGAAGTTGGTCCCGTCCAGAAGATAGAACCACCCGTCGAAAAAGCAGCCCCGGCTCTCGTGATCCGCCGGGGTCACGCCGGAGATCTCGCGCTTGGTCCCGTCGTCCGACCGGACGAGGTAGAGGGCGGTCCCGGCGTGCACCAGCCAGAGCAGGCAGGGCGTTTCGTCCGCGCGCAGGACCCCCGCGCCCCACGGGAAGATCCCGTTGATCTTGCCCGAAAAACTTGCGTGGAGCCGGAACCCCGGCACGGTCCGCCAGGCGGGTCCGCCCGCGACCGAATAGTCGCGGAAGAGGTTCCGCGCTTCGACGGGTCTGCCGCCCTCGCCCGAGGGGTCGAAGCCGGAGGAGGCGCCGACCCGGCGATGGATCACACGAGCCATCCGACCACCCCCTTACCAGCCGTTCCCGCGCACCGAGAGGTCGCGGTCCGGGCGTCTGTGCGAGGCGCGGAACGCGGCGTTTTTGCGCAGGTACGCTTCGTAGTAGAACCGCGCCTTGTCGGGCGCGTCGTCAAGCCAGAGGAACGAGGCGATCAGCTCGGGGAGCATCGCGATAAGCGAGCCGTCGAGCGGGATCTCGGCGTCGCTCCCGTCCTCCTCCGAGAGCCGGGGAGGCAGGAGCCGGATCACCGCCGTGTACTCCCCCTCCGGCGCCGTCGCCGGAAGCAGGAGCATCCCGTCCGCCGTCCGGTATTCTCCGGCGTAGGGCGCGCCGCGATACTCGACGAACGGGGGCGCGAACGACCCGAAGTCCGGCCGCGCGTCGCGCACGCGGTAGGCGAGCATCCCCGTTTCGTCAAACAGCCCGTCGGCGGCGTCGTGATCGAGGGCGCGCACCGAAAGCAGGTCGCACTCCCCGTCGCCCGAAAGACAGAGCGTGCCGCTCCCCGTGACCCCGCGGCAAAAGGTCGCCGTCCGTCGCCCGGTCGAAAAGGGGAAACTCGCGTCCCCGGATCCGTCCCGGAGGGTCAGGGTCCCCGACCCCGAGACCCGGGCGGAAAACGACCGGGTCGTGTCCGGGAGGGAGACCGTGACGATCTCCCCCGGGCTTTTCCGGATCGGGGAGAAAGAGGGGAGCAGATCGGCGGGGGGACGGTGGTAAAAGGTGACGCGCGCCGTCCGCGGCAGAAATACGTCGAGTTCCGCGATCCCGCGGTTGAGCGCCGGGATGAACCCGCGGCGGATCGGCTCGTCGTTCAGCCGGGTCTCAAATCCGAGATAGGCGACCTCCGCCTGCAACTCCCCGACCGTCATATCGCGGTCGCTCCCGAGACCGAGCTCGCGCTGTCGACGGCGAGCAGGATGTGCTTGTAGGTGCCGAACCCGACCCCGAAGCGGCATCTGCCGTTCCAGATATAGTTGCCGGTGTGGTTGTCCACCCAGTTGGTGACGGTCAGGGGGATCCGGTTGAAGAAGAGGTTGCCCGCCAGGTTC
Source organism: uncultured Clostridia bacterium (assembly GCA_946404035.1). Taxonomy (GTDB): domain Bacteria; phylum Bacillota; class Clostridia; order Oscillospirales; family CAG-272; genus UBA1740. The sequence continues at coordinate 36,204 of CAMJCC010000002.1, read as the reverse complement.
TTGTTCGCCTCGCTCGACATGATCATGCAGCGGTCGTCGGACGTCTGCCAGCCGGGCAGGATCACGACGTTCCAGTTCCCGTAGTGCAGGTTGATGTCGTTGTAGCCGTTGCCGAGCGCGCCGTCGGAGCCGCAGACCTTCTTGGCGATCATTTCGGCGGCGGGACGGTTGCCGGGCAGGATCAGGGTGTCGGCGGTGTAGCCGAGGGGTTCGCCGTTCTCGTCTTTCATATTGCGGAGCTTCACGGCAAGGGAGGCGAGCGCCTCCTCGAAGACCGCAGTCGAGGCGACGCGGTTGGAGTTGGCGTCGGTGTAGTTGAAGACGTCGCCGTAAAAGTAGTTCGCCTGCGTGCCCGACGCGCGCTGACCGCCCCACACGTGCGAGGAGCTGAACAGCGGGTAGCCGTCGGGGGTGGTCAGGTCGAGTTTCGCTTTCGCAAAGGTGCCGGACGACGCCGTGCCGTTGGCGAGCGCGTACTCGCAGATCTTGTTCTGCGTCTTGAAGTAGGCGCGGGTAAAGTTCTCGGCGCGGCGCTTGGCGTCGGCGGCGACCCCGTAGCGGGCGTCCTCCATCATCTCGGCGGTGACGGTGAACTCCTTCATGAACTGGATGTGTTCGATGAACTTCTTGTAGGTCTCCGCCATATCGTCGTTCTCGGCGCCGGCGCCCTCCTCGACCGAGGTGAAGACGCCGAACTCGTTCTGACCGACGACGGTCTCTCCGAACCGGTCGGAGCTTTCAACGTTGAAGAGCCAGTCGCGGACGCCCCCCTGCTTGGTGAGGTTGTCCGACTCGTGCTCGATGATCATTTTGATCGGGGTCTCGAGTTTCCCGATCTGGGCGTTCACCAGACCCGAAGATTTCGCGTATACGATCGACATTCGTTTCTTTCCTTTCTGTCAAATTCGGTTCAGGCGAGCGGGAAGGTCACGAGGACCTTGTCCCCCGACGCCGCCGCCCCGGCGGGATCGAAGAGGATGGCGCCGCGCACCGAGCTGGCGACCGCGGTCGCCGAAACGCCCGACGCGGAGATCTTGTATTCCCCGCCGACCTTCATCGAACCGATGGCGGCGGTCAGCGGCGCTTCGAACACCATCCCGGGAAGCAGGTCGGTCACCAAGACCGAGGTCGCCCCGGACGCCGCCGCCCGCTCGACGATATGGGTCGCGAGGACGGTGGTGGAGTTGGTCAGGGGGGTCACGACCCCCGCCGCGATGTTGACGGGAGTGCCGGCGGCGATCGCCGCCGAGAGCGCCGTCACCGTAACGGTGCGGCTCTCCGCTTCGTTGCCCCGTCCTGAGAGGATCTTTACGAGTTTGTACATGCTTTCTCTGTCCTTTCTTGGTTTTTCAGTTTTCGTTCACGCGGCGCCACAGCGACGCGATCTCGCGGTCGGGAAGACCCGGGAAAAGCCGCCTGGCTTGCTCGATCTCGCCGACGGTCATCCCGATGCCGCCCGCCGCGGCGCGTCCCGGCACCGAACCGTGCAGGTGCGCCCGTCCGCCCCGGTCGGGGGAGGATTTTTCACCGAAAGAGCCCCGGACGGCGTAATACGCCTCCTCGACCGAGAGCCCCAGCCCCCGGAGTTCGGCAAAGCGGAGCGCCCCGGGCATCTCCCCGAGATGGCGGTAGTTCGCCGCCTCGGGATCCAGCCGGATCAGGGCGGCGAGGTCCTCCTCCGCCTGCTTGCGGTAGATCTCGTCGTCCTCCGCTTCGGCGGGGTCTTTCGGCGCGGGGTCGCCCGGTGCCTCGTCGGTCGCGCTCGCCTGTGCTTGCGCGGGGACCTCTTCCGGCGTCGCGGGGAGCGCGGTTTCCTCGGGCTCCCGTTTGGTTTCGTTTTCGTTCATGTCGTTTTCCTTTCGTCGCTTGGTTTACGCTCTGCCGTCGCCCGCGGGGCGGATCACCGTCGCCGTCGGCTTTTCGCGTTCGACGTTCGGCGCCTGGATCCTCCCGCCGCGGTTGGTGGCGTAGGGGTTCTTTTTCTGTTCCGTGTTCCCGTTCTTCATCCGATCACCTCCCCTCGTTTTCTATTCGGATCATTCCCAACGGTCCGTGCCGACGACGGTTTTGCCCGTGAACGACGTGTCGACCGTTTGCCGCAGTTTTTCGGCGTCCGCCCGCGAGATCCCGCAGGCGCGCGCCAACAGTTCCGCTTCGGCGCCCGAGAGCCCCGCCGTCACGCTGACGTAGAGGACCCCCGCGACCCCCTCGCGGAGCCGACGCATCCCGTACCGTGCGACCGAGGGGGCGAGCCGGGACACGATCCTTGCCCTCTCGTCGGTAAGCCCCGCGGAGAGCGCGTCGGCGTAGGCGGCGTCTATCCCGGACGTCTTGCTCTCGGATAAGGCGGTCAGGGTCTTCTGCATCAATCTGTCCTGCTCCGCCTCCCAGTTTTCAAGGTAGGAAAGATACCCGCTGCGGTCGTTTTTCGCGCGCTCTTCGCCCGCTGCGTCCGCTTTCTCTTTTGCGGCGCGGTACGCCGCTTTGTTCCGCTCGCGCAGATAGCTCGCGTACCCCGTTTCGGATAGTCCCCGGTCGGAGAGCGTTTCCGCCGCCGCGCCGTAATCGGGGTCGCTTTTCGCCAGTTTCGTGCGGGCGCTTTTCAGTTTGTCGCCGGTTTCGTTTTCGCCGTACCGGCTGACCCACTCGCCGTAGGTGAGCGAGCGGTTTTTCCCCTCAAGACGCTTGCTCAGGTCGGTCGACGCCGTCGTCGTTTTCCGGCTCGACCCGAAGATCGTCGAAAGGAGCGATCTGACGCTCATCCCGTTCCACCTCCTTTCCTTTCGTAAAACCCCGGAAGTATTCGACCTGATCCCGTGCGAACGGGTAGTGCGCCCTCTCCTGCTGCTGCCAGTAGCGGAGCAGCGTGCCGGGGTCGGTCGGGTCGCCGAGCGTTCCCGCCCGCAAATTGGCGAGGTTGCGCTCCCAGAGCGCCTCGCGCCCGACCTGCGCCCCCTGTCCGAGATCGGCGGAGAAGAGGAAGCGGTCGTCCACGCACCAGACGCCGCGCGCGGGATCGAAACGGTAGAAATCGTAGCGGTTGAAACTGACGTTTTGTTCCCTTCCCCACGCGTCGAGGTAACTCAGATCGCGCGCCTCGTCGGCGTAGGAGAGGTAGTAGAGAAAGATCAGCCGGTCGAGTTTCGCGTAGGCGGCGTTCTTCATCCGCCGCTTGCTCTCCAGCCGTCCCGCCGTCTGCGAGACCTGGAGCTGTCTTGCGACCCCGGAGATATTGCCGACGTTGGTATCCATCCCCTGATAGGTGTCCGAGATGCCCACGATCCGCTTTGCCTGATCGTAGAGCCGCTCGGCCTCCAGAACGTCGCGCGAGATATCGGGGGTGGTGTCAACTTTTCCATATTGCGCGGCACTTTCGCCGGGTCGGAGACGGATCACCTGACCGAAGACGCTGTTGTTGACCGAGATCTGCGCGTCCTCGGGAACGATGGGAGTGACCGACCCGCGCATCAGCTTTTGCAGGATGCGGGACTCGACCTTGTTGATCGCCTGCTGCTGCGGGCGGATAAAACCGCAATCCGACTGACCGAGCAGGCGGCGTTCGGCGGCGGTGTTCCGCCGGATGACGATCGGGAACTCCCGGATCTCGTAGTACGGGAGCACGGTCGGGACGCGCCCGACGCTCCCGTCCTCTCGCAGGTACGCCGTGACGGGGCGGATCTCGTCCCCCGACGTCAGGGGAACCGGTCGCGAAACGCGCTCGGCGTCGGCGTGCCGGTCCCCGATCCTCCGCCGGAAGTAGCCGACGGCGTCCTCGAGCACCGCGTCGCCCGAAAAGGCGAAGCGGCAGATCTCGCCGTCCTCGCCGCGGTAGTAGCAGACCACGACGGTCACGGTCTCGCCGATCCCCTCGGACGACCCCTCGCGTTCCGCCTCGCGCGCGACCTCGGGACTGATGCCGTAGCGGCGGCAGATCTCCTCGCGGGTCGTGTCGAAACGGAAGAAGCAGTATTCCATATCCTCGATGCGGCAAAGTTCGGGCTGCGGGAAGAAATCGCGGGGGGAGATGCACTCGACGCGGACGCCGCCGCGTCCCCTTTCGTCCTCCTCCCATTCGACCAGCCACACGCTCCCGCCGTAGACGTAGGTGAAGCGTTCGTCCAGGTCGTTCATTTCCTCGAACGGCAGCTCGTCCCGCACCGAAACGCAGAGCCGCTCGATCGCGTGGGCGAGCCGTTCGCGCTCCTCGCTGTACTTTGCCGCCGTGACTTTCGGCTGCGGGATATCGGAGGACACCTGGCTCTCGACGATCTCGTAGGTGATGTTCCGGACGGCGCTCGCCCGCTCCGCCGAGCCGTCGATCCTGTCGTCGCCCCGGTACTGCATTTCGTGTCTTTCGAGCGCCTCGCCGATCCCGGAGAGCCGTTCCTTCGCCTCCTCGTAGAGCGAGGAGAAAAAGGAGAGCCGGGAAACGCCTTCCTCAATTTTCAAATTCGTATTCTCCTTTGCTTTTTACTCGGGTCTGCCGTACCGGCGAAGCAGGTATTCCCGCCCCGCCGGGTCGGCGTTTTCGTAGTCCTCCCACTGATCGGGCGTCCAGCGCCGTTGCCGGACGCGCTCCTCCGCCGGATCGGGGCGCGCGTAATAGATCGCGAAGCCCCGGAGCGCGTCGGGGGCGTGGGTCAGGCGATGAGGTTCGCTCCGCACGTCCCCCGGTCGCGCCGGATCGCACTCGATCATGGAAAGGCACCGGATCAGTTCGGTACAGGTCCGGAAGATCCGGAGCCGGGGCGGACGGTCCCCCTCCTCTTTCAACAGTTCCTTGACCGCGAGCCAGCCCGTTTCCCGATCGTTTTCGGTCTTGGTCAGATGCACGCCGTACTCCGCGAAAAGCAGGGCGCGCGAGCGTCCGCTCTCCTGGCTCCGGGCGAAGAGGTCCGGGGGCGAGAGGGTCGCGTAGATCCTCTCCCCCTCTCCCTCCGCCGAGAGGATGGCGCGGGCGGCGTCCGAGATGATGAGATCGGAGCGGCAGACCTCCCGATAGATCCAGACGTTGCCGTCGGGATCGAGTGCCGCCCAAAGACAGGCGAGCCGGTCAAGTCCGTAGTCGAGTGTCCGGTATTTCCGCCAATGCGCCGGGATCGGGAATGGATCCGCGGTGTGCAGATCATAGCGGAACTCCCGGAAGAACCTGCCCTCCAGCAGGTTCCAGTCCCCGTAGAGGAGCGCGCGTTTCTGATCCTCCGGCAGAGCGAGGAGGCGCTCCCTGTACGCGGGGTCCGCCCGAGTGAGAAAGGGATTGTCGTCGATCTTGGCGGGGAGGAAGATCCGGCTTCCCCCGTCCTCGCCGATAAAGGACGTATCGGGGGGCGAGGGATCGACGAACCGTTCCTTCACCCAAGCGTGACCGATCCCGCCCGGATTGGTGCTCGCCTTGATCTGCTTCGGGTAGCCGTTGACCCCCCGGAGCCGGGAGAGCATATAGACGTACTGGAACTCGGTAAAGTGGGTCAGTTCGTCAAAGCGGATGACGTCGTATTCCGCCGATTGGTACTGAAAGACGTCCGCCTCGCTCGCCGAATAACCGAAGTCGATCAGCGAGCCGTTTTTGAAGCGCCCGACGTGGCTGCTCCCGTTGTAGGTATAGACCGAACGGGGGAAGATCGCCTGGCTGACCCGGATGAGCGACTTTTCGAGTTCGGGGTAGGTACGGCGCAGGATCAGCTGTTTGGAACGCGGGTATTTCAGCGCGTAGAGGAAGGCGTCGATCAGTTGCCCGAACGACTTGCCTCCCCCCGCCGCCCCGCCGAACAGGACCTCCCGCTCGGGCGCCGCAATGAACGCCCTCTGCCGCGGCGTCACCTTGAAACGGACGCCCTCAGACGGCATTTTTCGGGATCCCTCCCTCGAGGACCTCGATCTTCACCGAGAGTTCGTCGGGTCCCTCGTCCCCGTCGGTCCCCACCCCGAAAGAGGGGAGCAGGAATTTGACGAGCGAGGCGTCGTAGCGTTTCTGCAGCCCCTGCCGGAGCAGATGGTCGGCAAGGACCGCGCGGCACTCCGCGTAGGCGCGGGCAAACGCCGGATCGTTTTCTTTCCACTCCCCGAGCGTCGCAACGTCGACCCCGAGCAACTCCGCCGCACCCGAAAAGGTGGGCAGCTCTCCCCCGGCGGCGCTCTCCCGGAAATAGCGGATCAGCCGCTCCGGTGCGTCGGCGGGACACGTCGCGCCGATCCCCGGCTCCTCGGTCATCCCGTTTCCCCTCCCCTCGTCTTTTTTGGGATCGCCCCGCCGACTACCCGGTCCAAAAGAAACCAAAGCGGTCTGTACCTGCCGTGTCCTGCGGCGGCGATCGATGCGTCAGGCGTCACGCTTTTCACCTGTTGCGTGACTATTATAGCACGCCGAAAAAAGAAATAAGGTCCGCGATTTTCCAAATCACAGACCTTATTGTGCGTTTTCTTCCGTTGTTATTTATCCGTTTACCTTTTTCCTTTTTGTCACTCGTTGCGTGACAGGATGATCAGGCGGTCGGAGAGTGATCGCGCCGGGGCGGCGGCGCGGGGATCCCCGCCATCTCGCGCAGGGCGGCAAGCGCCTCCCGGATCCCGCCGATCCCGTCGATCAGACCGCAGGCGACCGCCGCCTCGCCGTCCAGGACCGAGCCGATGTCGTTCGCCATCTGGTCGGTGCGCATCATGACCTCCTCGAAGCGGGCGCGCTCGACCCGCGAATGCTCGACGACGAACCGGACGATCCGCTCCTGCATATCGCGAAGATACTCGAAACTCTGCGGCGCCGAGATGACCGTTCCGGTCGTGCGGACGGGATGGACGGTCATGGTGGCGGAGGGGACGATGAACGACCGTTTCGCCGACACGGCGAGCGGGACGCCGATGGAATGTCCGCCGCCCAGCACCACCGAAACGGTCGGCTTGTCGAGCGAGGCGATCACCTCCGAGATGGCGAGCCCCGCCTCGACGTCCCCGCCCATCGTGTTGAGCAGGATCAGGATCCCGTCGATCCGCTCGTCCTCCTCCAGGGCGAAGAGCAGCGGGATCAGATGCTCGTATTTTGTGGTCTTCTGGTTGCTTTCCTGGACGTAATGCCCCTCGATCTGCCCGATCACGTTCAGGCAGTAGAAACACTCGCGCCCGTTCTCCGCCGCGACCCCTCCGCCCCCCGGCAGAAGGTCGCTTTGCTCCTTTTGCCCGCTTTTCTTTTCGGTCTCCCCGTTTTCGGTCTTCCCCATCCGCGTATCCCCCTTGCCCGTCAGTTTTTTTCGTTTTGATAGTTTTTGCCGAAGATTTGTTTTTATTCCGACGCGAGATTATCTTTTCTGCGCATTTACTTTTTTCTTTCGTTATGGTATAATATTCGCCGGAAGAAAAATACGAGTAGATAAAGGAGAACAAACAATGGCAAAGATTATTGTGGAAACCTCCGCGCGTCACGTTCATCTCACCCGCCGGGACGTCGACATCTTGTTCGGCGCCGGTCACCAGCTGACCAAGAAAAAGGACCTCTCCCAGCCCGGGCAGTTCGCCTGCGAGGAAAAGGTCACGGTCGTCGGTGAACGCGGACAGCTCTCCGCGAGCATCCTCGGTCCCGAACGGAGCGCCGATCAGGTCGAACTTTCGCTGACCGACGCGCGCACCATCGGCGTGAAAGCGCCCATCCGCGAGAGCGGCGACATCGCCGGCAGCGGCGCGTGCAAACTGATCGGGCCGTGCGGCGAGATCGAGATCTCGGAGGGCGTGATCGCGGCGAAGCGTCACATCCACTTAACCCCCGAGACCGCCGCGGAATTCGGTCTTGCGGACAAGCAGATCGTCAAAGTCAAGGTCAACGGGCTCCGTCCCCTGATCTTCGACGACGTGGTGGTCCGCGTCAGCCCGAAGTTTTCCCCCGCTATGCACATTGATACCGACGAGTCCAACGCCGCGTTCGGCGCGACCGAGGGCGAGATCATCGCCTGACGCCGTCGGATCGGATCAAACGAAAAGGAGAGTTGAACATGAGCAAGTGTGAATACGCGATGTCAAGCGACGTCGCCGCGATGTGCACCGTCGCCAAGGGTCCGGATCACGGTCCCGCCCCGCTTCCCGAAGAGGGAAAATGGGTCCAGGCGAAAGAGGTGACCGACATCTCGGGTCTGACCCACGGTATCGGTTGGTGCGCTCCCCAGCAGGGCGCCTGCAAACTGACCCTGAACGTCAAAAAGGGCATCATCGAAGAGGCGCTAGTCGAGACCGTCGGTTGCTCCGGTATGACCCACTCCGCCGCGATGGCGGCAGAGATCCTGCCCGGCAAGACCATCCTCGAGGCGCTGAACACCGACCTGGTCTGCGACGCGATCAACACCGCGATGCGCGAACTGTTTTTGCAGATCGTCTACGGGCGGACCCAGTCTGCGTTCTCCGAGGGCGGCCTCGTCATCGGCGCGGGGCTCGAGGACCTCGGCAAGGGGACCCGCTCGCAGGTCGGTACCATGTACGGCACCAAGGCGAAAGGCGTGCGTTACCTTGAGATGGCGGAGGGCTACGTCACCCGGATGGCGCTTGACGCCGACAACCAGGTGATCGGATACGAGTTCGTTTCGCTCGGCAAGATGACCGATTTCATCAAGCGCGGCGACGACCCCACCACCGCATATAACAAGTCGATCGGCACCTACGGCAGATTTGCCGACGCGGTCACCTATATCGACCCCCGGAAGAAATAAGGAGGACGAGCGATATGGCATTGTTTGAAGGATACGAAAGAAGAGTTGACAAGATCAACGCCGCCCTGAAAGAGTACGGCATCAACTCGATCGAGGAGTGCCGCGACATCACCCTTGCCGCCGGCATCGACTGCGACAAGATCGTCCGCGAGACCCAGCCGATCTGCTTTGAGAACGCCGTCTGGGCGTACACCGTCGGCGCCGCCATCGCCCTGAAAAAGGGCTGCAAAAAGGCGTCTGACGCCGCCGCCGCGATCGGTATCGGTCTGCAGGCGTTCTGCATCCCCGGTTCGGTCGCCGAGAACCGCAAGGTCGGTCTCGGCCACGGCAACCTCGGCGCGATGCTGCTTTCCGAGGAGACCAGCTGCTTCTGCTTCCTCGCGGGTCACGAGTCCTTTGCCGCCGCGGAGGGCGCGATCAAGATCGCGCTGAACGCGAACAAAGTGCGTAAGAACCCCCTGCAGGTCATCCTGAACGGTCTCGGCAAGGACGCCGCGTTCATCATCTCCCGCATCAACGGCTTCACCTACTGCAAGACCGAGTTCGACCCCTACACCGAAGAGGTCAAGGTCGTGTCGAAGACCGCCTACTCGCAGGGACCCCGCGCCAACGTCCGCTGCTACGGCGCCGACAACGTGCCGGAGGGCGTGGCGATCATGAAACTCGAGCACGTCGGCGTTTCGATCACCGGTAACTCGACCAACCCGACCCGCTTCCAGCACCCCGTCGCCGGCACCTACAAGAAATGGTGCGTCGAAAACGGCGTCAAGTACTTCTCGGTCGCCTCGGGCGGCGGTACGGGCAGGACCCTGCACCCCGACAACATGGCCGCCGGTCCGTCCAGCTACGGTATGACCGACACGATGGGACGGATGCACAGCGACGCGCAGTTCGCGGGTTCCTCTTCTGTTCCGGCGCACGTCGAGATGATGGGTCTGATCGGTATGGGCAACAACCCGATGGTCGGCGCGACGGTCGCCGTTGCGGTCGCCGTCGAGGAGAGCCAGAAGAACAAGTAATTTCCCGTAAAACGAAAAGCCCCGGATCGCTCCGGGGCTTTTTTATTCGGTCGGCGGATAAGAAAAACAACGGGCGCCCGGAATGTTCCGGGCGCCCGCCGTTTGCGGGGGTGCGGTTTTTTGCGGTTTTTTGCGGTTTTTCTCCGGTATGAAAGGTGGTTTGCACCGGGAAAATGGTGGGAACGTCGGTCGGGGCCGGATCACGGTCCGACGACGGCGGGAATGTAACTCGGACGGACCTTTGCGTTGGTGTAGATCACGTAGTCGGACGCCTTGGACGCCGCGATCTCGTCGCCGTGTTCGTCCAGCAGAACGATGGTCACGGTCAGACGGTAGTTGCCGTAATAGAAGCCCTCGAATTCCGGATCGGATCCGGGCGGGAACGTCTTGACCGAGAAGTAGATGTGCGGGAACTCGATCGAAACGGCGCCGACGGTCGTACTGCCGGCGGGGATGGTGACGGAATAGGACTTCGGATGCTCCCCTGTGGTCGTCGCCTCGTACTCGCCGACGGAGAACGACGTGATATATTGGTCGATATCCGTGAGATCGTATTCGGAGTAGGAACCGTCGTTCTGCTTCTGCCGCAGGGTGGCGGTAACGACCGCGCTGGTATAGTGTCCGTTCACCTGCCGATAGATCGGGGTAAAGTCCATCGTCGCGAAGATCTCGAGCGTTTCGGGCGGGTCGTTCAGCGCGTTGATACCGTACGGGGTGTAGTCGCCCTGTCTGTCGCCGAAAGGCTGGAGGGCGATGGTCGCGTTGTCGACCTCGGCTTCGGAGTAATAGGAACGCACGGGACTATCCTCTTCGCGGTTGATCGAGTTCTTACTGTACGACGTCGCCGCGGCGGAGAACGCGATGTTGGAGGACGCGGACAGGGTCACGCCGTCATCGTCATTGCCGTTTCTGCCCGGGAACTGTGCCAGCACCGCACCCGCCTGCAGATATTCCAGCATGACCTCGGCGTTGATCTCGACGACGTAGTTGCCCTCGCCCGCGAACGCGGGACCGAGGTTGCCCGTCACGAACTCCGCATAGATCTGCGTCACGTGGATATTGGCGTTCGCGTAATTGCCGAGCGCGACGTCGGCCTCCCCGTTCATCACGTAGTCGACCGCGTAACCGCCCGACGCCGTCGGATTGCCGAGGATCGCTTTGGTCTGCGAACTTCCCTCGTTGCGCGTCAGGTAGACCAGGAAACTCTGATAGAAGCCGGTGGCGGCGACGTAGCCCTTCACCTCGTTACGCAAAGCCCCGAGACTTTCCGAAAGGCCGATCTGCACCGACATCGAAACGATCAGAGCGTCGTTGCCGCCGCTCGTCATCAGCACAGCAGAACCGTATCGCGAGGTCGATACGATGGTCAGATCGGAGTGGTCGAAGATCTTCCCCATGACCAGGTGGATCATTGCGGACAGATCGCTCGGATCCATAACGCGCGCCGGATAGGTCACGCCGTCGTTGAGCGACTGGGGCGTGGTGACGTAGAAGTAATGGAAGAGATCGTAACCCTTGTCTTCCTCTTCTTCGCCTTCTTCGCCCTCTTCGCCCTCTCCTTCCTCTTCGAGGTCCTCGCCGTCGTCGGTGAAGATCGAGAGGTAATACTTTTCGACGAGTTCGCCGCCGGGGATCGCGTCGACCGTAACGGTGTACTTGTCGATCTCGTTGTCCCCGAGTTCCTCGTCGGTGGCGGAACGGTAACCCTGCCCGTACACCCGGACCATCGCGGATCCGGCGGCGCAGGCGACGTAGGTCCCCTCGCCCGAAACCGACGCCGTGATCGCGTACTTATCGGTCCCGTTGTCCTCCAGTTGGGCGGCGGTCGCACGGCAGTAGCCGTAACCCGAGATCACGATCTGTGCGCCCTCGACGGGGCAGCGGACGTACGTCCCGTCGGCGGAAACAGACGCCGAGAGCGCGTATTTATCGATCCCGCCGTTTGCCAGTTCGGCGGAGGTAGCAAGGCGGTAGCCCTGCCACGTCCGGACCGTCGCTTCGGAGGGTGTGCAGGCGACGAGCGATCCGTCGACCGCGACCGAGGCGGTATAGGAGAGCATATCCGAGAAGTCGAGCGGGATGAAGTAGGCGCCCGAGAAGACGTAGTCCCCGTTCCCGTCGATCCTCATCGACGACTGGAAGACCGACAGGTCGATGACGTCGTCCGAGAGCGCGTCGCTGAGTTTGGCGTAATAGGGTCTTCCGCCGTCGTTCTTGTCCACCAGGACCAGGATGGTCTCGGTCTGTTTGCCCTCGTCGAAATCCTTTAAGATCTCGTTGTTGTTCGCCTTGTGCAGGATCAGTTTCTTGCCGTAGTGCCGGAGCAGCGGCTCACCGTTGTTGATGGCGGATTCCCATTCGGCGGCGGTCCGCGAGTAGGTGTAGCGGAAGTAGAGCGTGATCGGCGCGCCGACGTTTGCGATCAGACGCTGACCGAAGAGAGAGGTGTACTGCCCCTCGAGGTAGTTGGTGCCGCTCAGCGCCGCCACGTCGAAATCAAAGGTCAGGACCTTTTTGATGAAGACCGGGATATACAGATGGTACGCCACCGTCGTCCCGTCGGACGGGTCGAAGAACCGCACGTCGATCAGCGAGCATTGCGCTTTACCGCTGTCGTACGCCGAGTTGATCATCCGGAACTTGCCGCCCGTCCGTTTCAAGCTCGCGTCGCCGCTGGACAGGACGAAGACTTCGTTCTCGTCGTCGTACGCCATCTTGTAGATGGCGACCTCGAACTGTCCGGCGACGTCGGTCCCGAAGTTGAACGTGGTGTTGGTGAGCAGCCGGATGTAACTGTTGATCAGTCTGTGCGAATCGTCCTCGTTGGTCGTTTCGATCAGGATCACGGGGAAATCGTCGTCGCCGTCGTAGCCGTACGCCTCGTCGGAGAACATGATGATCGCGCCCGACTTCGCGTTGTTGAACGCCGTGTAGTTGGTGATGCCCGAACCGCCCGTGTAGTAGGCGGAGGCGGCGTACGCGTACCGCTTGCTGTCTGCCGCGTAACCGGCAAGGATCGACTGGATCGGCAGGTTTGCGATCTCGTCCGAGACGCCGTCGCCGACGATCTTCAGTCCCCCGATCGTACAGACGGGGTTCACCGTGGCGTACGGTGCGGCGACCGCGGCCATTCCCGCGCCGCTCAGCGCGGTGAAAGCCGTATTGGCCGTCGCCTGCGAGTAGTTGGCGTAGGCGGAATAGCCGCTGTTGTTGTTTTCGGTCCAGGTAAGCGTCTTGGTCCCCGGATCCACGTCCGCGCTGACGCCGACCAGTTGGATCCTCGCCGTGTTGCTGATATTGTTGCCGACGACGGCGCCCGCGTTCGCGGTCCCGGAACCCGCAAAGGTGACGTTGTTCACGAGGAAGTTGTACCCGGTGTACTTCGCGTTGTTGCTGTTGCCCTGGAGCGCGCCGAAAAGACCGCCGACGCCCTTGTGCTTGGTATAGTTCACGCCCGTGGTATCCACCGTCATCGTACAGCCGGTCACCTCGATATTGCGGAACTGGAACGCCTTATTGTTGCTCGCCTCGATATAGGTGTGGCCGATGACGCCGCCCGCCGTTCCGTAATCGCCGACGTACTCGGAAACGAACGAGTAGTTTCTGATGGTAAGATCCGCGAACGTATAGTTCGAGGGGTTCTTGGAGTAGTACTCGCCGACGATACCGCCCGCGTGCACCCGCGCCGTCATGGCGGCGACGGTCGAGTTGCCCTTGTCGCCGTCGATCAGGATCCGCTCGAAGTCGTAGGACGAGTTTTTCGGAATGACGGCGTATCCGAGCACGCCGCCCGTCACGTCGGAGTTGAGGTCGACGTGCAGGACCTCGCAGTCGGTCACCGAAGTTCTGCCGGCACGGATCTTACCGATGATCCCCGCCGCGGACGGCAGACCCGTCTTGGATCTCGTTCCAAAGTCGGTCACGCTCGATCTCGCCGCGGTGATGGTGCCGCCGACGACCTTGATATGCTGAATGACGAGGAAGTAGTTCCCGCTGACAGCAAACGCGACGTCGGCGCAGCCGATCACGCCGCCCGCGGTGGGGCTGATACGTTCCAGCCACGTTCCCGCCGGGCAGGAACCGGTGACGGTGATCGCCGTCGGGGCGATCGTCGTCTTCCGTGACACGCCGTTCTCCAGCGTCGTATCGCCCGAGATGATGAGGCGCGCCGAGCTGGCGCTGGACTGGTTGCCGGCGACGTTGGCGTAGCCGAAATAACTGCCCGCCGCCTGCCCTGCCGTGATCGTCGTGGTCGAAACCGGGCAATTCGTGACGTAGCTTTTGTATTTTGCGTCGGCATTTGCCACTGTGTTCGCAAAGCAGCCGACCAACCCTCCGGCATACTTCGGTCCCGTGACCGTAAGACCCGTGATCGTCACGTTGCGGACCCGCAAACTGGTCTGGAAAGAGGACGTGTTGTTGGTGTAGACCGTTCCGGCAAGCGCGCCGACGTTCAGGATCGAAGTCGACGAGAGGTTGTCGTACGTCAAATTCAGGGCGCTGCCGTCGGACACGTCCCGCAGCCCGTAATACAAGTCGCCCGAGAGGGTAAAGTTCTCGATATAGTTGGTCGACCCTGTCTGATACAGCCGGTTGAAGAGACCGAACCCGGCGTTGCTGCCGAAGGGCACCGCCGCCTCGTAGGGAATGTGCGTATTGGCGTTCACGGCGCGGTAGGACGTGACCGACGCGTCGTATTCGTTAAACGTCATGTGCAGGGTGATGGTCGTGCTTCCCGTACTGCCGTACATCGTATCGATCCCGAGATGCACCCGGTCGCTCCCGTAGGACGTTGCGTCGGTATAGATGCTGCCGATCCCGCGGAACCCGGCGGCGACGTCGATATTGTTCGTGATCGAGATCTTGTTGTTGGTACGGCGGGTCAGAGTGCGAGCGTAGTAAACGTTCCCGTTCTTCGCGGTATAGGTACGGATGATATACGGGATCCCTTTCAGGTCCCCGTTCGGAAGCGTGACGGTCTCGCCGCTCTTCTTGGTCACGGAGTGGGTGCCGTTCATATCGTAGCGGTCAAGTCCCGCCGCCGTATAGTCGGCGCAAGCGGCGCTCTCCGGATCGGACGCCGGATTGAGCGTTCCGACGTAGTCGTAGGTCGCGCCGGCGCGGGTCGCGGTGCAGATGCGGTACGCCTGCCAGAACGTGTCGTTCGCTTCGTCGCCCATGCCGTCGTACGCCTGTTCGGTCGACGCGTTGTAGTTCGCCGAGGCGGCGCCGCTGTTGACGATCGCGCCGAGGACGTACATCGCCTGCCCGTTCGGCACCGTGATGGTGTACTGGCTGGACGAATTGGTGATCGAAAGTTTTGCAAGTCCGTCGTCAAGATCCGACAGAACGTAGTTCTTGGTCCCGTTCGAGAACGCCGACGTCACGGCGTAATCGTCCGCCTCGCGGAACGCGTAGCCGGCGAGCACGCGCCCGATGATCGGGTTGACGTAGAGGTAACCGGCGTCCGTGACGTTTGCGGTCGTCGCCGCGGTCAATCCGACGTATGCGCTCGTCACGTTGCGGAAGATCACGCCGCCGTTGACCAGCGTGCCGATATAGCCGCCGATCGGGATCAGCCGGTCGCGGTTCGATCCGCTCGCCTCGTACGCGAAAGTGACGGCGGTCTCGGCCGACGTGTCAAAGGTGACTTTCACGTCGTCGATCACGTTGTCGCCGCCGAGGACCTGCCGCACCAGAGCGCCGTAGGAGGTCTGCCCGCTGGCGTACTGATAGGTGGTATTGTCGGAAGAAAGCCGGATCTCGTGCGATCCGCTGACGTCGGTCGCCACGTGGACCACGAGGTCCTTGAACACGCTGCCGACCGAAGAGTAGACCAGCGGCTGGGTCGACGTGTTGGTGATCTTCCGGATCGCGCCGCCGGAACCGAGGATCACGCCGTGGAAGGCGTATTCGGGGTTGGCGGCGGTGGTCTGTCCGAGCGCCTCGTAGTCGGAGGACAGCGTGATATCTTCGGTGATCGCATAGTACGCCCCGGCAAGATACCGTCGGACGTTCGCGTTGACCATCGACGGAGCGCCGCCGTCGGAGGACGTGTAGGTCGACGTGCTGAAAGAATACAGGTATTCCCCGTATCCCGTCGTCTGGTAGTTGTAACCCGTGAGGTCGCCCGGCAGATTGATCTTCACCGAACTCGTCACGTCGTCGCCCTTGATGATCTTGGCGATGATCTTCAGTTTCTCGCCGCTGTCGATCAGAAACGGCTGATCGTATTTGCCGAAGCCCGAAATGGTCGAGGAGTAGGTGATGTTGACCGCCAGTTCGTGTTTGTATTCCGCCGGATTGGTGGCGACGTAAACGTAGCGCTGGAAGTACGCCGTGAAATCGTAAACGCTGTCCGGATCGTCGTTGTCGTGGGCCGAGGGATCGGTAAAGATCGTGGTCGAGCCGCTGTACATGTTCTGCTTGCCCGCGTGTTCGAGCGAGGTCGTGATCTCGTAGCCGTAGGTGACGTGGTGGATCGGATCGCCGGTGGAAGTGTCCCAGTCCTCGTCGATCGTAAAGGTGTAGGTACCGGAGCTCTCGCCCGCGTACAGGAAACTGTTGAGCAGGGTGGCGCGGCTGAAGATCGACCTCGACGTGTCGTAAGCGTCGTCCAGAGCTTGGGAGACCGACGCGGTGAGGTCGGTCGAAGTACTTTTCCGTCCGTCGAGGACGATGCGGGTGAACGTCAGATGAACGCCGTGCGCCGTCGAGTTGCCCATATCGCCGAGCAGACTGGACGCGGCAAGATCCGAGCCGTAGTTCGGCGCGGTCACGCCGTCCAGCGTGACCGTCGTGTTCCGGCTTGCTTTATTGACCAGAAGCGGCGCGTAGGTCGTGTCGGTAAAGTGGTTGTCGCCGTTCGATACGTACACGCCGTCGAGCACCAGGTCGGTCACGTCCAGTACGGTCGGGCTGGGGTTATCGGTACCGCCGAACGTTCCGGCGACCAGGAACCCGCAGATATCGTTCGAGATCTTCGGCACGTTGCCCTGCAATTTCAGTCCCGCCGGGCTTCCGGTCGCGGTGATATCGCCGGTCGCGTTCAAAAACAGCGCGGCGTGCATCAGATAGTGCTGGCTCGCCGAGCGCGTCGTGCGGCTGGAACCGTCGCCCGAATACCCTTTTTTGACGAACCCTTCCATTTTGATATTATCCAGTTTGACCGTTGCCGACGAGAAGGTCACGTTGGCCGACAGGTCGACGGGATAGTAGGAGATCCCGGTCAGGTCGATCGTCCCCGCAAAGGTGGACGACGGGGACCCGAACCACGCGGAAAGCGTGGAGTGCGCGTACTGCTTGACGCTCCATGCGTAGAGGTTGTATTTGGGATCGGTCCCGATATTGGTGACCGCGTGCGCGACGTTGTAGTAATAGCGCGCGTCGGGATTGGCGGCGCCGACGGCCGATTGACCGTACGCCGTCTTGTTCAGATAGGTATTCTGGCTGCCGGTCGTGTTGACGACGTTGCCACTCGTCTTGATCGAAACGACCGCGTTGCCGTTCCGGACGATATCCCTGGTATTGAAACGGGTGTTCGCCACGACCTCGTCGAACGAGGAGAAGTTCCCGGTCGATCCGGTAAAGGTCACGGCGTCGATATCGTAGTTCGCGTCGTCGAGTTCCAGGTAAAGCGCCGTTTCGTTCGAGAGCAGGGTCGAGTATGCCCGGTTCGCGATCATCCCGAAGGTGGAGCCGGTCGCCGTCACGTCGAAGTTGGCGCTCGTCACGGTGAGGTCCTGAACGTCCCAGTGCCCCGTCGCCGTGTGGACCAGTCCGCCGAAGTTGGTCGCCGCGGAATTGCTCTCGGTGATCGAGGCGGATACGACGTCCACGCCGTCGATCGTAACGTCGGCGGAGAGCCACGAAGTCCCGAGGATACCGCCGTACTCCTTGCCTGCCGCCGCCGCCGCGTTCGCGCTCATCATCACGTCGACGTCGGTCAGGGTGATCGTGCGGTTATCCTTGACGTACGCCTGGTTCGAGGTCGCCCCGATCGCCGCGCCGAAATACGGCTCGCGTTGGGTGTTCACCGTCTTGGTAAAGGTGATCCCGATCGTGGTATCGTCGAATTCGATCGATTGCCCCGTTCCCTCGTTGACAAAGCCGATCACGCCGCCGACGTAGGAGATCTTGTCCCCGGCGGATCCGCTCGTCCTGCCGGCCGCGGAGGTATCGGTCATCGTCGGACGGTAACTGCCGCCCGTGACCGAAACGTCAAGACCGTCGCCGAGGGCGTAGGCGACCGCTCCGCCGATATACGCCGTATAGCTCGCGCCGAGGTAATAATCAAACGAGAGCCCGGACACGGTCACGCCGGTCAGATCCAGACCGCCCGTCGAATAGGCGGACAGACCGCCGATATAGGTGGGATCGATATCCAGAATGAAATGATAATATCCGTTCAGCGTCAGGTTGGAGAACGTCGCCCCGTCGGTGTTCGCAAACAAACCGATGAACCGGTGACGCCGGATCATCCCCTCCGTGGAGGAGGCGGGAAGCGAGGCTCCCGAGGAGGTCAGCCCCCACACCTCTCCGGTGGCGACGGTCAGGGTGTGACCGTTCCCGTTGAAGGTGCCGGTAAAGGCGGCGGAGGTCGGCATCATTACTTTTTTATTCTGCGCGATGGTCACTTCTCCGCCGTCGTCGCGCGTCATCCCGGTCAGTCCGGTCCCCGTCAGGTCGATATCTGCCCCGAGCGTCAGGGTCGCGCCAAGGAGCGTGGCGGATTGGTTCGACGTCTCA
Organism: uncultured Clostridia bacterium; assembly: GCA_946404035.1. Classification (GTDB taxonomy): domain Bacteria; phylum Bacillota; class Clostridia; order Oscillospirales; family CAG-272; genus UBA1740. The sequence continues at coordinate 17,753 of CAMJCC010000002.1, read as the reverse complement.
AAGAGCAGCGCGCCCTTTCCCGCCGCGGTTCCGAGCTGGATATTCAGGGCGGTCTTCGCAAAACCGGCCTCGTCGTTGATCTCGGTGACGCCGCTCTTCACGGTGACGGTATGCGCCGACGGATCAACGGTGAACAGTCCGCTCTCGGTCAGCGTGGTCCCGTCGAGGCGAAGCACCTCGCCCCACGTGTTCACGTCGTCGATCATATTGTTGAATGACGTGTTGCGTTTCAGTACCCAGCCGTCGCCCTCTCCGCTTCCGAGCGAGTAGATGAGCGATCTGCCGCGGGTCTGTACGATGGTGCCCGCCGTGAGGTCGCCGCTGCCGCCGTGCCGGCGGAACGCCGAAAGGTCGGTCGTGCCCGCGATGCGGAGCACGCCCTCCGAAAGTTTTGCGACAAGGCCCGCGTAGAACCGTCCCGAAACGGTCACGTTGCCCGAAACGTCGATGAAGCTGCCGCCCGTACCGGCGTCGCCGACAAGACCGCCGCCGGGGGCGTTCCCGTCCCCGGTGCCGTCCGACGTGATGACGTTGGTACCGTTGATACTGATATACGCCGGCGCGTACGGGGATGCGTCGGCGACCTGTCCGACAAGACCGCCGATGGTCCGGCTCGCCGTGTTGCCGGCGTTGGCGGTGATCGTGAAATTCGTGTTCGTGATCGACAGGACGTTCGACAGCGCGTCGGTCGAATACTTACCGGCAACGCCGCCGCGGGCGGTCCCGCCGGCGAGGGTAACGGTGAACACTTCGCTGCCCGTCGCGTTTCCGTCGAAAGCGAAACTGTTGCCGTAGTTCAGCAGATAGCCGAACACGCCCCCGGTGTTCCCGGAGGAGGAGACCCGCGTCCCGCTGGCGATATTGTAGGTGTTCTGAAGCGTGAACGAAACGCCGTCGCTGTTCGAGCGGTAGTAGCCGAAGAGCCCGCCCGCGCCGGCGCCGCCGGTCACTTGACCCGAAACGGTATAGTCGACGACCCCGGCGCCGCGTTTGATCCCGGTCGACGTGGTCACGCCGGAAACGTAGCCGACGATCCCGCCGGCGTAACCCGAGCCGTAGGAGGTCGATACGTTCGTCACGCGGGAGTTGTTCGCGGAGTTCAGGGTCAGGATCGCGTCGTTGCCCATCTTACCGACGATACCGCCGGCGTGTCCCCCGGTCGACGAGACCGAAACGGAGGAGCCCGAGCCCGCCGTCGTCACGGCAAGCGAGGCGCCGTCGCCCAGCGTGCCGCAGATCAGACCGATATTCCCCGATCCGATCGCCGGGACGTTGGTGGCGTTCGTAAAGGTGACCGTCACGTCACAGCCGTCGGCGATGGAACCGATCAGCCCCCCGAAAGACGACGCGGTGGCGCCCTCGAAAGAGATCGACCAGTTCGCCGCGTTGGTTCCGGCGACGACGTGGTTTGCAAAGAGCGCGCCGCTGGTCAGAACGCCGGAGGGGATGGGTTCGGTCAGTTCTTCACGCTGGATCTTGACCGTTCCGCCGCCCGTGATGGTCAGGTCGGTCGTCACGTAATTGAAGAGCGGACATTCGTAGAGATAGAATGTGTCGATACCGCCCTCCGGTATCTGCAGGGTCCCGGCAAAGGGACGGCTCTCGGTCCCGAGACTGATAAAGTTGTTGTCGGTAATGGCAAGACCGGACTGGAGCGAGATGACCAGGGTATCTTTCGGGTGGTAAGCATCGGTCGAGTAACCCAGACTGTACGCGGCAAAATCCTCGACCGAACCGATCTCGATGGTGCTCGGCTCGGGCTCCGCCGCGACGACGCGGTCGGTACGGGCAGAGAGAAACACGAAAAGGCATGAGAGGACGATGCCCCATGCCCAGAGCACGGCGCGTAACGCGATCTTCCTTTTTTCTCTTCTCGTTTGCATATCTTTTCCCTCTCGATTATCCTGATCAGGAGGCGACGAATTCGTAGATGACGACGCTCGACGTCATCACGTCCCACGTTTCGCTCGTGATATTGATCTTATAGAATTGCAGGTCGTACAGGTTCACGTCCTCGGCGTCGACCGGGAAAGTGATGGAGCTGCCGTCCTCCGTTGCTCCCGGGATGGAGAGCAGGGTCATACGGGACATATCGCTCAGCCCGACCTTGGTCGCGTCCCACCGCAGGGTAAAGGTCCCGCTTCCGACCCCGTTCACGCGGTAGTTGAAACCGTCGTAGGAGGAGGGGGCGTTCCCCGTGGCGTCCTGGAACGAACCCGTCCAGGAACTCGACGCGCCCGCCATCTTGATCTCGGATTTCAGGACCCCGATCAGGTCCGACAGAGCAAGATTTTCATCCGGTACCACCGTCATCCTGAGGAAGATCTGGTTCTGATACGGCTCGAACGACACCGTGTAGGCGTCGGACGTGGCGCCGTAGTCGGCGTAGAGCGTGCCGGAAAACGTTTCGTCGTCGCTCAGATTTCCGCTGTTCAGATAGACGGTTTGCCCGCCGTGAGAGACCGTGATCTGGTGGGCGCCGACTTCACCCGCGGTCGCCGGAACGTACGACACCCCGCTGAGTTTGACCAATTCCAGCGTGACCGTGTAATCGATATCCAGCGTGTTGGGATACATCTGCTTGCCCTGTTCGTAGTTGCAGACGGTCACGATCGCGATCGGCGTTTCTTGCGCCGAGGCGACCGAAACGGTACGAACGCCGCCGCCCGCCACCAGATAGTTGGAGGAGAAACGTTCGCCCACCGCGTCGTACGCCGCGACGGTCCGCTGCGCGTACAAACTGTTCGTGAACTTGGCGTAGGTGAGGATCCCGGAGGTGACGAGCAGCGAAAGGATGAGGAGCAGGATCGCGACCCGCATAACGGCAAAACGCCGCGTGTCGCCTTTTTGCTGCGGACACGCCGTTCGTTCCGTTTTCACCGTTGTTTTCGGTTTCATGCTCTCTCTCCTTTCCTATGACGGTCCCGTCCGTCAGTCGACGACGGTGACGGATTTTACCGAGATGCAGAGGATATCGGTCTCGCGGTCGTTCGACGTCTTTCCGTTCGTATTGACGCGCAGGATGAAATAGACGACGAAATCGTAGGTCTGGTCGCCCTCAAGTTCCGGCGTGTCCCCGTCGATCGCACTGTCGGTCTGCCAGTAGAGCGCCTTGGCGAAGCGATTGATATTGGTGTATTCGCCGTAGTCGTGCGACACGCGGCTTTCGTTTGCCAGCATCTGGCCGCTCGTCGCATACTCCGTCGTGTCCAGGTTCAGGTAGGTGCCGGAGATGGGATCGCCGCCGTTGACCGTGTTATCGATGGTGTAGTAGTAGTGCTTGTTGGAACCGTCGTGAACGATGTAGTCCACGTAGTCGGTAGCCGGGTCGGGCGGCGGGGTCTCGCTCTCGGACGCGACGTAGATCTCGTAGACGAACTGGTTGTTGGTCGTGAACCCGAGCTGCAGATAGAAACCCGAGATCGCCGTCCCGTATACGCAGAATACGTAGTCGGAGTATTCGTCGGCGACGTTGATCCCGTCGAAATACAGGTATCGGATATCCTCGAAAGTACCATTGCTGATATCCCGGTGCCCCGCTCCGATATAGAGCGCCTCGGGGGAGGTGACCGGCGCGTACGCCAGCAGTTTCTTACTCGTGATGAACCAGGACATGACCGGCAAAGCGAGCGCCAACAGAAGCGCCGCCATCGTGATCGCGATGGGAACGAGTTTGCGCAGAACGGATCTGTTCTCGCGCACGGGTCTTTCTTCCACGGCTCTCGCCTCCTTTCTTTTCGATCGTCCGCCCGGACGGTCAGTTTACCTGAACGGTCACCGAAACGAAATGCACCTGGTTACCGATCTTCTGGTCGCCGTCGTCGTAACCCTCGCTGCGTTCGCGCTCTTCTTCGCTCGTCTGGTTGATGGCGAAGAAGAACTCGGGGTTACCGGAAACGTACTCGGTCAGCTCAACGGGATACTTATCGGTCACGAGTTCGGTTGACGTTTTGCGGGAGATGTCGAGGTAGGTCTCGGGCCACTCCCAATAAATGGTGACTTTGTAGAGGTTATTCTCCGCATCGTAGACTTCGTGCTCGGCGGTGTCGTAAACGAAGCTCTCCCGGATCAGTCCGCTGTACCGGTACGCGTCGTTTACCTCCGTCCGCCCGGTGAAAAAGAGGATATGCCCTTTCAGCAGGTCGAGCGTGCTCTGGGACGTGACGGGCTGGATCTCGTAATCCCCCTCGCTCTCAATGGCGGTATACCCCGCCAGCGAGATCGTAAACGTCTTCGCCACCCGATCGACCCCGTCGAACGGACGGATATAAAAGCTCAGCGTTCCGTACGCGCCCGGCATCAGGTACCGGGTATTGACCGAGCCGTTCACGTCCTCGTCGAACTCGGGACGGACCAACTCGTTCACCAACTCGAACGCCAGACTAGGCGACGTATCGGTGGAAACGGCTACGAGGTCAAAACCGGTGCCGCTGAAAAAGGTCTTCAACCCCACGATCCCGGGATAGAGCGGGAGGTTGCTCAACGGCGGGTTCGGACCCTTTTTACTGTCGTATTCGATCCCCCGTTCGATCAGAAGATCGCAGTCGTCGGTGGAGGTGACCACGCTCATCCCCCCGACCATCAGGTTTTCGGTTTCCGAGAACCAGCCGAGCGAGGGGTGCAGGACGGCGACCAGAACGACGCCGACGACGATCAGAAAAGAAAGACAAAGAGGGATCGCGAAACGGATGACCGTCATCGTCGATCTGTCGATCTTTTTCATCTTTTCCCCTCCTTTCGTCCGGCCGCGGCGCGCCCGAAAATAACAAAAGCCAGCCGCGTTGCACTGCTGCAACTGGCTGACTCATAGAGTCCCTTTAGCTTTGCGTCGCCACTTCGCAGTGGCTTTGCCCTTTTAACATATTATGAGATTGTCTTGAAAGTATCCAAAAGGATACGATCCGAATTCCTAATCTATTTTATCCTTTTTTTTATAATCTGTCAAGTATTTTTTTAAGATTTTTTATTTTTCGTGCGGTTTTGCCCCAAAAAACGGGAAAAATATTGTCGTTTGGCGTCCCTCAGATCGTCAGTTCGCGCCCGTTCAGCACCGCGCGCGTGAGCGTATCGCCCCGGTACACCAGTTTCAAAAGGAAGAACGGCGCCCCCTCGGAGAGCAGACGGAGAAAGACGCGGTCCCCCTCCCAGAGCGGCAGATCGGGAACGCGGCTCTTGTCGACCCACGCGAGTTCCCCCTCGTCGCAGTCGAGGAGCGTGCCCGTGAAGCGGTCGGCGGTAAAGAGGTGCATATACTGCGTCCCGAACTCGTCCGACACAAAGGTAACGATCCCGCGGGGGACGGGGGAGGAAACGGTCAGTCCCGTCTCCTCCCTTGCCTCGCGGATCACGCACTCTTCCGGGCTCTCGCCCTCTTCGAATTTTCCGCCGACCCCGATCCACTTGCCCGCGTTCTCATCGTGCTCGCGCTTGACGCGGTGCAGCATCAGGTACTTGCCGTCGCGCTCGAGATACAGGAGCGACGTCAGTTTCGCGTCCGCCATCGTACGCGGTCAGATCTCTTTGCCGTCCGGGGTGAAGAGCGGGAGTTTCCCCAGCACCGTGATGTCCTTGCGCTCGATGGCGTCGCCCTCGGCGAGCACCGCCATCCGTCCGGCGACGATCCCGCCGGAGGAAACGACGAGGTGCTCCAGAGCCGAAAGAGAGGCGCCGGTGCTGATGACGTCGTCGACGATCAGGATCTTTTTCCCCCTCATCCACTCGACGTCGTTGCCGTCGAGGTACAGGGTCTGCTGCGCCGCCGTGGTGATGGACTTCACCTCGAACTTCTTGATATCGCGCATATAGAGTTTCGGCATCTTGCGCGCGAGCAGGTAGCGGTTGCGCCCCAGCATCCGGGTCATCTCGTAGACCAGCGGGATGCCCTTGGACTCGGCGGTGATGATCGCGTCGTGCTCGGGCGCGAGCTTGATCAGCGCGGCGGCGCACGCCTCGGTCAACTCGACGTCGCCGAACATCACGAACGCGCCGATCGAGAGTTTGTCATTCAGGGGGCAGATCGGCAGGTCGCGTTCCACGCCTGCCACTTTCAGACGGTAGTACATTGCGTTATATCTCCTTTTGCGTTATGATCATTTTTCGGGGGTCCCGGGCTCGGTCGGTATCTCGCTGTTCTCCGAGAGCGAGAGGGTCGACAGTCCGACGACCTGGTCGACGGGTAGGGCGAAAGCGATCCCCTGCCCGGGGGTTTTCAGCCCGACGGCGCGATAAAGGGCGTGCAGAATGGGATCGGTCAGGTCGTGCGGGACCAGAATCAGGACCAGTTCCTTGTCGGGCTGGATGCTGATCCCGAAGAAGCGTTCCGTCTCCTGGCTCGCCGTTCCGCGTCCGTGGATGACGGTCCCGCCGCGGGCGCCGAACTCGCGCGCCGCGTCCATCACGGCGTCCGAGAAGCCGGTATTCACGATACAGACGATACACTCGTGCGAGAAGTTCATTCGCTCTTTCCCCTTTCGTTCGCTCGGACGGGATCCTCGCGTCCCTCGCGGTAATCGGACAAAAACTGATAGATCGCGACCCCGACGGCGGAGGTCATCGGGACCGACCACGCGATCCCTTTCCCGCCCCGGACCGTCTTGAACTTGTCCTCCAGCATATCGAAGATCGCGGGGGCAAGGTCGTCGCGGATCACGCTGACGATGACGGCGCGCGCCGTATCGTCAAGACCGAGCAGGCGCAGGGTCTCGGTCTTCGCCGTTCCCTCGCCCGCGAGCAGTACCTGCAGATTGACGCTGTACGCGCCGATCAGGTCGGCGTAGAGTTCCGCCTTTTTACGGTCGACCACGGTGAACAGCAGTTTGAGTTTTTTCGGGGCTTTCAGCGCGTCGTCGCGCTTGGCGCGTCCGTTCTTTTTCTCGGTGCGGTCGGAGCGCCGCTTCTTTTGCTCTTGTTCGTTCACGGCAACCTCCTTACATGAACCGGATGATCTCTTCGTCGGCGGCGTCGAGGATCCGGCGCATCGAGCTCCGGTCGCGGATCTTGCCCGCCAGAATGGCGCGGAAGCCAAGCAGCTGGATGGTGATGAGCGGGGTCATCGCGACCATCGCGACGATCCCGAACGCGTCGGAAAGGATCTTCCCCTCTCCCTGCAAAACGGTGCAAGCCCCGACGGCGAACGGGAGGATGAAGGTCGAGGTCAGGGGACCCGACGCGACCCCGCCGGAGTCAAAGGCGATCGCGGTATAGAGTTTCGGGACGAAGAACGAGAGCCCGAGCGAGAGCAGATAGCCGGGGATCAGGTAGCACAGGATGCTGAACCCGAGCCAGATGCGGAGCATCGAAAGACCGATCGAGAGCCCGACGCCGCAGGAGAGCGCGATCATCATCGAGCGTTTTTCGACCGTGCCGCCCGTGACCTGCTCGACCTGCCGGTTCAGGACCAACACCGCCGGCTCGGCGAGTACGACCACCGCCCCGAGCAAAAACGAGAAGGCGAGGAGAAGCGCCGGGCGTTCCGCCATCCCCCGCCCCAGGGCGAACCCGACCGGCATAAAGCCGACGGTCGCCGCCGAGAGGAAGAGGACCAGCCCGGCAAAGGTGTACGCGATCCCGACCGCGATGCGGATCAGCGTCTTTTTCGGAAGACGCAGGAAGACGCGGTCGAGGACCGTAAAGAACAGAACGATCAGGACCACGGCGATCCCGACGTCCCGCCCGGTCGACAGGAGGACGCGGAGGATCCCCGCGCCGAGTTTGCTTTCCATCGAATAGTCGGGGAGCGCGTAGGCGAGCCCGCCCCGCGCGCCGATCCCGAGGGCGGCGACCACGATCATCGGACCGACCGAGGAGAGGGCGATCATCCCGAAACTGTTTTCGTTTGCGTGCTTGCCGCCCAGCGTACCGGCGATCCCGACACCGAGAGCCATCAGAAACGGCACCGTGACGGGTCCCGTCGTGACGCCGCCCGCGTCGAACGCCAGCGCGAGAAAGTCCCCGTCCCCGTAGACCAACACCAGCGCCGTCAGCATAAAGAGGGCGAGGTAGGAGTAAAACAAAAGATTGGACAGGTTGACGCGGAAGATCATCCTCAGGACCGAGAGCAGAAGAAAGACGCCGACCCCGCACCCGACCGAAAAGACCAGCAGTTTGTCCGACACGACCTCGCGCACCTGCGCGGCGAGGACCGAAAGGTCGGGTTCCGCCACCGTGATGCAAAGCCCCATCACGAACGCGGCGGAAAGCAGAAGCGGCAGGTTCCGCGAACGGGTCAGACCGGAACCTATCTGCTCGCCCATCGGGGACATCGCCATCTCCGCCCCCATCCCGAAAAGCCCGATCCCGACGACCATCACGACGGCGCAGATAAGGAACGCGGTCACCTCGCGGGAGGAGAGCGTGACCAGGGGGAAAAGCGAGAGGATCAGAACGATCAGCGCGACGGGAAAGACAGAAACGAGCGACTCGCGCAGTTTGCGCACAAGGACCGTGATCACCGCCGCACCTCTCTTCCCGGACTTTTTCCGCCCGAATACTCGTATAAAACCATTATAACATAGCGCGCGCGGGAATGCAACGGGAGAAACGGTTTTTTTCGCTGCAAAAGAACGCCGTTCCAGCCCCGCTTTTTTCTTTTTCTTTTTTCCCCTCCCTTGCCAAACGACGGCAAATATGGTATAATGAGGAGAAAAGCCGAAAAGAAAGCGACGGGACGGTATGGATACGGAACTCGGGCGGCGGTACCTGGCGGCAAAACGCCGTTTATTCGACAAGGTGCTCTCCGAAAAACTGAACGATAAACAGCGGGAGGCGGTGGTCACGGTCAACGGCCCCCTCCTGGTCCTTGCCGGCGCCGGCAGCGGAAAGACCACCGTGCTCGTCAACCGCATCACCCACATCATCAAGTTCGGCAACGCCTACCTCTCCGACCGCGTCCCCGACGGAGTGACCGAGGGGGACGTTTCGGCGATGGAGGCGGCGCTCGCTCTGCCGAGCGGGGTCATCGAGACCGACATCCTGCCCGAATTCATCACCGAACCCTGTCCCCCGTGGGGCATGCTCGCCATCACGTTCACCAACAAGGCGGCGCGCGAGATCAAGGAACGGCTCGTCGCCGCGCTGCGCGACCCCGCCGTCTCCGAGGAGATCTGGGCGGGGACCTTCCACTCGATCTGCGTGCGCATCCTGCACCGCTACGGGGAGCTGGTCGGCTACCGCCCCGGCTTCTCGATCTACGACACCGACGATAAACGCCGGCTGCTGCTCGACGTGATGAAAGAACTGAACGTCGACGAAAAGGCGCTGCCCGTCCGGACGGTCGCCAACGAGATCAGCGCGGCGAAGGACAAACTGATCCCCCCCGAAGAGTACGCCCCCGACACCAAGGGCGACCCCAAGCGCCGCGATATCGCGAAGATCTATCGCGCGTACCAGGCGACGCTGCTCGAATACAACGCGCTCGATTTCGACGACATCATCATGAAGACCGTCGAACTGCTGGAAAAGGACGCGGAGGCGCTCCGCTTCTATCAGACCAAGTTCCGTTACGTTTCGGTCGACGAGTACCAGGACACCAACCCCGCGCAATTCCGTCTGACCGAACTGCTCTCGGGCGGCTACCGCAACGTGATGGTGGTCGGCGACGACGACCAGAGCATCTACCGCTTTCGCGGCGCGACGGTCGAAAACATCCTTTCTTTCGACCGCAACTACCCCGACGCAAAGGTCGTCAAGCTCGAGCAGAACTACCGCAGTACCAAAACCATCCTGTCGGCGGCGAACGCCGTCATCAGCCACAACCGCGACCGCCACGAGAAGGTCCTCTGGTGCGACCAAAAAGAGGGCGACCCTATCGTGGTCCACGCCTGCGCCGACCAGAACGACGAGGCGCGCTTCATCACCGACACCGTGATGCGCCAGGTCGTCCGGGCGGGTCGCCGCTACCGCGATTTCGCCGTGCTCTACCGGCTGAACGAACTCTCCCGCTCGCTCGAAAGCGGGTTCGCCAAGAGCGGCATCCCCTACCGCGTCCTCGGTTCCCAGCGTTTCTACGACCGCAAGGAGATCCGGGACGTCGTAGCGTACCTGACCCTGGTATTGTCCGACGCCGACGATCAGCGGCTGCGCCGCGTCATCAACGAGCCGAAGCGCAAGATCGGCGCGGGGACCGTCGAGGCGATCGCCGCGATCGCAAGAGAAAAAGAGATCCCGATGATGGAGGTCATGCGGCACGGCGCCGAGTATCCCGAACTTGCCAAAGCGTCCGAGCGACTGGTCGCGTTCACCGATATGATCGACCAACTCCGCCGCGCGGAGATGAAGCCCTCGGTCTTGATCGAGGAGGTATTCGAGCGCACGGGTTACAAGGCGATGCTGGAAGCCGAGGGCGAGGTCGCGAAGACCCGGATCGACAGCGTGAACGAGTTCGTATCCGCCGCCGTCGAATACGAGAGCCGCGCCGCCTCCCCGACCCTGGTCGGTTTCCTCGAGGAGGTCGCCCTGATCTCCGACGTCGACAAGTACGACGAGAACGCCGACGCGGTCGTTCTGATGACCATCCACAGCGCGAAAGGGCTGGAGTTCCCCGAGGTGTTCCTCGCCGGCGCGGAAGAGGGGGTCTTCCCCAGCACGCAGTCGATCTATAACCCCTCCGAAATGAACGAGGAGCGGCGGCTCGCCTACGTCGCCGTCACCCGGGCAAAAGACCGGCTCTGGGTCACGCACACGAACGAGCGGATGCTGTACGGCAAAACGGTCTGCAACCGCCTGTCCCGCTTCATCTCCGACGAGATTCCCGCCGACCTGACCGAGCGCGAGAGCGGCTCGAAGAGAAGCGGCGGCTTCGGCTCGCCGCGCCCCGCGTCCCGCCCCGTTCCCCTCTCCCCCGTCGGGAGCAGTTCGCCCGCCTCGCCTTTCCGCCGTCCGGCGCAAAAGCCCGCCGACCGTCCCGCCGGTTACGGCGTGACCCGGTTCGCCGACGGGACCCGCGTCGCCCACGCCGTTTTCGGCGCGGGGACCGTGATCTCCTCCCGCGAGATGGGGGGCGACGTCCTCTTTGAAGTCAGGTTCGACAACGGCACGACAAAGAAACTGATGGGCACCTACGCCAAACTGAAACCGCTATAAAAAAGCCCCGGCGCGTTTTGCGCCGGGGTCGTTTTTTCGGGTCGGTCACTTATAGTATTTGCCGATCTCGTTCTTCGGTCTGCGTTTCAGACCGAGGATCGATTTTCTTTTGCCGTTGTCGTTCAAAATGACGCCGATCAGCTCGGTGCCGCTCTGCTCGATCTGTCCGCACACCGTACGCAGGACTTTCTGCCGCACTTTGCCGCGGTTGACGACCAGCACCACGCCGTCCGAGATCTTCGCGCACAGGATCGCGTCGACCACCGGGACCAGCGGCGCGTTGTCGATCAGCACGTAGTCGTACTGTTCGCGGAACTGCGCGATCAGGTCGTTAAAGCGGTGGTTGCCGAGCAAAACGCAGGGGTTCGGGGGATAGTCGCCCGAGAAGACGATGTCCATCCCGGGGATGTTGTCGACGTGGTAGAGCACCTCGTCGAGCGTCGCCATCTCGGAGAGCACCTCGGAAAGACCCTTGATGCCCGAGAGGTCGGTGTACTTGGCGACCATCTGCGACTTTCTCATATCGGCGTCGATCACGATCACGCGTTTGCCGTCCTGGCAGAGGTGCTTGGCGAGCTGCAGGACCGTAAACGACTTGCCCTCGTTCTCAAAGCAGCTGGTCATCGTGATGACCTTGCGGTCGGGACCCGAGAAGCGAAGATTGATCGACAGGGCGTTGAACGCCTCGTTGATGAAGTAGTTGTCCTCAAGAGGAAAACGGAAGGTCACGTTCATTGTTTCAGCCCTCCTTTTTCTCTGCGCCGGACGCGCCGCCGTACTGTTTGCCGTATCTTCTTCCGTATTTGTAGGAGTATTTCCGTTCGGAGGAGTTGGCGTCGGGGATGATCCCGAGCAGGGTCAAGCCGGCGACGTCGGAGATGTCCTCGCCGGTCCGGATGCGGTCGTCGAGGATATCGATGATCAGGTACACGCCGTAGACGGCGAACGCACCGAGGATCCCGATCAGCACGATCTTGAACATCCCGAAACTGCTGGACAGGACGGCGTCGCTCGGCTCGTCGCAATACGACATAAACTCGTTGCCGTTGGTGATCAGGATATCGACCTTGTCTTTCGCCGTCTCCATAAAGACCTCGAGGATCCGCTTCGCCAACGTTTTGTCGGCGGAGGTGGCGCGGATGGTCATGATGAGCGACTGTTCGGTGGTCGTGACCTTAAGCGCCGCTTTGAGGCTTCCCGCCGTCACGTTCCGTCCCTCTTCTTTCAGTTTTTCCGCCGTCTGTTCGCGCACGCCGTCGCTTTCCACGACCTGGTGGCAGGTCTCGAGGAGCAGGAGGGCAAGCTGCGTTTCACTGCCGGTGTTGAGGTTCTCCCCCGTCTGCGTGCGGTCTCGCAGCACGAGGAACGATCCCTTTGAGGTATACTGCGGATGATAGGTCATTTTCCGGTACGCGTACCCGATCCCGACGATCAGGACCGCCGCGATGATCATCAGCGGAAGCGCCGTGAGAAAGACCCGCCAGAGGTCGGCTACGGTGATCGCCTTTTCCTCTTTGTTTGCATTCGTTGTGTTCAAAACCGTTTCTCCGTTTCTGTGTTCTTATCATGACGAGCCGCCCGCTCGGTGCGCGGCGGTACTCATACTCGACCAACCGTATTATAACACTATTCAATATTTTTGTCAATCGCTCGCGGGAACTTTCAAAAAATCCGCCCGGTTTTTTCCGAAAATGTTCTTTCCCCTCTTGCAAAAACCGACGGGGCGTGCTACAATATACAAAAAACGCAGACAGAGTAGGTCGGTTCGTGTCGAGTGCCGCCGGGACGGGGAGTTGCCGGGCGGACGAAGAACGGTTTTCGCCGTCACAGTGAACCGCCCGCATCCCGCTGTTCGGCGCCCGGGTATGATCCTCCGCGCAGAACGAGATGATTTTGCGAAGGAGGACTTTTTTTATGCAAAAACAACCGTCCGAGATCCGTCTTTCCCCTCTCGAGAAGATCACGCTGACCGCCGTGATGACGGCGCTGTCCATCGTGCTCTGCCGCTTTCTCGGGTACAGTCCCGCGAACACGATGTTCCGGGTCGAGCTCGGGTTTCTCCCGGTCGCTCTGGTCGGGATACTGGCGGGTCCCCTCTATTCCGGCGTCTGCTACGGGCTCGCCGACCTGATCGGGTCGCTCGTCACGACGGGGATGAACCCGCTGATCCTCGCCTGTAAAGTGACGTCGGGGCTGGTCCTCGGGCTCTTTCTCTACCGCCGCCGTCCGACGCTCCCCCTGATCTGTCTGACCCTGTTCGTCCTCGGGGCGGGCGTGGACGTGTTTCTGATGTCGGCGGTCTTCAAGATCATGGGGTACGCCCCGTCCTACGCCGCCGCGCTCTACACCCGGACCATCAATGCCCTGGTCAACTATCCGATCCGGGTGGCCGCGCTCTTCCTCGTCTGCCGCTACGGGCTTCCGGCGTTTCTGCGCGCCCTCTCGCAGCGGGCGAAAGACCGGCGCGGCGTCTACCGCGCGACCGAGCCGACGGCGACCGGCGATTTCAAGATCTACGCCAACAGTTTTCAGACGGTCTCCCGGCTGGGACTGGAGCGTGAAAGCGACCTGCTCTCCCTGCTCGGCAACCCCGAAAAGGATCTTCGCTTCCTGCATATCGCCGGCACCAACGGCAAGGGATCGGTCGCCGCGTACCTTGCGGCGATCCTTGAAAAAGCGGGTTATTCGGTCGGGCTCTACACTTCGCCCAATCTGGTGCGGGTGAACGAGCGCATCGCCCTGAACGGCGAACCGATCGGGGACGCAGACCTCGACCGTCTGCTCGGGCGGGTCGAAGCCGCGGCAAAAGAGACCGAAGCGACGCTTCACGAGGCCCCGACGCAGTTCGAGATCTGGACGGCGGTCGCGTTCCTCTACTTTGCGGAGAGGGCGGTCGATTACGTCGTACTCGAAACCGGGCTTGGCGGCGAGTTCGACGCGACCAACGTCATCCCGGGCAACGTCGCGGCGATCTTGACCAGGATCGACCTCGACCACGTCGAATACCTCGGCGACACGATCGAAAAGATCGCCGTGACCAAGAGCAAGATCATCAAGGCGGCGTGCGAAACGGGGCTGGTCTTCTCGGCTCCGCAGTCCCCCGACGCCGAGCGCGCCATCCGCTGTCGCGCGGCGGAGGTCGGCGTGACCCCCGTCTTCATCGACCCGCCCGCGCCGGGTGAGTTTGACGAGGTCTTCGAGCGTTTCACCTATAACGGTCTGGATCTTGCCCCGTCGCTCGGCGGCATCCACCAGATCGAGAACGCCTGCCTTGCGGCGGAGGTCGCGCTCCGGCTCGGGATCGCGCCCGACGCCGTCGCCTCCGGGATCGCCGCCGCCCGTCATCCGGGTCGGCTGGAACTGCTCTCCCGCGACCCGATCATCCTCTACGACGGCGGACACAATCCCAACGGGATCCGCGCGCTGAACGCCTCGCTCGACCGCTATTTTCCCCGCCGCGAGATGACCGTCGTCTTCGCCTGTATGAAGGACAAGGATATCGCCCCCTCGCTCAAACTGCTTGCCGAACCGGGCCGCGAATTCCTCTTCACGACGGTGCAGAACAATCCCCGCGCCCTCCCCGCCGCGGACCTTGCCATCCGGGCGGCGGAACTCGGGATCGCGGGCGAGGCGTGCGATACGCTGACCGAGGCGATCGAGCGGGCGAAAGGGCGCCGCAAGATGGTCTTGATCTGCGGTTCGCTCTACCTCTACGGCGATCTGCCGAAAGAATTGCGCTCGGTCTGACGCGTTTCAAACGACCGACGAAAACGACCGTCCCCCGACCGGGGGGCGGTCCTTATTTTTTCCGGTACCGCTTGAGTTTTCTTTCCTTTCTTTCCGGTTATTGTTCCTTGCGAAAACGGCGCGGTCCGGTGTATACTGGAACTGCCGGAAAGAAAACGCGATACGGGAAATGCCGGCGTTCCCCGGGAAAGGAAATACATAGGATGCCCCCTCGTCTTTTGCGCGTCTTTTCGCTGCTCTTCTCTCTTCTCTTCTGCTTTGCGCTCGCTCTGCCCGCCCTCGCCGCGGGGGAGAAAACCCTCCCCGCCTACGCCGTCCCCGACCGTGCCCTCTCCGCGCACAAGCCGCTGACCGTCCGCCTCGGTCGGGCGCGGCTCGCCATGAACGGGCGGCTGATCGGCGACACGCCCTATCTCCCCGTCGCCGAACTTGCCGACCTGTACGCCGACTGTCGGGTGAAGAACGCCGCCGACGGTTGGACGCTCGACGCCCCGGGGCTTTCGGTCTCTGCTTGGAGCGGCGCGACCTACCTCACGGTAAACGGTCGGGTCTTTTACGACCCGCATCCCGTCGCCGTGCTCTCGGACGGCGACCTCTATATCCCGCTTGAAACCGCGCGGAAACTGACCGGGATGAATATCGTCTACACCCCCGCGATAGCGTCGGTCACGCTCTCCGGCGCCTTTACCCCTCCCCTCCCGGGCGACGCCGTCTACGACCCCGACGCGCTGTACTGGCTCTCGCACATCATCTCGGCGGAGAGCCGGGGAGAGCCGCTCGCCGGGCAGATCGCCGTCGGGAACGTGATCCTGAACCGCGTGCGCTCGACCGCCTTTCCAAACACCATCTGGGGCGTGATCTTCGACCGCAAGGACGGCGTGCAGTTCACCCCGGTCGCAAACGGCACGGTCTACGCCGCCCCCTACTGGATCTCGACCGTCGCGGCAAAGATCTGTCTCGAGGGGTACACGGTATCCGACCGCGCGCTCTTCTTCTACGAACCGACTAAAGCGACCTCATACTGGATAGAGAACAACAGACCGTACCTGTTTACGGTCGGTCATCACCGTTTTTTCTCATAAGGCGCCGCGCCCGGAATTTCCGGGCGCGTTTTTCTTGACAAGAGACACGTCTTGTGCTACACTTTATCCGAACGTTTTTCCGAAAGGACCCGATATGAATATCACCGAAATCGACAGCAATTTCAAGATCCCCGACGACGTCAACCGCGAGGATCTCGTCTGGTACGACGTGCGACAGGCACCCGTCTCGATCTACGGACTGTGCGACCCGACCGACGCCTCCTCCCCTTTTCACCGCTTCCCGTTCGACGTAGGTAAACGCGTCGGCGGGAAAGTGGACGATCTGAACCTCCGTCCCGCGGGCGGGCGCGTCCGCTTCTCGACCAACTCCCCCTACGTCGCCCTGCTCTGCGAGACCCATTACAAGATCGGCGTGATGCCGCACATGCCGCTCTCCGGCGCGCAGGGGTTCGACCTGTACGAGAACCGCGCGAACGGCGAAACGGTGTTTATCAATCCCTTTATGCCCCCGACGAGCAAACTCGGGGAACACGATTTTGCCGGGATCGTCGAACTCGGGGAGGAGACCGAGCGCCACCTGACCTTGAACTTTCCGCCCTACGGGACGGTCAAGAACCTCTGGATCGGTCTGAAAAAGGGTTCCACTCTGTCCGGCGGCATCCCCTACGTGAACCCCCTGCCCGCCGTTTTCTACGGCAGCAGCATCACCGAGGGCGCCTGCGCCTCTCGTCCCGGGCTGACCTACCAGGCGATCCTCTCCAAGTACCTGAACCTCGACTTTATCAACCTCGGTTTCGCCGGCGCGGCGAAGGGCGAGCCCGAACTCGTCGACTATATGGCGGGGCTTGAAATGTCGTGTTTCGTGTCCGACTACGACCACAACGCCCCCTCGCTTGAACACCTGCAAGCGACCCTCCCGAACCTGTATCGCGCCGTCCGGGACAAAAACCCCACCCTTCCCTTCGTCTTTATGACCGCCCCCGGCACGCACGGCTGGCACCGCAAGATCCGCCGCGACTACATTGAGAGCGTCTGGCGCGACGCGGTCGCCTCGGGCGACAAGAACGTCTACTTCGTCGACGGCTACACGATCTTCGCGGGGGACCTCGAGGACGAATGCACCGTCGAGTGGTGTCACCCGAACGATCTCGGGATGCGCAAGATGGCGCTGGCTTTGACGCCGGTCCTGAAAAAGATCTACGGGATTTAAGTGACCCCGACAACAGAAAAGCGCCCGCGCGGTTTCGCGCGGGCGCTTCGTTTTCTCTTTTTACTTTTTCCTTGCGATCGCGGCTTTGGCTTTGGCGACGATCTCGGCGGAGGTCAGTCCGTAGAGTTCGAGCAGCTGCGGCACCTTGCCGCTGCGCCCGAAAGTATCGCGCACGCCGACCCGTTCAAACGGGACGGGGCAATTCTCGGAGAGCGCCTCGGCGACGGCGGATCCCAGCCCGCCGATGATATTGTGCTCCTCCGCCGTGACGACGGCGCCGGTCTTTTCCGCCGACTTAACGAGTAGTTCCGTATCGAGGGGCTTTAAGGTGTGCATATCGATCACCTCCGCCGAAATTCCCTCGGCGGCGAGCAGATCGGCGGCTTCCAGTGCGAGGTGCACCATATAGCCGATCGCCACGATCGTGACGTCCTTGCCCTCCCGGAGCAGACGCCCGCGCCCGATCTCGAACGGGGCGACGTTATCACCCGCGGTCACCTCGGGAACGGCGTAACGTCCGAAGCGGAGGTAGACGGGGCCGTCCCATTTCAGCGCCGCTTCGACAGCGAGATAGGTCTCGGGTCCGTCGGCAGGACAGATCACCGTCATCCCGGGGATCACGCGCATCAGGGCGAAGTCCTCGCAGCACTGGTGGGTCGCGCCGTCCTCCCCGA
>CAMJCC010000001.1 GCA_946404035.1 uncultured Clostridia bacterium | reverse complement strand
TCGCCTGCGAAAGCCGAGGCGGCATCTGCTGGCGCGGGTGGGTAAGGGAAGAACGTTACCAAACGCCGCGTGGGCGCGGCTGATCACTTTTGCCGCTCCGATATGGGGCGGCAAAATCATAACGTACGGCTTCGCAGGGCGACGCCGTACTCATAACTCAGAACTGCGCCTGCGGCGCCCGGCTTTGGACCTGTGCCAAAAACGTTTATAGGCACTCTGCACAAATGAAGCATCTATTTTTTGTATATAAAGCCGTTTTTGCGTTAAAACGCTATGATGTATTGCAATTTGGTATTCAATCGTGTACAATGGAGGCAAGGGGGAAGGGCGCGCGACGCTGCAGTCGTTTGTCCGATATCCCCCCCGTATCAATAAATAAAAGGAGAACAAAAATGAAAAAACTATCGGTTATTCTCGCGCTGGTCCTTTCCCTTGTTCTTTGCGTTTTTGCTTTCGCGTCCTGCGGAAAAGATAAGGCAAAGAGCACCACTGCGGCTCCGGAGACCACCGCCGCAACGACCGAGTGCGCCCACGAATGGAGCACCGAGTACACGATCGACGTCCCCGCCACCTGCGCGCAGGAGGGCTCCAAGTCCATCCATTGTTCCAAGTGCAACGCGATGAAGCCCGGCTCCACCGAGCCCATCGAAAAAACGGCGCATATCCCGTCTGACGACTACACGACCGATAAGGAACCGACCTGTCTGACAGCGGGTTCCAAGTCCCGGCACTGCGTTCAGTGCGGACAGATCGTTGAAAGTACCGTCGTGCCGTTGGAGATCGACAAGAACGCGCATAAGGTGGAGGAATGGGTCACGGTCGAACCCACCCTGCTTTCGCCGAACGGCAGCAAAACCGGCACCTGCGTGATCTGCGACAACCCGGTCGTCGTAGAACTGACCTACGAGCCGGATATCTGGAACGCCAACGACAAGGCGTCCGGGAACAAAGTGGACAAACGGCTCTATTCCACGATCCGCGGGGAAGACCACTTCTATCCGACCGCAGAAAATGACAAGGGCAACGACCTCCTGATCGAGTTCTCGATCCTTTATAACGAAACGCTGTCGCACGGGAACGGCTGGACCTTCGATATCACGGTCGGCGACGGCTCCGACTTCGTAAACCTCAAACTGAATGAGAATGCGAACGCCCGCTACGGCACGGTCGTCGGCGGCTTCTCCGCCCGTGACCGGAACGACGGCAAGGGCGCGATCCTGTCGACTCCGAGCGCTGCCGCGATTGCGGCAGATCCGAGTGCGAAGTATCCGAGCATCGGCGACTACGGCTGGCACCGCGTTGCCATCCGCATCCATCAGGAGGCGACGATCGTCGAGGGCGCCGTGGTCTACGTCTTTACCGGCGAAACGTACCTTGACGGCGAACTGATCCTCGCGTTCGATCTGTCCAAGTGGGCGAAGGACAACAAGGGCGCGCTGCTTTACACCGCGACGATCGAGGATGATCAACTGGTGTATCACGACAATGACGCGCAGAACGCCTGGGGCGAGATCGCGATCTATGACTTCTACAAGGGGACCGATATCTACTGTGCGATCGCCGATACCTATATGACTTGTGGTCACGATTTCGTCCAGCAGGTCGAGGCGGTCGCCGATCCCGCGCCTGCGACCCTTACTCTCGACGATCTGGGCACCGAAGACACCTCTGACGACGTCATCGCTCCCGCGGCGATGTATTTCCAAGCAAAAGTCGACTGATTGAACGCAACAACCCGGGGCTGACCGGTACGGTTTTTCTCCTGTTCCCGTATCCGGCGGCCCCGGTATCCTCTCGAAAACACCCAAAACCGCCCTCCGGACCGTTTCCGGTCGGGAGGTACGACGATAATCAAGTAAGGAGAATAATGAAATGAAGAACAAAACGAAAGCAGGGAGCTTGTCGCTCCTCCTGATCTTTGCGATCCTGGTCGTTTCGGTCGCTGTGATCCTGCCGATCACGGCGTCGGCGGAACCCGCGGAGATCGAGGACTACGGGGTCCAGACCCTCTCGGCGCTTGATCTTGCCGGCGACGCAGACACCGATCTGCGCTTCCTCTTCACGATCGGGACCCTCGCTTACGACGAGGTCGGCTTCGTCTTCTCGAAAACGAACGCCGCTCCCACGGTCGGCGGCGCGGGCTGCGTCAAAAAACCGACGAGCAAGGTCTACTCTACGATCATAGCGAGCGGAACGCCGCAATCGGCGGGGGACGGCCGCTTTTGGGTCGCGGTCAAACTGACCGATATCCCGCACGAATACTTTGACGGCGCGCTCTACGTCCGTCCCTACGTCGACGACGGGGAGATCCGGTACGGCGAAACGCTGGATACGACCGTCTGCTCCGCCGCGGGACACAAGCACGACCCGCAGCTCTTACCGGGGCATTGCGACGGATGTAACCTGGACGGCGTCAAGAGCGGCGAGCCCTATGTTCTGAACTCGAACCTTCCGACGTCGGGACAATACTGTGCCTACGGAAACCGTTTTATCGATTCCCGCCCCTACAAGAATATTTGCGGTGAGGAAAAGTACTATCCCGACGCGTCAAACGGCTACAACGGCAACGACCTTCTGATCGAGTTCTCGATCCTCTGGAACGGGTCGCTGAACAGCGGAGCAGGATCCACCTTTGACATCGGCGTCTCGGACGGTTCCGATATCGCCAATATCGATTTGAAAGGCGGAAACGCCGGCAAATTCTCCGCCAAAGAGAGAACCGGCACGACGTATATTTATCCGACGCCGGGTGAGATCACGGCGGATGAAACGGTCAAACGTCCGAGCATCGGCGAGTACGGCTGGCATCGCGTCGGCGTCCGCGTCCATCAGGAAGCAGCGAAAGTCGGTGCCGCCGTGCAGTACACGTATATCATTACGATCTATCTGGACGGCGAAATGATCCTCAAATTCGATTCGTCGACTTGGGCGACCGCCAATCCCGGCGCGCTGCTCTACACCGCGACGATCGAGAACGATCAACTGGTTTATCACGCCAATACTTCAAACAACAGCAAGGGTTCGATCTCCATCGAGAGCTATTATACCGTGTCGAACACCTACCTCGGAATTGCCGATCCTTTCATGACCTGCGGTACCGATTTCGTGCAGAGCGTCGTTCCGGTCTACGATCCCGCAGACGCCACCATCGAGGTCGAGGAGAGCGTCGATCTGTCCGCGAAGATGTGGTTCACCCTTACGCACGACCATATCGCCGCGACGGAGTATACGGTCGATCTTGCACCGACCTGCACGACCTCCGGCTACAAGTCTTATCACTGCACGGTCTGCGGCGCGATCATCGACGATACCATCGTCGTGATCCCCGAGACGGGAGACGCGCATACGCCGGCGGCGGAATTCACGGTCGATCTTGCGCCGACCTGTACTACACCGGGCTCGCGCTCCAAGCACTGCACGCTGTGCGATGCGATCATTCCCGAAACGGTGGAACCGATCGCGACGGTCGCCCATACCCCCGCCGCCGAGTATACGCTCGATCTGGCTCCGACCTGCGTAGCGGCGGGTTCCGAATCCAAGCATTGCACCGTTTGCGACGCGATCGTTTCCGATACGGCGCGCGTCGTTGCCGTCGATCCAAACGCGCATGACGTCGCTTCCTGGACGACCACCGTCCAACCGACGCTGCTCGCCGACGGCACGAAGACCGGCGAATGCACGCTCTGCCACGACACAGTCTACGGGGTGGTGGCGTACGGCGGTCCGACCATCTTGAAATCAAGCAGCAAGACGAAAGGTACCTGGGACGTCAGACCGACATTCCAATCTCTTCGCGGCGAAGGTCATTTTTACCCCGACGCGTCGAACGGCTACAACGGCAACGACCTTCTGATCGAGTTCTCGATCCTCTGGAACAGTACGATGGCGTCCGTCTACGGATCAGGTTCGACCTTTGACATCGGCGTCAACGACGGTTCGGATATCGCCAATATCGATCTGCAGAGTGCAACGCCCGGCAAGTTTTCCGCGAAAGAGAGGGCAGGCACGACCTACGTCTATCCGACCAATCCCGAGGACCGGCACCCGAATATCGGCGAGTACGGCTGGCATCGCGTCGGCGCCCGCGTCCATCAGGAAGCGGCGAAGGTCGGCGCCGCCGTGGAGTACACGTATATCATTACGATCTATCTGGACGGCGAAATGATCCTCCAATACGACTCGTCGGCTTGGGCGACCGATACGCCCGGCGCGCTGCTCTTTACCGCGTCGATCGAGAACGATCAACTGGTTTATCACGACAACGATATCAGCGCCGCGAAGGCAAACATCACCATCGTCGATTACTACAAGGGTTCGGACAACTATCTCGTGATCGCCGATCAGTCGATGACCTGCGGTCGTGATTTCGTCCAGCAGGTCGAGGCGGTCGCCGATCCAGCGGCGGCGTCGATCGAGATCGATGGCAACAACTACCCGGCGGCGATCTACTATCGGTTCGCCGACTGATTGAAAGGGGTATTTTGAAATGAAAGAGAAAAAGACCTACGAAACCGCCGAGATCAGGATCGTTCTGCTCGGTCTTGATATGCTGATCACCTCGGGCGGAACGCTTGCGGAGGACGGCTGGGACGAGTTCAGTTTCGGCTCGCTCTGATCCCTTTGCCTCCCCGCGCGGGAGGCGCGGAAAAAACAATTGCCGCGGAAACGCCGGGCGTCCGCCCGGCGTTTCTCTCTTGCAAAAGGAGAAAAATATGCAAAAAGTTTCGATGAAACCGAGGGTGATCACGTCGGTTTTTGCACTGGCGGCGATCCTTTCGCTCGCCCTTGTCATGCTCTTCTCGATCCGCGGTAACGCGGACGAACCGGCGGGCGAGATCGACGACTTCGGCTATCAGATGACGGCGGGCGATACGCTCGGGTCGGCGAGCACCTCTCTGCGTTTTCTCTTCACGGTCGGGTCGCTTGATTATACCAACGTCGGCTTCGTTTTATCAAAAACGAATATTGATCCGACGGTCGGGGACGCCGGCTGTCAAGTCTATCAGACGGCGACAGTATATGCCGAGGTTTACGCCAACGGAAAGCGGGTCCGCGCGTCCGAGGGGCGTTTTTGGGTCGCGGTCAAGGTGACCGACGTCCCGCAGGCGTCGTTCGACACGCCGATCTACGTCCGCCCGTACGTTCAGGACGGCGAGGGCATCCGCTACGGCGAACTGCACGCGCTTTCGGCGGAGGGCGGTTTCTCGATCCCGACTCTGCAAACGCAGATCGCCTCGTTCACCAACTCGAATTTCGGGGGCGGGAGCGTAACGGCAAACCTCGGGAACGGGACGGGCTACGATGCCCTCGTAAGGAACCCGACGAGGGGGCAGCACCCGCGCGTTCTCTTCACCGAAAGTGATCTTCCGGGGATCCGGACGGCGTATCGGAACGCTCCGGCGCAGCAATCGCAGGATTACGATTCGGTTTCGACCAAATACGAGGCGGTACACGCTGACCCGACCGACGGGAACCTGTCCGGCGGCTTTGATCCCGGCGTGCTGAACGATATTCAGCTGTTGGCGCTCGACTACCGGATGACGGGCAACCCCTATTCGGGGTACCTCGCGATCTACGCGATCAAAAACGCCCTCAAAACGACCGGTAACTGGAAGTCTCTGGACGACTATGCCCGGATGTACGGGATGGTGATGTATGACGCCGCCTGCGTCTACGACTGGTGCTACGATCTTCTTTCCGACGCCGACAAACAGCAGATCGTTCTCGGGGTAGAAAACAAATGCTGCCGGAACGGTCGGATGGAGATCGGTTTCCCGCCGAACGACGAGAACGCCGTCACGGGACACGGCGCAGAGCTCCAACTGCTCCGCGATTACCTGTCGTTTGCCATCGCGATCTACGACGAGTATCCGGGGTGGTGGAACTATATCGCCGACCGCTTCTACGACGAATACGTCCCCGTGCGGAACGAGTTTTACGAGGCGGGGATGTACCCGCAGGGCGCGTCTCTTTACGTCCGACTGCGCTTCGCGTCGGATCTTTATTCCGCGCTGCTCGTGAAAACGGCGACCGGCGTTTTCCCCTACGAAAGCGAAGCAAACATGAAGCAGGTCATGCGCACGGTCTACAGTTACGAATTGACGACGAGCGGACACAAGGCGTTCGCGTCGGGCGACGACCACTCGAACGACCGCGAGTTTCTCGATTACGGGCGCAACGCGCTGCTGTCCTCCTACCTGTTTGACGACGCGACGATGCGGAAACTGCTCGAATACAACTATTGGAGTTATTCCGAGTTCCACGACGCCTACTACTCGTTCGTTTCGAGCGTGCCCGAATACCTGATCTGCTCGTCCACCAATCTGACCCCGGCGTCCGACCGGCACGAGGGAATGCCCTTGATCCTCTATAACGGCGGCTGGCTCGGACAGATCATCGCGCGGAACCGATGGAGCAGTTCTAACGCGGCGGCGGTTTTGATGAAGATCGGATGCCGCACGTCGGGCAACCACGACCACGCCGACGCGGGACAGTTCCAGATCTGGTATAAGGACGTGATGCTGGCGGGGGATACCGGTTCCTACGACGAGTACGGCGACAGCCACCATCTGCGGTATCACCAGGCGACGGTCGCGCACAACTGTATCCTGATCGACGGGGCGGGACAGAAACAGCCGAGCGAACCGGGCAGTTACGCCAACTGGCAGAGCGACGGCTATCTGACGGGCGAGGTGACCGGAGTTTCCTACGGCTACGACGGATCGACCCCGACCTACGCCTATATCGCCGGCAACCTGCAGCCCGCCTACAGTACGAAAGCCGATACCGTCAACCGCCGGATGCTGACCGTCTTCGATACCGAAAACGAAGACGTGCCGATGTTCTTCTTCGTCTTCGATAGGATCAAGGCGAAATCGGGAAGTTACAAAAAGACCTTCCTGCTTCATGTTCCGGCGGAGCCGACGATCGCGGGCAATCGGGTAACGGTCGACGTCGGGGCGAGAAAACTCGTCCTGCAGAGCGTGCTCGGCGGCGACAGCATCACGAAGATCGGGGGATCGGGGCACAACTACGACGTGAACGGCGTGCAGTATTCCGCCGGGGACGACGGGTACTGGGGCCGCGTCGAGATCAGCCCGACCACAGGAAATCTGACGAACGATCTTCTGAACGTGATCTACGTCTGCGACGCCGCAAACGACCCGGATCTGACGGCGACGCGGTTCTACTCGTCGGAGACGGAGGGTGTCGTGATCGGGAACACGGCGGCGGTCTTCGTGAAATCCCCGACCCGGCAGACGGCGAGTTTCTCTTTCACCGCACCGGGCGCGGGAACGCTGAACTACTACGTTTCGGGCGTTTCCGAGGGCGACTGGAAAGTACGGGTAGGCGGGAACACCGTCGGAACAGTACACGCGAGCGCCGACGGGGGCTTCGTCGCCTTTAGGGCGCCCGTCGGGGCAGTCACGTTGGTTCCGTACGACGGAGGGGAACTTGACTGCGACGACAATCTCGACGTCGACGTCGACGACTACGACGCGATCGGATTTGATGAACTGCCGAACCCGTAAAGCGCCGCTTGTTCGGGGCGTGAAGCCATCCGCGCCCCGTCTTTTTTCCAAAAGACGGGAAAGACCTTGTCAAAAGCCGTCTTTTATTGTATAATATTTCCGGTAACGAGAAACGGAAGTTGAGAATAATGATATGAAAAAGTGCTTTCGGAACGGAAAGATCTTCTTCGTAGCGGGAAAGCTGAACGAGGACGTCCCCTACGACGTTTCGTCGAACGAACTGCACGTCCAATTCGACGGCAAGGGCGGGATCACGAACTATACCGTTTCCAACCAGAGCGGCAGTTGCGTGAGGCGGACCGTCCTGAACGTGTTTGCCGACGGCAGAAAACTTGACGCGTTCTGTGAAAAAAGAGTGGAGCTTGCCGGACGGATGCAGAAGATCCTTTTGAAAGACGGCGGGGTCGGGATCAAGATCCTTCAGTTCGTTTCGCCGAACGAGAACGCGGTTTTTTACGAGTTCACGGCGAATAAACCGGGCGACTACGAATTCGTTATGGATTTCAGCCGGGCGCAAAACGGAGTCCACTACGACACCGACGTCGAAACGCGATATATCGCCGAAAACAACACGATCCATCTGCGCACGCGCAGAAGCGCGCTGCTGGTTTTTTCCTACACGAGCGAAAAGTACTGTACCACGCTGCTGTCGCGTTTTGCGGCGTATAAAAAGCAGGTCGTCGACGAGTTCAGACAAGTGAAGATCCCCGCGTCGTCAAAAAGCGAAAAGGAACGGGCGCTCTACGTTTCCAGCATCTTCTGCGCGCTCGAAAACTATCGGGAGATCGGGCTATTCAAGGGCTTTTGTGCGAGCGGTCACCGCGAGATCCCCGTCCGGACCTATTTCCGCGACGCCTACTGGACGGTGCTTTCGATGTATAAGACCCGCCCCGACCTGATCCGAAATCAGATCCTGACGCTCGCGCGCGGGATCAAGGAGAACGGCGATTGCCCTTCCGGTGTGCTGGTTGATTTCAGCCCGCGTGTTCGCAACTATTACGACAGTCCGTGCTTCTTCATCCTTATGGTCTACGACTATATCAACCGTACGGGCGACCGCTCGATCCTCTTTGAGACCGTGAACGGCAAGAGCGTCTTCGACCTTTGTCTGCTCGTCATCGATCGGCTGTCGACCTTTGAAGACAAAACGGGGCTGATCGTCAAGAGCGGGCGGTACAACAAACTCGATTGGGCGGATCAGATCAACCGGACGGGGTACGTCACCTACGTCGAGGTACTCTACGCCCGCGCGCTCTTCTGCCTTTCCACGATCGTCGGGACGAGGGACAAGACCCGCGCCCGCCGTTACCGCGAGATGTTCGAGCAGACGAAAGGCGCGATCAACAGGATCCTCTGGGACGACGGAAAGGGGTATTACGTCAACTACCGCGACGGCGACTTTGTCGAGGACAACCTCTCGGTCGATACGATCCTCGCCGTCCTGTTCGGCATTTCCGACGAAAAGCAGACCGCGCGCCTGCTCGACAACGTTTCGGCGCTGCTCGAAACGAGGAACAACCAAAGCCAACAGGCGGGCGACTTCGGCGTGATGAGCGTCTATCCCTTCTACCGGGGAGCCGACCGGTGCTACAATCGCTCCGCGGAGGATTACGCGTGTCAGAACGGCGGCGTCTGGCCGTTTTGGTCGGCGCTGGTCGCCTACGCGCAACAAAAGCACGGGCGGGACTATACCTACGCTCTGACCTCTTCGTTCGGTTGGAGTGTCAAACACGGATGCTACACCCCGATCGAGTGCTATTCTCCGATCCGCGCCGACGGCGCGCCCCTGCACGCGAGAAGCAGCGTCGCCGCCTGGGTCTACGATTGGATGGACCGGGATTTCTTCAAAGAAAACGAAGCCGTCTGGGGAACGAAATAAAAGCAAGAAACCCGTCCGCAAAACGCGGACGGGTTTTTCCGTTGTGACCGGGGTCAGTCTTCAAAAGCGTTATACTGTTCCAGCAGGTACTTGCCGGTGGCGTAGAGCAGCTTTTCCGCCTGCAGGATCAGTTCGAGCGGCGGGTCGGTCAGTTTCGGGGCAAAGTGCGGGTCGGTCGGGTGGGTCCACCGGTTCCGGCGGACGGGGGGCATCGACGCGTTGCGCATGATGTACGACGCCTCGAAATTGAACGCGCCACGATAGCCGATCTCAACGAGCGCCGAGAGGACGGCGTCAAAGTTGATCGAGCCGTTGAACGGGAAGGTGTGCCAATGCAGGCGGCGGCCGAAGTTGTCCGAAACGTGTAAGGCAAAGAGCCGGTCGCCGAGGGCTATGATCGCTTCGTACTGCTGATTGTCGCGCGGCGGGGCGTTCAGGTTGCCGTGCGCGGTGTCCCAGCACGCGCCGAGGCGGTCCAGTTTGGCGTAGTCGAGAAACGCCGCCATATCCTCCCCCGTCGCAAACGCGGGGACGGCGCACTCGACGTCCGCCATATTCTCGATCAGGAGCCGGACGGGCGAGCCCTTGCTCGACGCGATCAGGTCGCGGTAGAACGCGCGGTTAAAGTCGAAGACGCCGTCCCGGTCTTTGCCCTCCGGGTAGAGCGGATGCACGACCAGATCCGGGATCCCGAGCGCCTCGCAGGCGGAAATATCCCGCAGGGTCTCAAAGACGATCCCGTCGTAGGTCGCCTCGTTCAGGTTCTCGCACGTCGCGTGCGCGAGGACGCAGTCGACGCCCCTCTCGTTCAGTGCGGCGGAGATGGCGGCGATCTTGTCTTTCCAGTCGTCCCCGTCCAGCCGCCCGACCGCGTCGGTCAGTTCCAGGTTGATATGCTTGAAGCCCGCCTCGGCGATCAGCCGGATGCGTTCCGGCATCGTCGCGCCGACGCGCTTGAAATCGCCCGTACTGGTGGACAGTTTCATTGCGGCTTTTCCTTTCTTTTTTCGGTCGGGGCAGCGAATACTTCATCCCCGACGCCGGGGAAGAGCGACAAAAACCATACGCTGCTTTTCGGGACGGTGAACACCCGGTCGGAGAGATAATCGAACAGATCCCCTTGCGGGCCGGGGAACACGAGCCGATAGGAGGAGAGCGCCTGGTGCTTGAACCCGCGCGCCCGGTCGCCCCGGTTGTCGGCGTACTTGCCCTCGCCGAGAAGCGGATGCCCGACCGATGCCAGGTGCGCGCGGATCTGGTGCGTCCGCCCGGTCAGCAGCTCCACCTCGAGCAGCGACAGCTTCCCGTCGGGAGAGGTCGCCAGCACCCGGTACCGGGTGGCGATCTTTTTCGCTCCGGCGGGGGGGTCGTTGTGAAAAACCGTGACTTCCTTTTTGATCTCGTCCTTTTTGAGATACCCGGAGAGGGTCGCTTCGCGCTCCCTCGGCACGCCGTGGACGGCGGCGAGATACAGCTTTTTCATCACGCGGCGCCGGATGCGCTCGTTCATATCGCGGAGGGCTTCGGCGTTCTTCGCCGCGATGACGATCCCGCCGGTGTTGCGGTCGATCCGGTTGCAGAGCGAGGGGGCGAAGGACTGCTCTTTCTCGGGGTCGTACTCGCCCCGGCGGTAGAGGTAGGCGCGCAGGGAGGTCAGCAGCGTGTCGGCGCTGCCGTTTTCGTCCTCGTGGACCGTGACCCCCGGGCGCTTGTCCAGTAGGATCAGGTTCCCGTCCTCGTAGAGGATGGGCAGTTCGCCCCGGATGCGCGCCAGTTCCGCGCCCGTGTCGGCGTCGCCGGTCTTATCGAACAGGTCCTCGGCAAGAAAGAGCTGCAGTTCGTCCCCCGCGACAAGGATCTGTTCGGGCGTCGCGCGGCGGCGGTTGACCTTGATCTTCTTGATGCGGATGGACTTGTAGAGCAGGGATTTCGGCATACGAGGAAGCGCCTTGGTAAGAAACTTATCAAGGCGCTGTCCCGCGTCGTTCTGACCGATCGTCAGAGTACGCATTTTATTTGGTTCCGAACAGACGGTCGCCGGCGTCGCCGAGACCGGGAACGATGTAGCAGTGCTCGTTCAGCTTTTCGTCGAGGGCGGCGGAGTAGATGTCGACGTCGGGATGATCTTTCTGCAGCCGGGCGACGCCCTCGGGCGCGGCGACGAGGCACATCATCACGATGTTGCCGTGGCATCCTCTTTCTTTCAGTTTGGTGATGGCGTCGGACGCGCTGCCGCCGGTGGCGAGCATCGGGTCGACCAGGATGACCAGACGGTTCTCGATGTCGGGCGGCATCTTGCAGTAGTATTCGACCGGTTCGTGGGTCTCGGGATCGCGGTACAGACCGATGTGCCCGATGCGGGCGACGGGGACCAGCCGCAGGAGCCCGTCCACCATCCCGAGCCCGGCGCGCAGGATCGGGACGATCGCCAGTTTTTTGCCCGAGATGCGCTTGGCTTTCGTCTTGCAGATCGGGGTCTCGATCTCCACTTCCTCAAGCGGGAGGTCGCGCGTGATCTCGAAGCCCATCAGCATCGAGATCTCGTCGAGCAGATCGCGGAAATCCTTGGAACTGGTCTCGATCTGGCGCATAATGGTCAGTTTGTGGGTGATCAGGGGATGATCGACAAGATGAAACGTACTCATACCGTTCTCTTTCCCGGGGGCGCGGAGCCCCCTGTTTTTTCTCCTATATTATACTCTTATTCGCGTTCGATTGCAAGCGTTTTTCCGAAAAAAGCGGTTTCGACTTGACAGACGGGCGAAAAAAAGGTATCATTATATCGTCCGCGGTTTACCGCGAAGAAAGGAGTATGACCCATGCAGGAACGACCGTTGCTTGAAGTCAGCGGATTGACGAAATATTACCGCAGCTTCCCGTCGCTCTCCGACTTTTCGCTCACCTTGACGGAGGGCAAGATCGTGGCGCTCCTCGGCCCGAACGGGAGCGGGAAGACCACGCTGATCAAGATCATTGCGGGACTGCTTACCCCGAACGCCGGGAGCGTTTCGGTCCTCGGCTGCCCGCCGGGCGACCAATCGCGCTCCATGATCGCCTATCTGCCCGACCGGAACAGCATTCCCGGTTGGATGACGTCCGAACAGGCGGTGGCGTATTTTGCCGATTTCTTTCAGGATTTTGACCGCGTCAAAGCCGAGAAGATGCTTGCCGACCTCGGCATCCCGCTCGACAAGCCGTTCTCCAAACTCTCGAAAGGGATGCGCGAAAAGGTCCAGCTTTCGCTCGTGATGTCGCGGGCGGCGAAACTCTATCTGCTCGACGAGCCCATCTCGGGCGTCGACCCCGCCGCGCGGGAATATATCCTCCGCACCATCCTCTCCTGCCACGCGCCCGACGCGACCGTTTTGATCTCCACGCACCTGATCGCCGACGTCGAAGAGGTGATCGACGAGTTCGTCTTCATCCGCGACGGGCGTCTTGTCTGCTACGACAGCGCCGACGAGGCGAGAAAACGGGAGGGAAAGTCGCTTGACGAAATGTTCCGGGAGGCGTTCAGATGTTAAAGAAACTTTTGAAATACGATTTTCTGTCGATCAAGCGGTTCGTGATCCCGCTTCTGCTCCTGACCCCGGCGGTCGCGTTCGCCATCGGTATGATCGGCTACCTCGGCAACAGGATCCATAACTCCGTCGTCGAGATCGGGCTGGAAACGATGTACGTGATCGGATTGATCGCTCTGTTCCTTTCGATCGCGCTGCTCCCCGTTCTGCTCATCGTCCGCTACTATATCGGGATGTTCGGGGACGCCGGGTACGTCACGCTGCTGCTCCCCGTTCCGCGGAAACTGCTGCTCCTGTCCAAGGTCCTCTACGCCGTGATCCTGACGACGGGGTATCTTGTCGTCGCGTTCTTCTCGATCGGGTTCGCGTTTTTCGTGACCCAGACCATCCTCTATCCCGGACATACGATCTTCTACGCGTTCCACCTGACGCTTGCGAGCGTCAAGGGGCTGTCCTTGGGCTTCCTCGGTGACTTCAACGCGGGGGTCGCCGTCGAACTGGTCTTTTACGTGATCTTCCTCGTGACGTTCATCATCAACCTTTTCTACACCGGCGTCACGCTCGGCGCGGTGGTCTTTCAGGGAAAGGCGAAGATCGGCGGCGCGATCGGGTTCTGCATCGCCGCCTATATGGCGTGGTCGCTGATCAAGACCCTCATCGAGGCGATCCCGACCATGATCCTCGTAACGGGCGACGCCGAGGAACTCCTCGGTTCGTCGTTCTTCTTCTTCGTCTGGATCGCGGAAACGGTGCTCTACGCGTGCTTCTCGGTCGGGCTGTTCTTCCTCAACGCGCGCCTGATCGACCGCAAACTCAACCTCGCCTGATAATCAAAAAAACAAAGGGACCGGATCTCCGGTCCCTTTTTCGTTTGATTATTTTACTCTTTGCCCAGCATCGTAAGCAGCGCTTCCTCGTCGATCACGGGGACGCCCAGCGCCTCCGCCTTGGTCAACTTGGAGCCCGCCTCGGATCCTGCGACGACGTAGGAGGTCTTTTTCGATACCGACCCCGACACGCGTCCGCCAGCCGCTTCGATCAGCGCGCTCGCCTCGTCGCGGGACATATTCGGGAGGGTCCCGGTCAGAACGAAGGTCAAGCCCGAGAGTGCGTCGCCCGTCTGCTTCTTTTCCGCCGCCATCGAAAGACCCGCCTCGGCAAGCCGCCCGATCAGTTCGCGGTTCTCCTTCTGAGAGAAGAATTCGACGATGCTGGCGGCGGTCACGTCCCCGACGTCGGGCACGGCGCAGAGGTCGTCGTAGGACGCCTCCGAGAGGGCGGACAGCGTGCCGAACCGACGGGCGAGCGAGGTCGCGGCGACCTCACCCACCTGCCGGATGCCGAACGCGCAGAGCAGGCGTTCCAGCCCCCGCGTTTTGGAGGCGTCTATCGCGGCGAGCAGATTGTCCGCCGATTTCTCGCCCATCCGGTCCAAGTTCGCCACGTCCTCGCGTTTGAGCGTGTAGAGGTCGGCGACGTCGCGGATCAGCCCCGCTTCGAGCAGCGCGCCGATCACGGCGGGACCCAGTCCGTCGATATTCATCGCGGGTTTGGAGCAGAAGTGGATGATCGAGCGCGCGCGCTGTGCGGGACAACCCGCCCAGACGCAGCGGACCGCGGCGCCCTCGCCCGCCTCGTCGCGCACGACGGGACGGCCGCAGGAGGGGCAGACGGCGGGCATCGAAAAGATCCGCTCGCTCCCGTCCCGCTTCTCTTTGACAGCCGACACGATCTCGGGGATGATGTCGCCCGCTTTCTGCACGATCACCGTATCGCCGATCCGGATATCACGCTCGGCGATATAGCCGTCGTTGTGCAGGGTCGCGCGCGAAACGGTACTGCCCGCCAGCCGCACGGGCGCCAGTTCCGCCGTCGGGGTCAGCACGCCGGTGCGCCCGACCTGCAGGGTGATATCCAGCAGTTTGGTCGTCTGCTGTTCGGGCGGGTACTTGTACGCCACCGCCCATTTCGGGCGACCCGTGCCCTCGCCCACCGTCACCCGGTCGGCAAGCCCGTCGATCTTGACGACGGCGCCGTCGATGTCGAACGGAAGCGACGAGCGCAACTCTCCGAGGCGCCGGACGTGGGCAAGCACCTCTTTTTTGTCGTCGGTCACGATCCGGTGGGGCAGGACGTGGAAACCCAGTTCCGAAAGCCGGTCGAGCGTCGCGCCGTGCGACTTCGGCTCCGCGTCCCTAAACGGATTGCCCTCCTGCAGATTGAAGACCAGAATATCCAGCCGCCGCGAGGCGGTGATCTTCGGATCCAGCTGCCTGAGCGACCCGGCGGCGGCGTTGCGCGGATTGGCGAACAGCGACAGCCCCTCGGCTTCCCGTACGGCGTTCAGTTCGTCAAAGACCTCGCGCGGCATATAGACCTCGCCCCGCACGACCAGATGCGGGATCGGTTCGGGCAGGGTCAGGGGGATCGAGCGCACCGTGCGGAGGTTCTGCGTCACGTCCTCGCCCACAAGACCGTCGCCGCGCGTCGCGCCGAGGGTCAGGTTCCCGTTCTCGTAGGTCAGGGCGACCGACAGCCCGTCGATCTTGGGCTCGACCGAGTAGACCGGGCGGGGAAGTACCTTTTCCATCTCGCAGAGGAACGCCGTCAGCTCCTCCTCGGAGAACACGTCGTCCAGACTGCCCATCGGGACCGCGTGGGCGACCTTTGAAAACTTTTCGAGCGCCGCGCCGCCGACCCGTTTGGTCGGGGAGTTCGGATCGTCGAATTCGGGGAACGCCGCTTCCAGTTCGGTAAGTTCCCGGAAGAGCGCGTCGTACTCGTAGTCGGAGATCTCGGGCGCGTCCAACTGGTAGTAAAGGCGCGCGTGATAGGCGAGCGTCTTTCTCAGTTCGGCGATCCGTTTTCCGGCTTCGTTCCGTTCCATCCCGGTCACACTTTCCGCGGGCGCGCCCGCTTTTTTCTTTCCCCTCTATTGTACCCCAAACGGCGTCAAAAGTCAATCG
Organism: uncultured Clostridia bacterium; assembly: GCA_946404035.1. Lineage (GTDB taxonomy): Bacteria > Bacillota > Clostridia > Oscillospirales > CAG-272 > UBA1740. The sequence continues at coordinate 47,074 of CAMJCC010000001.1, read as the reverse complement.
GCGGGACCCCGTTTGGTATGATTTCTTTCCTCTTTTCATACGATGCACTATCCGTCGGCGGGAAAAGTCGGGCGCGGCGTCGGGGACCCGCCCCCGCCGGCGGAACGAGCGGGAGGAACTATGCGGGGAAAACGGATCGCGGCTACGGTTTTGCCGTGGATCCCCGTTCTGCTCTCGCTCTTTTTTCTTTTCCGCTTTACGCCGCCCTACCGCGCGATCCTGTTCCTTGCCGCGCTCCTCTCCCACGAGGGGGGACATATCGCCGCGTACGGTTTGCTCGGAGAGGGGGTCCCGCGGATCTGTCCCGCGTCGGGCGGGTTCCGCATCCTCTGCCCCGCGTATCTCTCCTACCGCGCCGAGTGTTTCGTTGCCCTGGCGGGACCCGCCGCCAACCTGCTCCCGGGGCTACTGCTCGTTCTGTGCGGGGCGGGGAAGCCCTACGCTGCCGAGGCGGGGTGGATCTTTCTTCTGACGGGGCTCTCCAACCTGATCCCCGTATCCGACCACGACGGCGGGCGCGCCGTTCACGCGTTCCTGTCTTTTCGCGTCGGGTACGCGCGGGCAACGACTTTTTGCGCGTGGCTCTCCTATCTTTCGCTCTTTCTCTCCCTGACCGCGTCTTTTTCGCTCCTCTACGCCTTTGGCGCGGGATTTTATTTTTCTGTTTTTTGCCTCTTTTCGCTGCTCTCGCACCCTCTTCCGGACGACGACTTTTTTTGAGCATTTAAGAGAAAACGGGAGATTGAGCGAGAATTCAAGAGATTGTCAAGACGCCGTTTCGGTTAATCGCGGATGCTTGCGGATAATCGCGGTTTATCATAATTTAAAATATTTTTTGTAAACGTATTGCATTCTGCTTCGGTTTTTGCTATAATGTGTTGCAATAAGCCGCGGGGCGCCGAAAAGACGGGCGTCCCCCGACCGCTTTTTTCGGGGGTCGGCGGGCGGCGAAAGAGAAGGGAGCGCGAGAACGCAAAAAAATGAACGAACTGAAGCAGCACCGCCGATTTTAAGAGGACCGTATGATCCCTGCCCGATCCCCCGAACGACGCGTTTTTTTGCGTCGGGGCGCGCCGGCGATCGGTCCGAATTTGTAGTATTGAAGTATTCTCTTATTCCGACACGATAAAACCGAAAGGATGTTTCAATATGATGCCTGTGAATAAACGGAAAATCGGCGTTTCTATTTTACTGTCGATCATCACCCTCGGTATCTATCAGATCTACTGGGAGTATCTGCTCGTCAAAAACACGAAAGCGATCCGAAACGACAGGACGAGTTGCGCGGACGAAATGCTCTGCCTGATTTTCGTCCCGTTTTACTCCCTGTACTGGTGGTATACCAGAGGTAAACTTGTTAAAGAAAAGTTTGCCGAGCACGGATTTTCCGCCGTCGGCAACGGCGTTTTGTATCTGATCCTCGCGGCGTTCTTCGAACTCTCGATCGTCGCGATGGCGATCATGCAAAACGATTTCAACTATCTTCGTATCAAACCCGCGCAAACCACGGCGTCAAACGCCAAACTCATTGAGTTAAAGGGGGTCACGAAGTCCTTTGACGGTGAGGTCGTCCTCTCCGATATGAACCTGTATATCCGGGACAAAGAGTTCGTGACTTTGCTGGGTCCTTCCGGCTGCGGAAAGACCACGACCCTCCGCCTGATCGGCGGATTTGAAACGCCGGACTGCGGCGACATCCTTTTCGACGGGAAAAGGATCAACGACGTTCCCGCCTACCAGAGGCAGGTCAACACCGTTTTTCAGAGGTACGCGCTGTTCCCTCATCTCAACGTGTTCGATAACATCGCTTTCGCGTTGAAAAACGAGTTTCTCACGAAGGACGAGATCCGCGCCCGCGTCGACGAGATGCTGGATATGGTCGCGCTTCGCGGTTTCGGACACCGCAACGTCAACTCGCTCTCGGGCGGTCAGCAGCAGCGGGTCGCCATCGCGCGCGCGCTCATCAACCGTCCGCGCGTCCTGCTCCTCGACGAGCCGCTCGGCGCGCTCGACCTCAAACTGCGCAAGGATATGCAGTTCGAGTTGAAGAACATCCAGCAGGCGACCGGGATCACCTTTATCTACGTCACCCACGACCAGGAAGAGGCGCTCTCGATGTCGGATACCATCGTCGTGATGCAGAACGGCAAGATCCAGCAGATCGGATCCCCGACCGACGTCTACAACGAACCCAAAAACGCCTTCGTCGCCGACTTCATCGGCGAGTCCAACATCGTCGACGGCGTGATGCGCGAGGACTTCAAGGTCTTCTTCGACGGGCGCGTTTTCAAGTGCCTGGACAGCGGGTTTGAGAAGAACGAGCCGGTCGACGTCGTGATCCGCCCCGAGGACGTGGACGTCGTCCCGCTTGAAAAGGGGATGCTCCGCGGTCACGTCACCAAGGTCACGTTCAAGGGCGTGCATTACGAGATCATCGTCGACGTCAACGGCTTTATGTGGATGATCCAGACCACCGACTTCGTCGCGGTCGATACCGATATCGGCATCTACATCGAGCCCGACGCCATCCATATCATGAAGAAGTCCGAGTTCTCCGGCACCATCGGCGACTACTCCAGTTTCAGCGACGAGATGGACGAGATCTCCAATCCCGACGTCGAACTGGACGAGCACGGCAACGTGATCGAGCGTCTGGACGACGGGGAAGAGGCGGAGGACGCCAAAGCGGAGGCGAAGGACGAAAATGACTGAACAGAAAGTCGCCCCTCCGCCCCGGGTGAGACCGAGCCGGCGGCCGGCGATCGTCCGCGCCGTCACGGTCGCGCCGCACGGGCTGTGGTGCCTGCTCTTCATCCTGGCGCCGCTCGTTTTCGTCGTGTATTACACGTTCACCGATCCGTCCGGCGCATTCACGATGGCGAACATCAAAGAGGTCTTTTCGTCCGCCTATCTCACCGTGCTGAAACGCTCGGTCCTGCTGGCGCTCGAGTCCACCGCCATCTGTCTGCTCCTCGCCTATCCGCTGGCGCTTTCCATCGCACGAATGAAACCGAGGAACCAGTCGCTCGTGATCCTGCTTCTGATGCTCCCGATGTGGATCAACCTCCTGATCCGCACCTATTCGCTCAAACTCCTGCTTGAAACGAACGGACCGCTGAACGGCTTTCTCAGTCGGCTCGGGATCGGACCGATCGGGTTTCTGAACTCCGAGTTTGCGATCGTCCTCGGTATGGTCTACAACTACCTGCCGTATATGATCCTGCCGATCTATTCGGTCATCGCCAAGATCGACCCCCGCTTGAAAGAGGCGGCGGCGGACCTCGGCTGCAACGGTTTCCAGACCGTTTTCCGCGTCGTCCTCCCTCTTTCGGTTTCAGGGATCGTTTCGGGGATCACGATGGTCTTCGTCCCCTCGATTTCGACATTCTTCATTTCAAAGTCGCTCTCGGACGGCAGGATCCGCCTGATCGGTGACGTGATTGAACAGCGCATTTCGCTTCACAACGTTGCCGCCTACGAGATCGGCTCGGCGCTCTCCTTTATCCTGATGATCCTGATTATCGTCAGTATGCTGATCACCAACCGTTTCGGGGATAACGACGGGGGGGTGGTCGTATGAAAACGCTGTCCCGTATCTATATTATCCTGATCCTGCTCTTCCTCTTCGCGCCGATTATCGTGATGATGCTGTTCAGTTTCAACAGCACGCGGAGCACCGCCGTTTTCTCTGGTTTTTCCCTCAAATGGTACCGCGAACTCTTCCGGGATGAAAAGGCGGCGGAAGCGTTGCTGAACACCTTGAAGCTCGCGGTTCTGTCCTCGGTCATCGCCACGGTCCTCGGCACGCTCGCCGCGGTCGGGCTCTCGCGCCTGAAACGGCGCTGGGTGCGCAATACGGTTCAGAGCGTGACGAATATCCCGATGATGAACCCCGATATCGTCACCGCCGTCTCGATGCTGATGTTCTTCGTCTTCGTCGGTTCGGCGCTCGGGATCGCCAGCCGCAGTTTCGCGACGGTGCTCATCGCTCACATCACGTTCAACCTCCCCTACGTCATCCTCTCGGTGATGCCCAAGATCCGACAGATGGACAAGCATCTGCTCGAAGCGGCGGCAGATCTCGGATGTACGCCGATCGAGACCTTCTTCCGCGTCGAACTCCCGGCGATCCTGCCCGGCGTCCTGTCGGGCTTGCTGATGGCGTTCACGCTTTCAATCGACGACTTCATCATCACGCAGTTTACCAAGGGCGAGGGGTTCTACACCCTGCCGACCTACATCTACTCGATGACCAAGAAGAAGGTCACCCCCGATATGTACGCGCTCTCGACCCTGATTTTCCTCGTGATCCTGACGCTCCTGATCCTCTCCAACCTCCTGCAGGCGAGGATGGAGGCGCGCCGCGATCCCCGTAAGATCGCCGCCCGGAACGCAAAAAAGAAAAAGAAACTGAAGGAGAACTGATAAAAATGAAAAACAGAAACGTTTTTGTCCGTCTGCTCGCCGTGCTGATTACCCTCGGGACGATTGCCGCGCTGGTCTTTTCTTTCGCCTCTTGCGGCGGCAATGACAAGTACGATTTCGAGGAGATCGACACCGAGTATAAGGGAACGACCCTCAAGGTCTGCAACTGGGGCGAATACATCTCGGACGGCAGCGAGGGCTCGCTCGACGTCGTCAAGGCGTTCGAGAAGGTCTACGGGATCAAGGTCAAGTACGACTACTTCTCGACCAACGAGGAACTCTACGCCCAGCTGAAAAGCGGCGCATCCTACGACGTAGTGATCCCCTCCGACTATATGATCTCCCGGCTGATCCAGGACGGTCTGATCCAGAAGTTTAACCACTCCGAGCTTGAAAACTATCAGAACATCGCGCCCGAATACAAGGGGCTCTACTTCGATCCCAAGGACGAGTACTCGGTGCCGTATTCGGTCGGGATGGTCGGGATCGTCTACAATACGAAGAAGGTCAGCGAAGCCGAGGTCGCCGAGCAGTCCTGGTCGCTCCTCTGGTCGAAGAATTTCAAGACCGGGGAACTCATCAATATGAACAACCCGCGCGACGCTTTCGGCGTGACGATGTGCTACCTCGGGCTGGACGTCAACACGACCGATCCCGCCGACTGGGAGTCCGCATATAACAAGCTGAGAGAGCAGGATTGCCTGTATCTGATGGACGAGATCTACGACAAGATGGAACTCGGCAACTCGTTCGCCGCCGCGTACTACGCCGGCGATTGTCTGCAAATGATGCAGGAAAACGAGGATCTCGCTTTCTATTATCCGAAGGAGGGGACCAACATCTTCGTCGACTCGATGGTCATTCCGACCAGCGCGAAGAACGTCGGCGCGGCGAAACTCTTCATCGACTTTATGCTCGATCCGCGCATCGCGACCGAGAACGCCAACTACATCTGCTATGCCTCCCCGAACCTTGCCGTCCGCACCAACCCCGACTACGATTACTGCGAGGGAACCGACGAGTACGCGATCCTCTACGAACTGCCCGCGTCCTACAAAGAGGATCCCGCGAGAATGCAGTACTACCACACCCTCGACGATGACACCCAGAAACTGATGGACGATTACTGGATGGATCTGGGGATCGAGGAATAATCGGGAATAGACCGAAAAAGAAGCGCCCGCATCACGCGATGCGGGCGCTTCTTTTTTTGTTTACTCCCCGAACGCGGGGACCGGGTACCCCTCGGCAAACACCAGCAGCGTGCCGTCAGTCACTTTTACCGTAACGGGTCGCCCGATAAACGAGTTCGACACCCCGAGCGGGAACGTCGGTGAGAGGGTCGCGCCCGAGAGGGGATAGAAGACCCCGGAGAGCGTCACGCCCCGGGCGTCGCTCCCGACGGCGAACACCGAGAGGGTGCCGTGTTCCCGGGCGGGAAAGGTAAGCGTGCCGTTTTTTACTGCCGTGACGGTGAAACCGTCCCCGAACAGCAGACCGACGTCACCCCGCGCCGCCAGTTCCGAAAGGGTCTGGTACGCGGCGAAGGTGTGGTCGGGTCGCCCGCCGGTACATCCGAAAAGGGCGAAGCGGGAATACCCGCGCTCGCGTCCGAGGGAGATTGCCGCCGCGGCGTCGGTCACGTCTTTCTCGACCGGGAGCGTCACGACGTTCTCCCCCGTCGGTACTTTCCCGAGCGAATCGAAATCCCCGACGATCAGGTCCGGCGTCAGCCCGAGGCGTTTTACGAGGTTCAGCCCGCTGTCCGCCGCGATCACAAGGTCGCCGGGCCCGGGTGCAAAGGGAGAGGCGGGGTCGAATTCGCCCCCGCCAAAGATCCGGCAGACCGGCGCGTTTTCCTTGCCGTTTGCCATTCGCATCCCCTCCCGAAAACCGTTTTATCGGATCACTGTTTCGTTACTTCGATCATCCCGTCCATCACGAAGGTATAGGTGCCGGAATTCTGAACGACCCACGCCCCCTCCGGATCTTCGAGGGATCTGGTGAAATCTTCCGTTTCCGAAAACGGAAGTCCGTTGGTATTGAGGAACCGGATCGTGTCCCCGATTTTCAGTTTCTCGGTGACCGTGTACCCGGGTCTGCCGTTGGTCAGCGGCGCGAAGCAGACCCCGGTCCCTTGGTTGACCTGAAGCACGGGGGCGGGGTGCTCGCCGTTTCTTTCCAGGTTCAGTTCAAAGTACATCGCCCCGTCAAAGTCAAGGCTGACGTCGATCGCGTAGTAGTTGCCCTCGTAGAGGAACTTGATCGTCCGCGTGGTCAGGGTGGGATCCCCCGTGATCCAGACGGTTTTCGGCTCCGCGATCTCGTTGAGGTAGGCGACCTTTTCGCTTTCGGTCAGCCCGTAGATGAAGAGGTTTTTGGCGCTTGCGTCGCCGGCTTTGTATTGCAGCGTTCCTTCGCCGGTCGGTTCGGGCAGCGTGATCTTACCGTCCAGCCATCCCGCGACGGTCGACGCCGGCCAGGCGGCGCTGTTCTGTCCGCCGTTCTTTTCCAGACGGGCGGAGAGGGTCATTTCGGATCCGCCGTTGAAATCCGATACGGTGACGTACAGGACGTTCTCCCCAACGGTCTTGACGTATTCGTTCAGTTCGTTTTTGACGAAGCCGTTTCTTGTCAGTTTGTCAAGGTACTTGCTTCTCTCGTCGCGGTTGGTCGTGATCTCGACGGCGACCTCGCCCTGCTTCCCGTCGATTGGGCGGAAACTGCCGTTCTGTGTATCGAAGGTCGGCACGCCCATTTCGGTCAGCGCGGCGGGGAACTGCTTTGCCGTCTGCTGGTCGATCTCCTGCGAAAAGCCGACGATCGCCCCGAACGACGCCGTATAGGCGGGGTTGTTCTTGTCTGTGATCCCGATCGTGATATAGAACCCGTTCTGCTCCAGCGCCGCGCTGCCGCCGAGGTCGTTTGCCAGCACCGTCGAAAGCCGGGTGCCGAGCGTGACGGGCAGGGGCGAGCCTTTTCCTAACGTGATCGTGTAGTTGTAGTCGCCGAAATTGTGCAGCATATCGACCTTGTCGCCGGCGGCGTCCACCGTCCAGATGCAAGGGCGCGTAACGCCGATCACGGCTCCGCCCCAGGGCGCGAAACCCGAGAGCAGATCCGAGACGGTACAGTCGTTTTCGATGGTCTGCGTCGACCACGCGTCACCCTCCGGCGTCAGCACGCGGATCCCGACCACCTCGCCGTGTCCGCCGTTGCCGCCGTGGTCGTCCTCTTTCTCGGTGACGAGCGAGTAGATCACGTCGTTTCGGAAGATCTCGGAGAACTTGCGGTAGGCGTCGGTGATGGCGCTGTTCTTCTCCCCGTTTGCCGAGAGGAACGGCTGCCCGTCGATGTCGGTCGAGTTCAGCCCGAACAGGTAGAACGCGTCGGCGATCCGGGCGTCCTTGTCGGGGTCGTGCCGCGTGATCTTTTTCAGCGCTTTGTCGAAATACCACTTGCAGGTGTCCGCCCGGAAGTTGACGCCCGCCTCACGGTAGGTCGCAAAGGTCTGATGGTCGGCGTCTTTGACCAACTTGGCGTCGGGCTCCAGAACGAATTTCCGCCACTCCTTGATCCCGGAGGCGTCCACGTCGACGTAGTCGTATTCGTAGGTGTAGTTGCCGCGGAACGCGAGCTGACGTTCGTCGTTTGCCGTCTTCATCGTCAGCGTATAGATCGGCTTCGTGCTCGTCATATCGTAGTCGAGTTCCATCCCGACGTACCACTCGGTCGCGATCACGTCGTTTCCGCGCGTCATGCGGATCGAGAACGACACGTCCGCTTTGATCAGGTCGTTTTCGTCGATGTCGATCCGAAGCGCCAGCCGGAACGCGTAGTCGTACTTGTAATCGTCCTTGTTCTGGTCGTCCGCCTTGCTTTCCCCGGTCGTCGGGTCAAGGTAGACCGTGCCGGAAATATCGTCGTAGTATTTGGTCCCGAACGCAAAGTTCTTGCCGATCTTCTCCAGCACCGCTTTCAGGCACTGGAACTGGATCATCGGGGGCTCGGTGTATTCGAGTTCGTCGATCACGTCGCCCTGGTTATCCCCCGACGTGTAGAGCCCGCGGATGGTCGAGAGGGGGTCGCCCTCCCCGGCAAGCAGACGCGGAACGGCAAAGGCCCCGGCGTCCGCGGCTTTGGCGCCGGCGTCCTTGAAACTCTTTTCCACGCCGTTGAAAGCGAACGCCACTTTCTCGTAATCGGTCTTGGGAAGCTTATTCTTTCCGCACGCGGAGAGGGCAAGAAGCGCCGAGAAGACCGTTACGGCGGCAACCAACAGGATCAGAACTCGTTTCATGGTTTTTTCCTCGCATCGTCGATGGCGGCGCCGGATCCCCGTGGGATCGGGCGGGATGCGCGACACGCATCTACCTTAATCATACAATCTTTTAATAAAAAAGTCAACTTATAGAAGAAAAATATCAAAAAAAGGGCTTTTCCCCCTTGCAAAACGCGCTTTTGTCGGGTATAATAAAAAAGTTAAAAAAACGAAACGCGGGGCAGACCGATCAAACAGCCCCGAACAGACGAAAAGGACGGATGAGAATGAAGCGGACAGACCTTCGCAACGTGGCGATCATCGCGCACGTTGACCACGGAAAAACCACGCTTGTCGACGAGATGCTCCGGCAGGGCGGCGTGTACCGCGAGAACCAGGCGATGACCGAGCGCGTGATGGACTCTGGCGACATCGAGCGCGAACGCGGCATCACGATCCTGGCGAAGAATACCGCCGTGCACTACAACGGCGTGAAGATCAACATCGTCGACACCCCGGGACACGCCGATTTCGGCGGCGAGGTCGAACGCATCCTGAAGATGGTGAACGGCGTTATCCTCCTGGTCGACGCCGCCGAGGGACCGATGCCCCAGACCCGCTTCGTGCTGGAACGCGCCCTCGCGCTCAATCACCGCGTGATCGTGGTCGTGAACAAGATCGACCGTCCCGACGCGCGCCTCGACGAGATCGAGGACGAGGTGCTGGAACTTCTGATGGAACTGGACGCCACCGACGAACAGCTCGACTCCCCGATCCTCTACTGCTCGGGCAGAGCCGGGACCGCCAGTTTTGACGCGCACACCCCCGGCACCGACCTACGCCCGCTCTTCGACACCATCCTCGACTACATTCCCGCCCCCGAGGGCGACGAGAACGGGGAATTGCAGCTCTTGGTCTCCTCGATCGACTACAATAGCTTCGTCGGTCGGATCGGGATCGGGCGGATCGAGCGCGGCACCTTGAAACAGAACCAGGACGTGATGATCACCAACTTCCACTCTGAGGAGGCGCCCCGCCGCGCCCGCATCGTTTCGATGTACCAGTTCGACGGGCTGAACCGCGTCGCCGTTCCCAGCGCGACCGTGGGCGACATCGTTTGCTTCTCGGGCGCCGAGAACATCACCATCGGCGATACCGTCACTTCGCTCACCTGCGTCGAACCGCTCGAGTTCGTCAAGGTCAGCGAGCCGACGCTCGAGATGACTTTCTCGGTCAACGACAGCCCGTTTGCCGGACGCGAGGGCAAGTACGTCACCTCCCGCCACCTGCGCGAGCGGCTCTACCGCGAACTCTTGAAAGACGTGTCTCTCCGGGTCACCGACGGCGAGACCACCGATACGTTCCGCGTCGCCGGACGCGGCGAGATGCACCTTTCCATCCTGATCGAGACCATGCGCCGCGAGGGCTACGAGCTCGCCTGCTCCAACCCGCGCGTCCTGATGAAAGAGATCGACGGGGTCAAGTGCGAACCCATCGAGCGCGTCACCATCGACGTCCCCGAGGAGTATATGGGGACCGTGATGGAGCGGCTGGGCTCCCGCAAAGGGGAACTGGTCGATATGCAGCTGCGCGGCACGCGCCAGAAACTCACCTACCTGATCCCGACGCGCTGCCTCTTCGGCTACCGTTCGGAGTTTATGACCGCCACCCGCGGAGAGGGCATCATCAACGCGGTCTTCGAGACCTACGCGCCCTATAAGGGCGAGGTCACGATGCGCTACACCGGCTCGCTCGTCGCAAGCGAGGCGGGCGAGGCGACCAGCTACGGGCTCTACTACTCGCAGGAGCGCGGTCCTCTCTTCATCGGGGTCCAGACCCCGGTCTACGAGGGGATGATCGTCGGCGAGAACCCGAAGATGGGCGATATCGAGGTCAACGTCTGCAAGAAGAAGCACCTGACCGCCATCCGCTCGACCGGCGCCGACGAGGCGCTGACCCTCGTCACCCCGCGCCAGATGGGTCTGGAAGAGGCGATCGAGTTCATCGCGGACGACGAACTGATCGAGGTCACGCCGAAAAACATCCGGCTCCGCAAGACCATCCTCGACACCCCGCTCCGCAAGAAAGCGCAGGCAGCCAAGCGCAACGCCGCAAAGCAGTAATCCCCCTGAAAAGCAATACGAAAGGACGCCGGATCGCTCCGGCGTCCTCTTTTTGTTTTTTTGCGTGCAGGATCAGTCTGCAAGTCTGTAGTAGATCGGTGCGGCAAGTTCCACGCCGTCGTCGACCGTCAGGGTCGCTGCGGCGGGCGATGCCACCTTTTCGACCCGCTGGACGAAGTCTTTGCCCGCGGTCACGTTGACGTCTGCGAGCGCGATATATGCGGTCGTGCCGTCGAGTGAATTCATCTTGTTGATCGAGAACGCCACGGCGTAAGCGGTACCGTCGGCGTAGTTGATGTCTCCGGTGCCGTCCGCTTGCGCTATGAAGAGGTTATCTGCGATCTTCTGCAAGCCATTGGTGCCGGTGGAGATTTTGAACGCCGCAACGCCGTCGATATAAACGGTGACGGTCGTGACGTAGTCTTTCACGTCAGCGGTCGTGCCGTCGGGTTTCGCCCGTAGCGTCGCCTCGTCGATCAGCGCCTGATGAACGCGGATCTGGACGCGATGCCAGCCCCATTCGACGTTATCCGGATCGGCGCCGCCGACGTTGGGATAGTCGGCGAATTGATCGCCGCCGCTGCACATCCCTATCGGGGTGGTCGCGTCGCCGTCGGTGATGGGGGTCATAAAGTTGCCCGTCCACTCAAAGCCGCCGGCATACGGACAGTCGCTGTAACTTATGTTGAACGTGGGCGACCAGTAAACGACGGGGTCAGTACCGATACGGGTGGTGATATAGGGGTCCTTCGATCCGTTCAGATGAAGCATCGTTTCGTTCCAGAGGATCGAATATTCGATCAGGAGGTCGTTGCCCTCGGGATCCGCGTTGGTCGGATAGAAGTGCTTTTCGCCGAGGATGTCCGAATAATTGACGTTGTTGGTTTTGTAGTTCGATCCGGTCGAGGAGGTGCAGGTCAGAACGGTCGGCTCGGACACCAGCGTTTCGTAGACGTGCGTACTGCACAGCAGGCACACGCCGTTCCGGCTCCCTTTTTCGACCAGGGTCGGTTGTTTGGTCACGGTCCAGTCGTCCACGACGTGCGCGTCCGGGTCACTCGGGATATCCTGCGTATCGAGGACCTCGTGACACGTGGTGCAGTAAAGGACCTTCGTGCCGCCGTACATGCAGGTCGCCGGCAGCTCCACGGTATAGTTTTGCGCCGGGGTATGCGCCTCCGGAATGGTCACTTCCGTACCGGGGATGCTCTGATTGCAGACCGTGCAGTGCTTGGATTTGGAACCGGCGGTCGTGCAGGAAGCCGGCGTATCCACGGTATAGTCTGCAGACGGGGCGTGCGCGATGACCGGGATGGAGACCTCGGACCCCGGCTTGATCGCGTTGCATGACGTGCAGTGGATGCTCTTGGCGCCGGCTACCGTGCAGGTCGCCGCGCGGTCGACCGTATAATCGGTCGCCCAGACGTGGTTGGTGTGCCCCGACGATCCTCCGGTCCCTTTCGGCAGCGTGTACCACGTTTCGAGAACGTCGTCCAACCGGCTCTGCTTTTCGGTGACGGCGGACTGATACACGGATGCGAGATCGTCTGCGGTCCAACGGAACGCGTGATCCTTGATGATGGCGTGCCAGCGTTTGGACTTGATCGAGCTGTCGGTGTTCATCAGGTCGTCGATCGATTTGTCGCGTCCGCTGGCGATCCCGTCGTAGATCAGGTCGAGCATCCGGCTCGTTCCGTTGGTGTACGAAAACGTGGAGTATTTCACGTATCGGTCGAGGTATTCGTTTTTGATCCCGCTCGAGGCCTCGGCACAGAATTGCAGATACGCTGAAAGGACGGTCGCTTTAGAGGAGTTGGTGTTGACGTTGATCGCGCCGGCGTCGGCGACGTTGTGGATCAGGGTCCGGTACCGCTTCTCGGAACTGACTTTCGGCATCGGAACGACCGATACGGCGTTGCCCATCAACTGGAAGACGTCGTCTTCCATCGCGCAGAGCATTCTCGGTCCCGCGAACAGCAGCATGTCCTCCGAGAACTTGACGTTGTGGTACGCCAGCCCCGGGTTTTCGATCGTGGCGCTGTTCGTGCTGCCGTTCGTCACCAGCGCGCCGTTCCCGCCGAACACGCCCGAAACGGCGTCGAAGATCCCGCCCAGCGCCGCTGAACTTGCGGGATAGCGGATCCAACTTTGACCGTTGTTCGAATAGTTCTCGGTGAGCGTCACGTCGGCGGAGTAGAGGACCACCGCTGCGCAGAAGCCGCTGTTGGCGTCGGCAATGATGCCGAGCCGGTCGTTGATCGAGGTCTGTCCGCTTCCGTCGGTATCCTGCCAGATCGCCGCCGAGAGTTTTGCGAGCGCGTCCCAGGTCCAGTTGCCGGCTTCCACGTAGTCGTAGAAGCGACCCGTCATGGTCTCGCCCGCGCCGAGCGCGCTGCCGAAGAGCGCCGGGGCAAGGGTCGCCCCGTAATCGTTCATCATCGCCGCGTTGAACGGCAGGACCGCCATCGAGCGGTAAATATCGAGGAAGTAGTCGCCGCCGAGGATATAGGCGCGATCCCCGGTCAGGGACAAGCCGTTCATCCACTCGCTCATCCAACCCTCGCAGGAAAAGTCAAAGTACGAGTTGTTCAATCCGAAGACGTCCTTAAAGCATCCCAGCAGGGTCGCGTTGCCGAGGTCGTAGATCATATTGACGAAGAGGTTGGGCGCGTCGGAGGAGGCGGCGTAGACGATCTGTTTGATCTGGTTTGCCTGGCTGCCCCATCCGTAATTGCTCCAGTAGACGTATTCTACCGTCGTTCCGAGCGCCGCGTTCGCCTCGGCGTTGCGCCGGTAGACCAGTTTCAGAATATCCCGGGTCGCGTTATCAACGGTGTCCGGTCCCGCGAGGTACAGGTCGTTTTTCGACTGCTTCTCCGCGTCGCCGTACGTGCTCATCTCGATCTTGAGGTTCCGGTATTTCGCGTCAAGCGACGATAATTCTCCCCCGATCTTTTCCCATTTGTCGGGATCTGCGCCCCACCGCGCCGTCAGCGTCAGGTTGCCGTAGAGCCCTTTCAGATTGTCGACCTTTTGCCCGTTCGGGAGATACCAACCGACAAAGTTCTCTTCTCCCCGCGTCGGCGCGGCGAGCGCGACGTCGTCGGTGATCTGATAGGTCGCGGGGTTGGCGGGATCGTTGGTGCCGCCGTCCAGTTCGTAGGTGACGGTATAGGTCAGGATCCGCCACTGCGCCGTGATCGTCATATTCTCGACCACCGCGTCGTAGCCCTCGGCGTTCTCCCAACCTGTGAACTCGTAGCCGTTGCGTGCGTAGGTCGGGAGGACCGCGGCGCCCCCGTAGCGCACGTGCTGGTTCGCGCTGCCGGTTTTCAGCGTTCCGCCGTTGCCGACGAAGTTGACGGTGTAGGTATCGCGGACGTAGTAGAGCTTCAGGATAAGCGACCCGTCCCCGGCGATCACGCCGGTCGGATTGCTTCCCGTCGCGGTATAGGTAAAGTGATCGAACGCCTTTTGCTGTGCCGTAACGGAGGCGCCCGTCGTGCCGGTCTTGGGTTCGGTCGAGTTCTTGTCGTACCCGGTCCCCGCCGCGTTCTCGAGGTAATACTCGACGGTATAGGCGGTGTCGGTGTTGGGCGTCCAGTTCGCCGTGACCGTCAGGTTCCCCGTGACGGGCGCGGTAAAGTCGTTGTCCCAACCGGCAAAGGCGTAGCCCGTGCGCGTGGGATCGGTCGCGGGCGCGGTGACGGAACCGCCCTCCTCGACCTTGACGGGGGCGATCGCGGTCCCGCCGCTCGTTTCAAAAGTAACGGTGTAGAGCGGGGTGCGCCGGATATGGACGGTATAGGACCCGACGGTCTTGCCGTCCTCGGCGGTCACCAGAACGTAGAACGTATTGTCCCCCTCGGCAAGAGAAACGCTCTTGCTCGGGACGACGTTCCGTCCCTCGCGGTCGGTCGTGACCTGCCAGGTCGCGCCATCGCTGACCGCGATGCGGTCGGGAAAGGGAAGGCTGTCGACCGCGTTCGGGACCGTGACGGACAGCGTGGTCCCGTTCAGAGTGAACCCCTCGAACGAAACGATCTTCGCCTCGATTGACGCAGCGGTCCCGGTCGTTTCGGCGGGCGCTGACGCAGCGGTCCCGGTCGTTTCGGCGGGCGTTGCCTCGTCCCCGCAGGAAACGAACGCCAGCGCAAGGCACAGAAGCAGGAGCGCGATGAAAAGGACGCGAAGAGTTTTCATAAAGTACCTCCAGTGGTTGAGATGGGACGCAAGAAAGAGGGTAGGTTTCTTTTCAAAAAACAGTATATCATACAGTTCGGAAAAAAGCAACCGCCGTTTTCTTTCGCGGGGCTTCGGGATCGTCCCCCGCGCGCGAAGATCTACTCTTCGTTTCCGATTATATCACACAAAAAAGAAAAAACAATAACATATGTATAAATACACAAAAAACGAACGAACTCTCTTAATCCGTTCCTGAAACGGTGCCGTCCGCGTCGATGACCGACGCGGACGGCGTACCTATTCAAATGAAGAGAGTTCGCGCTCTGCTCCGTTTTTTGCAACCGCGGCGCGAAGAATGAGTGCCGCCAACTTCATTTTTCAATGAAGTTCTTTGCCGCGCCTTTCCTTACCGCGCCCGCTCGTGATTGCGGGCGCGCCACAAAGAAAGCGCGCGAACCCCCGTTCCTCTTACTTTCCGGTGACGACGAGGTTGGCGTCGGTGCCCATAAACCCCTTGACCAGAACGGCGCCGGGCTGGACGTTTTCGGGCGCGACGTAGTCGCGGACAAAGTCCATCGCGGGCAGGAGCAGTTCTTTCGGGATAGGTTTATCGGTGCGGACGGCGACCACGCGGTCACAGCCGCGCAGGGCGACGGTGGTGGTCAGGGTCCGGGTCGGATGCGTGACCTCCGCCACGCCGTAGGCGGCGCCGCGCGGGCAGCCGTTGCCGGTGACGGTGAGTTTATCGACGTCCACGGTCAACTCACAACCCATCGGGCAGACCGTACAGGGGAAACGGCGGATCGTTTCGTTGTTGTTCATTTCGTTCAGACCTGCGCCTTTTGGGGCGCGTTTCCTTTCATCGCTTTTTTCGACAGATCTTGCAGACGGGGAAGCGGGCAGGGAAGACGGGGAGCCCCCATCAACCCTGCGTCGCGACCGAGAGCGTGACCGTCCCGACCAACTTCTCACGCGGCAGATCCACGCGCTGCATCTCGCCCGGGACCATCCGGCGGACTTTCTTTGCAAGGATCTGACCGTTCTCGTTCTCCGCGATCAGCGTCGCGTCGCGGAAACTGTCGGATACGCGGAAGAACACGGTGACTTTCGGAGTGTTTCCGTTTCCGATCAGTTCCGGCACGGTATAGCGCACGCCGTTCTTCGCCACGATCTTCGCCACGGGGGCGGTTTCGATTTTCTTCGCGTTTTCAAGGTAATCAGCGGCGGCGTTCCCGGCGATCTCGCCCTCTTCCGACACGAAGTCGACCAGGTCGTGAACGTGCAGGACGTTTCCGCAGGCGAACACGCCGGGGATCGAGGTTTCGCGGTTCTCACGCACGGCGGCGCCGTTGGTCACCGGGTCGATCTCGATGCCGGCTTGCCGGGTCAGTTCGTTTTCGGGGATCAGACCGACCGAGAGCAGGAGCGTGTCGCACGGCACTTTCCGTTCGGTACCGGGGATCGGGCGGCGGCGTTCGTCCACCTCCGCCAGCGTGACCGAGGTCACGCGCTCGTCGCCCTCCACCTCGACGACCGTCGTCGAGAGGTAGAGCGGGATGCCGAAGTCGTCCAGGCACTGCACGATGTTCCGGCGCAGTCCGCCCGGATGATCCATCACTTCGCACACCGCTTTCACGTGCGCGCCCTCCAGCGTCATCCGGCGCGCCATGATCAGCCCGATGTCGCCGGACCCGAGGATCACGATCTCCCGCCCGGGGAGCAGACCCATACGGTTGACCATCTTCTGCGCGCATCCGGCGGTGTAGATCCCCGCGGGACGGGTCCCCACGACGGGAAGCGCTCCGCGCGGCCGTTCCCGGCAGCCCATCGCCAGGATCACGGCGTCGGCGGCGTACACGCGCATACCCTTGTCAGACAGGACGGTCGCGTGCCGATCGTGCGAGAGTTTGGTCACGGTCGCGCCGTACTCGATCCTGATGCCGCGCTCCTCCGCCATCTTTTCGTATCTTCCGGCGTACTCGGGACCGGTCAGCTCCTCGCCGAAGCGTTTGAGCCCGAACCCGTTATGGATGCACTGCGGGAGGATGCCGCCGGCAAAATCCTGCCGTTCGCAGATCAAAATGTCGCGCACGCCGCGGTCGTAGGCGGCGACCGCCGCCGCAAGCCCCGCGGGGCCCGCGCCGATCACAAGCAGCCCGACCTTGATCTCGGGCAACGCGTTGGTTTTCTCGTTCGCCATTTCAGTTGCCCCCTTTCGTCCGTCTGTCTGCGATGATGCTGTTGCCGTCGCCCTTGGCGACTTTGGTCTCGTCGATCTTGCGTTCCCGGCTGACAAGCGCGACAAGCGACGGAGTGCAGAAGCCGCCCTGGCATCTGCCCATCGTGGCGCGGGTGCGGCGCTTGATCCCGTCGATCGTCAGCGCCGGCGGGTTCTGCCGGAGCGCATCGCGGATCTCGCCCTCCGAGACCTCCTCGCACCGGCACACGATCCGTCCGTAGGCGGGATCGCGCCGGATCAGCGCGTCGCGCTCGACGTCGGTCATCTCTTTCGGGCGCACCACGGTGCGCACCGGGTCGAAGTTTGCCATCGGCTT
Source organism: uncultured Clostridia bacterium (assembly GCA_946404035.1). GTDB lineage: Bacteria > Bacillota > Clostridia > Oscillospirales > CAG-272 > UBA1740. Next base: position 29,525 of record CAMJCC010000001.1, on the reverse strand, counting down.
CTCGGGAAGCAGTCCCGCCTCGCCCAGCATCTCTCCGATCAGTTCCGCGATCGCGGGCGCCGCCGAAAGACCCGGCGACTCGATGCCGGTCAGGATGACGAAGCCGTTTTTCTGCGAGATCTCGAAATCTCCGCTCTCACCGACCGCGCGGAGCCCCGCGAACGAGGTGATCCGCCCGCCGAGCGGCACCGACGGCACCATCTTCTTCGCCGTCGCGATGATCTTGTCCTGTCCCGCCGCCGTCACCGCGCAGTTGACGCCCTCGGGCAGATCCTCCGCCGTCGGACCGAGCAGCAGGTTGCCGTCGGCTGTCGGGGAGACCAGGATGCCTTTGCCCGCCTTGGTCGGCAGGGTAAAGACCGTATGTTTGACCGTCCCGCCGCAGTTGCGGTCGAGCAGGAGGTATTCGCCGCGGCGCGGATGCTGTTTCAAACCCGTGAAGCCCGCCAGCGCCGCGACCTTATGCGCGGCAAGACCCGCCGCGTCGACCACCGCTTTCGCGAAGTAGGTCCCGTTGACGAGGTACCCGCCGTCGGTCGCTTCGATCGAAGTGACCGGGGTATTCCGGAGCAGGGTCGCGCCGTTGTCCATCGCGTTCCCCATCGCGGCGATCGCCAGCCCGTAGGGGCAAACGATGCCGGAGGTCGTGGCGAACAGCGCGCAGTCGAGTTCGGTCGAGAGGTTGGGTTCCAGCGCCCGGAGCGCCTCGCCCCGGACGATCGAAAGCCCGGACACACCGTTCTTCTTCCCGCGCTCCAGCAGCTTTTCAAGCCCCGCGAGCCCCTCGTCTCCGCTCGCCGTCACCAGCGCGCCGATCTGCTGATAGCGCACCGAGAGTTCTTTTGTCAGAGCCGGCATCATCGCCGAACCCCGGACGTTCAGTTTCGCCTTGTTCGTGCCCGTCTCAGCGTCAAAACCGGCGTGCACGATCCCGCTGTTCGCCGCGGTCGTGCCCGACGCCACGTCCGACTTTGCCTCCAGCACCAGGACGCGCGCGCCAAGCCGCGTCAGTTCCCGTGCCGTCAGACTGCCGACGACGCCGCCGCCGATCACGATCACGTCGTAGCGCGTAACCGTTTCCATCACTTTCTCCTCCCCGGCAAAACGTCTTTTGCGCACGATCCTGAAAACCTTTTCAAAAACTTTTCAAAACCGTGCGGGAGTTTCGCCGTTTTCTCTTTACTTTTTTATCCGCGTATAGTATAATCTTTTTGAAAAGAAAATGCAAGGATGGCGCAAAAAAAGGCAAATAATCCCTCGTTTTCTGAAAAATGAGCAACAATGCGCAACTTTTCTGCGCGACTTTGACCGAACGGGAGGATGGAAAAACAATGAACGGATGGGAGAGAAAACGCGAGATCATGCGGCTGGCGGAGGAGAACGGATACGTCAAGGTCGACTATCTCGCGCGCGTTCTGCATATCAGCGCGTCGAGCATCCGGCGCGATCTGTTGTCGCTTGAAGCCAACGGCGAGATCCGGCGCACCTACGGCGGCGCCGAACCGGCGAGAGGGGGCTCGCGGCTGATCCCCTACGATCTGCGCGCCCACCAGAACGAGGGGCGCAAGCGCACGGTCGCCTCGCTCGCGGCGTCGCTGGTATCCGACGGGGACGTCGTGTTCCTCGACGGTTCGTCCACCGCGTTCTACCTCGTCGATCACCTGTCGCGCCTGCACGGCGTGACCGTCGTGACCAACGGGCTGTCGACCGCGCTCGCGCTGTCGGGGACGCAGGTGCGTCTGCTTTCGACCGGGGGACGCCCCAACCCCGAGAACCCGTCGGCGCTCGTCGGCTCGCACGCCGAGGAACTGATCGCGGGGATGCACGCCGACGTCGTCTTCTTCTCGGCGCAGTCGCTGTCAAACGACGGCGAGATCACCGACTGTTTTGAAGAGGAGATCGCGCTCCGCCGCCTGATGTGCCGGCGCGCCGCCCGCCGCGTGTTCCTCTGCGACGGGAGCAAACTCGGAAAGACCTCGTCCTACACGCTCGGAGATCTCGGCGAGGTCGACGCCGTCGTCTGCGATCTGCCCGCCCCGGACGGGCTTCTCGAGGCGTATCCCTCGCTGGTTTGGCTGGATCGACCCCTTTCCCATCGGGGAGATAGCACTAATTCACAAAAACAGAGCGCGCTTTTTGGTGAGAAGTGACGAAAAATGATTTTTTTGCCCGAAACCCCGTGCATTTTTCTTCATAATATGTTATAATATGTGTATAAAAGGTAGGAAAGGGGGCGATACCCGATGTACCAGGTCGGCGACGCGGTGCTCTACGGAAACAACGGCATCTGCCGCATCCGCGACGTTACGCGTATGGAAGCGTGCGGCGCGACGGACGACTTTTACGTACTGAAACCGGTATCCAGCGAAGCCACCACGGTCTTCGTCCCGGTCGGCAGCGAGATGCTGCTCGCCCGGATGCACCCGCTCCTTTCCGAGCGCGAGATGCGCGCCCTGCTCGACGGTCTCGGCGACGCCGCCCCGATCTGGGTCGAGAACGAGAACCAGCGCAAGACCCTGTTCCGCGAGATCATGAACAGCGGCGACCGCCTCGCCATCGTCCGCGTCTACCTCACCCTGAAAAATATGCGCGAAGAGCGCGAGAAAAAGGGCAAACATCTGCGCGTGTCCGACGAACGCGCCTACCGCGAGACCGAACGCATCTTCTTCGACGAACTTTCGCTCGTGCTCGGCTGGTCGCGGGAGGATTGCGCCGCGTTCCTCGAGAAACTCCCCGCCGCGGCGGCGGAGGCGTGAAAAACGAATAACGGCGGTCTGCTTTCGGCAGACCGCCGTTCCTTTTTTTCAGAGCAGTTCCTGCGGGGTGAACGCGACCGTTTCAAGCGGCTCGTCCGCCGTGCAGGACAGCCAGAAATCGCGTCCCTCCGCAGAGATACGGACGGAGGCGATCCCCTCGCTTGAAAGCGAGGTCAGTTTCTGCCCGATCCCGCGCCCGTTCTGTTTTGCCCGCGCCTCGCGCCGGGTCCAGATCTTGACCGCGAGGTCGGGGTCGTGCGCGACCCGTTCGATCTCCTCGGGCGTGCAGAACCGCGGGAGCAGAGCGGGGCGGAGCGGACGGATCCGCTCGACGTCAAGCCCGATGGGGTCGGAAGAGAGCGCCGCGGCGCACAGTCCGTCGGCGTGCGAGAGCGAAAAGTGAAACGGCGCGCCGGGAAGATAGGGTTTTCCGTGTTCTCCGATCGTCCAATCGGCGCCCGCGAGGGCGGGGTTTACCTCCCGGATCAGGCGCGAGACCAGAAGTGACCCGACCGCCGCCGTCGCCCGGTCGACGGTTTTTTTGTACCGCGCGGCGTAGGCGCGCCGCCCCGGCGGGAGCGCGCCGAAAATCGCAAAGAGATCGCTCTCCGTCACGCCGAGACAGTCCGCCAGCAAGACTTTCACACGCGCTCACCCCCTTTTTTCTTCCAGTATACCAGTTCCGGGCAAAAAAAGCAAGGGCGACGGTCTTTTTCTTTCGCTCCGCCGTCTTGCATTTTCCTGCGCGCGGTGTTACAATATAGACGAAATCAAACCAACGAGGTAAGACGGGATGAAACGAGAGTTCCGGGTAACGGGAATGAGTTGCGCCTCCTGTGCCGCGCACGTCGAGAACGCGGTACGGGGGGTCGGGGGCGTTTCGTCGGTCGTGGTGTCGCTCCTGACCGACAGTATGACGGTGGAGTTCGACGCCCCGGCAAGCGAGGAAAAGATCGTCTCCGCCGTTATCCGCGCGGGCTACGGGGCGTTTCTCCCCGAACCCGGCAAGGAACTTGCCCTCGACGACGAGCCGCAAACGTTTGGCGGACGCCGACTGCTCCTTTCTGCGATCCTCTCGCTCCTGCTCTTTTATCTGGCGATGGGGCACATGATCGGTCTTCCGATCCCTCCGTTCCTCTCGCCAAACGCCCACCCCTACGCTTTCATTTCGGTACAACTCGTTCTCGCCTACGTCGTCGCCGTCATCCATTCGCGTTATTTCACGGGCGGTCTCCTCGCCCTGATCCGCCGCGCGCCCAATATGGACACGCTGGTGATGCTGGGCTCGGGCGCGGCGCTGCTCCACGGGACGGTCGCGTTTATCCTCGCCCTGATCGGCGGCGGGGAGAGGGCGGTCGCGCTCTCGATGGAACTCTACCTCGACGCCGCCGCGATGATCCTGACCCTCGTTTCGCTCGGCAAAACGCTGGAGGGACGGGCAAAACGCCGCACGACCGACGCGATCCGCCTGCTCACCAAACTGTCGCCCGACCGTGTGACGGTCCGCCGCGACGGGGCGGAAACGACAATCTGCACGAGCGAACTCACGGTGGGCGACGTCGTGATCCTGAAGACCGGCGACCGGATCGCCGCCGACGGGACGGTCGTATCCGGCGTCGGATGCTGCGACGAGGCGTCGGTCACCGGCGAGAGCCGCCCGATCGACAAAAAGGAGGGCGACGTCCTGATCGCCGGGTGCCTTGTGACCGACGGCTACCTCGAAATGCGCGCCGACAAGGTCGGCGAGGACACCTCGCTTGCCGCGACGGTCCGCATGATCCGCGAGGCGGCGGCGTCCAAAGCGCCGATCGCACGTCTGGCGGACAAGGTCAGTACGTTCTTCGTTCCCGCCGTGCTCGGGACAGCGCTTCTGACCGCCGTCGTCTGGTTCTTCGTTTCGGGTCCCTCCGCCGCCTTCGTCCACGGGGTCAGCGTACTGGTGATCTCCTGTCCCTGCGCGCTGGGATTGGCGACCCCGACCGCCATCGTGACGGCGACCGGGCGCGGCGCGGAACGCGGGGTGCTGATCAAGAGCGCCGCGGCGCTCGAGACCCTCGGGCGGGTAAAAACCGTCGCGCTCGATAAGACCGGGACGCTCACCCGCGGCGAGATGAAAGTGATCTCCCTGACCGTCGCCCCCGGCGCCGATCCCGACCGCTTCCGCTCGGTCGCCTACGCGCTTGAGAGCCGCTCGACCCACCCGATCGCCCGCGCGATCGCCGCCGATCTGGCGGGGGTCCCCGATCTCGCTCTCTCGACCCATTCGACCATCCCCGGCAAGGGGGTGTACGGCAAAGCCGACGGGGTCCACCTGCTCGGCGGGAACGCCGCCCTGCTCGCGGACGATATGGAACTCGACCTGTCGCCGCTGTCCGCCGCCGCGGACGCGATCCTCGACGTCGGCGGGACGCCGGTCTTCTTCTCGGAGGGCGAACGTCTGCTCGGCGTCGTCGGGGTGGGCGACACGGTGCGCGAGGACGCGACCGACGCGCTTGCAAAACTCCGCGCGCTGGGATGCCGGAGCGTGATGCTGACGGGAGATCATCCGCGCGCCGCCGCCGGGATCGCCGAAACGCTCGGATGCGACGAGTACCGTGCGGGGCTGCTCCCCGACGGAAAGGCGGAAGCCGTTTCCGAACTCTCGAAACACGCCGGACCGGTCTTAATGGTCGGGGACGGCATCAACGACGCCCCCGCGCTGACCTCCGCCGACGTCGGAGCCGCCGTCGGTGTCGGGACTGACGTCGCCGTTGCTTCCGCCGACGTGGTGTTGCGGTCGGGGAACGTCTCCGACGTCGTGACCTCCGTCCGGCTCGGGCGCGCCACGCTCCGCAATATCAAACAAAACCTGTTCTGGGCACTCATCTACAACGCGATCTGCATCCCGATCGCGGCGGGGGTCCTCTCGCCCCTCGGCGTGACGCTCGCTCCGTGGATGGCGGCGCTCGCGATGTCGTTCTCCTCGGTCTTCGTCGTGACCAACGCCCTGCGCCTTCGTCGCTTCCGTTGACTTTTCCCCCGGGCGGACCGTGCGGTCCGCCCGGTTTTTTTCTCGCGCGTATAAAGTGAAAAATATATACTTTTTTCCGTTGACAAAAACCGCGGGGAATGTTATAATTCTTTCAGTGGAAAAAAGGCACGACCTGTGAATGAAAAAGCGGGTCGTCTTTGCTTATCCGAATACGTATCGTAAGGAGGACCTATCGTGAGATTTTTCAGGATGAGCGGCGTGCACGTCCCTCATCGGAAGAACACGGCGGGCAACGCCCCGGTCCGGATGCCGCCCCCCGCGTCGGTCTTGATCCCGCTCTCCATGGGGATCGGCGCGCCCTCGACGCCGACCGTTCAGCCCGGCGACAAGGTGCTGGTCGGGCAGAAGATCGCGGAGGCGGGCGGGTTCGTCGGCGCGGCGATCTTTTCGTCGGTCTCGGGCACGGTCAAGAAGACCGAGAGTTACCGTGACGTCTTCGGGCGTACGGTCAACGCTCTTCTGATCGACAGCGACGGCGAAATGACCCCCGACCCCACGCTCGCCCCCGTCGCCGTCACGACGGCAAAGGCACTTGTCGACGCGGCGCGCGCCTGCGGACTGGTTGGGCTCGGCGGCGCGGGTTTCCCGACCGCGGTCAAACTGGCGGCGGATCCCGCCAAGGTCGATTACGTTCTGTTGAACGGCGCCGAGTGCGAGCCCTACATCACCTCCGACACGCGGACGATGCTTGATCGTACGGAGGAACTCGTCGCGGGGATGAAACTGCTCCGCGACCTCTATTCCGCCACCGTCGTCGTCGGGATCGAGCGCAACAAACCCGAGGCGGTGAAAAAGATCCGCGCCGCGATCGCGGGAGACGCGGGGCTATCCGTCAAGGTACTGCCCGGCAGTTACCCGCAGGGCGGCGAAAAGGTGCTGATCTACAACTGCACCGGCCGCATCGTCGGAGAGGGCAAACTCCCGCTCGACGTCGGCTGCATCGTCTTAAACGTCACGACCACGGTCGAGTTGATGAAGTATCTTGCGACCGGGATGCCGCTGGTCGAGCGGTGCCTGACCGTCGACGGCTCGGCGGTGAAGGAACCGAAGAACGTGATCGTCCCCATCGGGACCAGGATGCAGGACGTGTTCGATTTCTGCGGGGGTTTTCAGTCCGAACCCGGCAAGATCCTCTACGGAGGACCCATGATGGGGATCGCGGTCCCCGACGCCGGCTTCCCGGTGATGAAGACCACAAACGCGATCGTCGCCCTGAACGAACGCGACGCGATCCTGCCCGATCCCACCCCCTGCATCCGGTGCGGCAAGTGCGCGAACACCTGCCCGCTTCACCTGACGCCTTTCGCCATCGGCGAGGCGGTGCAGAAGAAAGACGCGGGCGAACTTGCCAAACTGAAAGTCACGCTCTGTATGGAATGCGGGTGCTGCTCGTTCATCTGCCCGGCGCACCGTCCGCTGGTCCAGCAGAATAAACTGGGCAAGGCGATCCTGAAAGCCGCCACGCCCCCGAAAGGAGGGAAATGACCGTGAACGAACAGCTGTCGGTCTCCTCCTCTCCCCATATCGTGACGAAAAACGATACCCGCCGCGTGATGCTCGACGTTCTGATCGCGCTCTCGCCCGCCGTGATCGCTTCGGTGATCTTTTACGGCTGGCGCGCGCTGGTTTTGACCGTCGTCTGCGTCGCGGCGTGCAACCTGTTTGAATTCGGTTTCACGAAACTGGTGCGCCGCCCGACCACGGTCTTCGATCTCTCGGCGTCGGTCACCGGCGTCCTGCTCTCGCAGAACCTCTCCGCCTCGCTCCCGATCTGGATGGCGGTGGTCGGATGCTTCTTCGCCATCGTGGTCGTCAAGCAGCTCTTCGGCGGCATCGGCAAGAACTTCGCCAACCCCGCGATCGCCGCGCGGATCATGCTCTTCCTCTGCTTCGCGACCGAGATGAACAGTTTTGCCGTTCTGAAGGGCGGCGAACTGGTCTCGGAAGCCACGCCGTTCACCCTGTCGCTCACCGGCGCGGAACGGCTCTCCTACTGGAAGATGTTTCTCGGCTTCCACGCCGGGGCGATCGGCGAGACCTGCTCGCTCGCGCTGCTCATCGGGCTGGTCTACCTGCTCGTCCGGCGCGTCATCAGCTGGCATATCCCGGTGTCGTTTGTCGGTACCGTCGCGCTCCTCTCCTGGATCGCGGGCGCCGATCCGCTGGAACAGGTGCTGTCGGGAGGACTTCTCATCGGCGCGATCTTTATGGCGACCGATTACGTGACCTCCCCCGCTTCTCCCACGGGACGGCTGATCTTCGGCGTCGGGTGCGGCGCGATCACCACGCTCATCCGCCTGGCGGGTCATACCGAGGGCGTGTCCTACGCCATCCTGATGATGAACCTGCTCTGCCCCTATATCGATAAACTGACGCTCCGGCGTCCCGTCGGCGCGCCGAAACCCCAAAAACCCGAAAAAGCAGGGAAGGAGGGGACGGCGAAATGACTTTCAAGAACATCGTCAAACCCATCCTCGTCCTCACCCTGATCTGCCTTGCCGTGGCGTTGCTGCTCGCCGTGGTCAACTACGTCACGTCCCCCATCATCGCGGACGCGACGGCGGAGGCGGAACGCAAGGCAAGGAGCGAGGCGCTCCCCGGGGCGACCGAGTTCACCGAGGTCTCCCTTGACGGCTACGCCGACCTGCCTGACACGGTTTCCGCCTGCTACCGCGATAACGACGGCGGCGGCTACGTCTTCCTCGTGAAGGGAGAGGGCTACGGCAAGAAGAGCGCGCCCATCACGCTGCTCGTCGGGATCAGACCCGACGGCAAGGTCGCCGCGATCAAGATCACCGACGTTTCGGGCGAGACCGCCGGCATCGGCGATAAGGTGAAGAAAAACGACTTCACCTCCCGCTTCCCCGGCATCGACGCCGACGGCGTGGACGCCGTTCAGAACGTCAGCGGCGCGACCTACTCTTCGACCGGCGTCAAGCAGGGCGTTCGCGACGCGTTCACGGCGTTTGCCGCCGTGACGAAAGAATAAAGGAGGTGCTGAGATGACGAAAATGCAGAACTTCCTGAAAGGACTGATCCGGGAGAACCCGGTCCTGGTCCTGATCCTCGGCACCTGCCCGACCCTCGCTACCACCACCTCGATCCTGAACGCTCTCGGGATGGGGGTCGCCGCGACGGTCGTTCTGGTCTGCTCCAATATGGCGATCTCGGCGCTCCGCCGCGTGATCCCCGATAAGGTGCGGATCCCCTGCTACATCGTGCTGATCGCCGGGTTCGTGACGGCGGTGGAACTCTTGCTCCACGCGTTCGTTCCCTCGCTCTACAACTCGCTCGGCATCTACCTCGCCCTGATCGTCGTCAACTGCATCATCCTCGGTCGCGCCGAGATGTACGCCTCCAAAAACGGCGTGATAAACTCCGCTGTCGACGGGCTCGGGATGGGCTGCGGCTTCATCCTCGCGCTGTTCGCGATGTCGTTCATCCGCGAGGTCTTCGGCGCCGGCAGCTTCTGCGGGATCGAGATCCCCGGGTTGTCGAAATACTGCATCCCGATTTTGGCGAAGACCCCCGGCGGGTTTTTGGTCTTCGGATGTCTGATCACCGCCGTCAACGCACTCAGCCACGGCAAAGCGATCAAGAAAAAGGATTTCGGCTGCGCCGGATGCCCGTCGGCTGCCACCTGCGGCAAACTCTCCTGCACCGATGAGGAGAAGACCGGAGAGGAGGCGGCGAAATGAGATTTTTGATGATCATCATGACCTCGGTTCTGGTCAACAACTACGTCCTCTCGCGCTTCCTCGGTATCTGTCCGTTCCTCGGCGTGTCGAAAAAACTGAACCAGGCGACCGGTATGGGCGTCGCCGTCACGTTCGTGATGCTGCTGGCGACCTCGGTGACCTGGCCGATCCAGCGCTTCCTGCTCGACCGCTTCAACCTCGGCTATCTGCAGACCATCGTCTTCATCCTCGTGATCGCGGCGCTGGTGCAGTTCGTTGAGATCGTCTTGAAAAAGTATCTGCCCGCCCTGCACGCCTCGCTCGGCATCTACCTGCCGCTCATCACCACCAACTGCGCCGTCCTCGGCGTGACCATCAACAATATCCGCGACGGCTACAACTTCGCGGAGGCGATGGTCAGTTCGCTGGGATGCGGCGTCGGGTTCCTCTTTGCGATGGTGCTCTTTTCCGGGGTGCGCTCGCGGCTCGAGGACGCCGACCCGCCCAAGGCGTTCCGGGGACTTCCCATCACGCTGATCGCCGCCGCCATCACCAGCTTGTCGCTCTTCGGGTTCTCCGGGGTCGCGACCGGGCTCTTCGGCGGATAAGGGGGTGACGCTATGTTGACCGCTATTCTGACCGCCGTCGGCGTCGTCGCCGTGACCGGGCTTATCTGCTCGGTTTTGCTCGTCGTCGCCGCTAAGTACTTCCACGTCCCGGTGGACGAGCGCGAGACCAAGGCGCGCGCGTGTCTGCCCGGCGCCAACTGCGGCGCTTGCGGCTATACCGGGTGCGACGGCTACGCCAAAGCTCTGGCTTCGGGCGAGGAAACTCGCTCCAACCTCTGCGTGCCGGGCGCCGACGCCGTGGCAAAACAGCTGTCCGACGCGCTCGGGCTCACCTACGCCGACGTGATCGAGCAGGTCGCCACCATCCATTGCGGCGGCGACTGTACCCAGGCGAAACGCCGCGCCGATTACCAGGGCATCTCGTCCTGCGCCGCCGCCAACCTGTTCTACGGCGGGGCGGGGATCTGCCCCGTCGGGTGCATCGGGCTCGGGGACTGCGCCAGGGCCTGCCCCAACGGCGCGATCTGCATTGAAAACGGGATCGCCCACATTGACACCCGGAAATGTACCGGGTGCGGCATTTGCACCAGGACTTGTCCGCACCACCTGATCGACCTGATGCCTGACGTGGAGCGGGTGCTTATCACCTGCTTGAACACCGACAAGGGCGCCGACACCCGGCGCGCGTGCACCCACGGCTGTATCGGGTGCAAAAAGTGCGAGAAGAACTGTCCCTCCGGGGCGATCACCGTCGTCGACAATCTCGCCCGGATCGACTACTCCAAATGCACCAACTGCGACACCTGCGCCAAGAACTGCCCGACGGGTTGCATTATGATCTCCGACTTCTCGGGGATCCACCGCTATATCGTCACCCCGGCGCAGGAGCCGGAAAAGACCGCCGCGCCCGCCGAACCGGCGAAGGTGTGACGCCGAGCGCCGCCCGCGGGCGGCGCTCTCTTCAAACGAAAACGAAAGGAGGGGAACGATATGGTCAAAATCACCGTCGTCGAACCGAACAGCCGCGCCGCGCGCGCGGGGATCCAACCGGGCGACGAGCTGTGTTCGATCAACGGCGAGGAGATCCGGGACGTGCTCGACTATCGCTTCTATCTTGCCGACAAAACCGTCGTTCTTGCCCTCCTCCGGGACGGAAACCCCTATTCGGTCACGGTCAAAAAGGGGACCTACGACGATATCGGGCTGGACTTTGCGACCCCGCTGATGGACGAAAAGCAGGCGTGCCGGAACAAGTGCGTGTTCTGCTTTATCGACCAACTGCCGAAAGGGATGCGAAAGTCGCTCTACTTCAAGGACGACGACTCGCGGCTCTCGTTTCTTCACGGAAACTATATCACGATGACCAATATGACCGACCGGGATATCGACCGTATCATCAAGATGCGGTTCTCCCCGATCAACGTGTCGGTGCATACGACCAACCCCGCCTTGCGCGTCGAGATGATGAAGAACAAGCGCGCGGGGGCGGTGCTGTCCTACCTCCCGCGGCTCGCGGAGGCGGGGATCGAGCTGCACTGCCAGATCGTGCTTTGCCGCACCTTGAACGACGGGGCGGAGTTGGACCGCACGATGCGGGATCTTGCCGCGCTGTCGCCCGCCGTGAACTCGGTGTCGGTGGTGCCCGCGGGGCTGACCGATCACCGCGACGGGCTGTACCCCCTGACCCCGTTCACCGCCGAGGAGTGCGCCGCCGTCATCCGGCAGGTGGACGCGTTCGCCTCGGAGTGCCGACAAAAACACGGTTCGCGCATTTTCTTCTGCGCGGACGAGTTCTACCTGTCCGCGAAACTGCCCATCCCGGACGAGGACTACTACGAGGGCTATCCGCAGCTCGAGAACGGCGTGGGGATGATCCGCTCGACGCTCGAGGATTTTCGCTTTGAACTTGCCGACGCGCCCGCCGCGGATCCCGCCGCCGCACCCCGCACAGTCACCATCGCGACCGGGGTCGCCGCCGAGGGGTTGATGCGGGAGATCGCGCGGATGACGATGGAACGGTACCCGAACCTGACGGTCAACGTCTGCACGATACTAAACGATTTCTTCGGGCATTCGGTGACGGTTTCGGGACTGCTCACGGGGCAGGATATTTTGCGCCAACTCTCGGGCGTACCGCTCGGCGACGCGCTCCTGATCCCCTCGTCGGCGCTCCGCGCCGGGGAGGACGTGTTCCTCGACGATATGCACCTCTCCGAACTCTCCGAAGCCCTCGCCGTCCCCGTCGTCCCGACCGACAGCGATAACCTCCTGTCCGAAATGCTCGGTTAAGGAACGGGGGTACGAGGGAGGACGCGCGCTTTCTTGGAAGAAAGCGCGGCAAAGAACTTCATCAAGGGATGAAGTTAGCGCAACTCGTGCCTCGTTGCGCGGTTTCAAAAACGGAACTGCCGTTGACCGTTTTACAACAAGAAAGAACGCCGCCTGCCGTTTTCGGCAGGCGGTTTTTTTTCGTGTGGAGCGGTCGTTTTGTTTGGGCTATAGAACCGAGGCGCGGCGGAGCGCGGAGCGAGCCGTGCCGATAAAAAGTCGGGAGAGATCGCACGATCTCTCCCCAATCAATACAGTTCTTTACCCCGCTTTCTCCGAAAGAAAGCGGGCGTTCTCCTCGTTACCCCTCGTCCCCCTCGTCCTTCTGGAGCGGCAGCCGTTCGGTCTCCTTGAACCCGTCGATCTCGCCCTTGCAGAGCGCGCCGAAGATGCGGTGGCGGAGACCGGGGTACTTGCGTTCAAGGTCGCGGAGCATACCCTTCATGGTCTCGCGCTCGGTCTCGCCGTCCTCCGGGCAGGGGCTGGTCATGACGGGCAGGGGCGGATCGGCGTGGCGGACGTAGTACCGCACGTCCTTTTCCTGCGCGTAGAGCAGCGGGCGGATCAGGGTCAGATCCCGGCGCGAGAGGTAGGTCACGGGCGAAAAGCACCCGAGCCGTCCCTCGTGAAACAGGTTCAGCATAAAGGTCTCGACCGCGTCGTCAAAGTGGTGTCCCAGCGCGACCTTATTGCACCCCTCGGCTTTCGCGCGGGCGTGGAGCGCGCCGCGGCGCATCTTGGCGCAGAGCGAGCAGGGGTTGGTCTCTTTCCGGATATCGAAGATCACCTTTGCGATGTCGGTCTTCTCCACGACAAACGGCACGTCGAGCGCGCGGCAAAACTCCGCGATCGGGGAGAGGTCCACGTCAGGGAACCCCATATCCACCGTGATCCCGACAAGGTCGAATTTGGCGGGGTAGAACCGGCGCAGGGCGGCAAGGGCGGCGAGCAGGGTCAGACTGTCTTTCCCGCCCGAGATCCCGACGGCGATCTTATCCCCCTCGGCGATCATCCCGTAGTCGTCCACCGCGCGGCGCACGAAACTTAAGATCCGTTGCAGTTCGTTCATGACCTTCTCCCGGCGGACGGGATGATCCCCGCCCGCATAGAATGAAAGGGGGCGGCGCGGCTGACCGCGCCGCCCCCGAGTAACCGAGAAAGGACGCTTCCCGAAACGGAAAGCAAAAGAAAATGGCGATCAGAGTTTACATAGATCAGGGACACAACCCGGAGAACCCCAACACCGGCGCCGCGTGGTACGGCTTGCGGGAACAGGATATCACCTACCGCGTGGGACGCGCGCTTTACGCACTCTTGCAGGATAACTCCGCGTTCACGGCGCGGCTCTCGCGCCCGACCCCCGAGACACAACTCGGGACCAGCAACGCGACCAGTCTTTCGACCCGGACCAACCAGGCGAACGCCTGGGGCGCGGACCTGTTCCTCTCCATCCACACCAACGCCTCGCTCGATACGTCTGCAAACGGTTGCGAAGCGTTGGTCTATCGCATCCCGTCGACCGCGGCGGATATCGCCCGCTCGATCCAGACGTCCCTCGCCGCCCTGACCGGATTTCGCGACCGGGGTGTGATCGCCCGACCGGGGCTCTGGGTACTTCGGAAAACCAAAATGCCCGCCGTCCTCTCGGAGATCGGTTTCCTCTCCAACCCGCGCGAAGCGGCGCAGATGAACGAGGACCCGGACCTCTTCGCGGAGGGGCTTTATCGGGGCATCGTCGCCTATTACGGGGTCTGACCCCCCTCGTCACCCGGCATTTTGCGGGGGTTCGTCAGTTCCAGACGCTCACAATGCAGAAAACTCTCCGCATCCGACACGCTGTTCGCGGGGAACAGATGCGACGCGCCGCACGTGGGGCAGTAGACCAGGATCCCGTTCTCGGTCATCCCGGTCTCGTAGGTCCCGCCGTGGCAGGGACAGGTGATCGCGCCGTCCGCCTCCATCTCCTTGACGATGAAACGGATGATATCGTGCACGTGCGCGTCGGGCAGCGTCGCCTCGCTCTCCTCCTCGTCGGGGGAAAGGTCGCGCAGCCGCTCCACGCCGAGCAGTCCGGCGAGTTTTTTGAGTTCCTTTTCCTGCTCTTCCAGCGCGCGGTCGATCTCCTCCCGCGACCCGATGAACCCGATGTCCATATTGGTGTAGGGGCAGTTCAGAAGGAAGAGCCGATCCCCGAACACGACGGTGCGGGCGACCGAAAAATGGTGATCCTGCCGGCAGAACAGGCAGGGCACGTCAAAGCGGATCTTTTCCCGGTCGGGCGAGGGGATGATCTGCATCCGGCTCTTGCCGCACGGGCATTTCAGCCGGAGCATCCCCGCCGTGGGGATAAAATCGCCCATCAGCCCGAACACGGCGGTCCCGCAATCCGGGCAGCGGTAGGCGATCTCTGTTTCTTTCGGTTTCAAAACCATGGGATACCTCTTTTTCTTTCAGTCGGGGATCGCGATCGTGGGCGGGATCAGGGAGGAGACGCGCACCTGCTCCGCCGTCCGTTTTCCGGCAAGCAGCGACAGCAGCGCCAGCCCGAACTCGTACGCGGCGCCCATCCCCACGGCGGTGGTGACGTTGCCGTCGGTCACGACGCGTGCGTTCGTTTTGACAGCGCCCGTCAGTTCACTTTCAAACCCCGGGAAGCAGACCGCGCGTTTGCCCGTGAGAAGCCCCCGCCGTCCGAGGACCAGGGGCGCGGCGCAGATGGCGGCGAGCCGCCCGCCGTCGGAGAGCGTTTTTTCGATCAGCCGGTCCACGTCGGGCGACGCGTCGAGGTTGGTGGTCCCGGGCATCCCGCCCGGCAGGATCAGCGCGTCGATCTTGCCGCGCACGTCGTTTGGGACAAGGTCCGCCGTCACGGGGATCCCGTGCGCGCCGCAGACCGTTTTCCCGGTGATACCGACGGTCTTCACGTCACATTTCCCGCGCCGGAGCAAGTCAAGCGGCACCAGCGCCTCGGTCTCTTCAAAACCGTCCGCAAGCAAAAGCAGGATCATATCGGTCACCTCGCCGGCGCGGTCAGTGCCGCGCCTTCATTTCAAGGAATTCGGAGGGCGTGATCAGGACGTCGCGCGGCTTGGAGCCGTTGTGCGGGCCGACGATGCCCATCTCCTCCATCCGGTCGATGAAGTTGGTCGCTTTCTGGAACCCGATGCGCAGTTTGGTCTGGATCTTCGAGGTCGAGATCTGCCCGAGATGCACGGCGATCTCGACGGCGGCGATGAACTGCGGATCGCGGAAGATATCGTCGTCGTCGCCGAACTCGTCGTCCTCGTCGCGCTCTGCGCGCTTGTCTTTCGGGGTGCATTTTTCGGCTTCGCGCTCGATGTTCGCCATGATCTCGCTGTCGTAGGCGGTGCCCTCCGCGACGCCCTGTTTCAAAAAGCTCGTGACGCGCTCGACTTCGTCGTCGTCGACCAACGCGCCCTGCACGCGGATGGGCTTCGGGGATCCGACGGGGAAGAACAGCATATCGCCGCGGTCAAGCAGTTTCTCGGCGCCGCCCGTATCCAGGATGGTGCGCGAGTCCACCTGCGACGCGACGTGGAACGCCAGACGCGAGGGGATATTCGCCTTGATAACGCCGGTCAGAACGTCGACCGACGGGCGCTGAGTACCGATCAGGAGGTGGATACCGGCGGCGCGCGCTTTCTGCGCGATCCGGCAGATCGCGTCCTCCACCGCGTCGCGCGCGCTCATCATCAGGTCGTTCAACTCGTCGATGACGATGACGATCTGCGGCAGCGGCGTTCCGCCGAGTTCGGGATGCTCGCGCACCACCTTGTTGTAGCCCTTAAGGTCGCGGACGGCGGTCTGCTCGATCAGGTTGAAGCGCCGCTCCATCTCGCCCACCGCCCAGACCAGGGCGCCCGCCGCTTTCTGCGGCTCGACGACCACCGGGACGAGCAGGTGCGGGATGCCGTTGTATACCCCGAGTTCGACCTTTTTGGGGTCGACCAGGATCAGTTTCACCTCGTCGGGGCGCGCTTTATACAGCAAACTGATGAGGATCGAGTTGATGCAGACCGATTTACCCATACCGGTGGCGCCGGCGATCAGCGCGTGGGGCATCTTGGCGATATCGCCGTAGACCGGGTCGCCCGTGACGTCCGAACCCACGCAGACCGTGGTCTTCGACGACGCCTGGCGGAACTTGTCGTTGTCCAGCATATCGCGGAGCCGGACGGCGGTCGAATCGCGGTTCGGCACCTCGACGCCGACGGCGGCGATTCCCGGGATCGGCGCCTCGATCCGGATGCCCGGGGTGGCGAGCGCCATCGAGATATCGTCGATCAGGTTGGTGATGCTGCGGATACGGATGCCCTTATCGGGGCGGAGTTCGTAGCGCGTGATACGCGGTCCGCGTGAAACGTGGTTGATGGTCGCCGCGATGTTGAAACTCTCCAGCGTATCGACCAGTTTCTCGGCGTTCCGCCGGATCTCTTCCTCCGAGGAGGCAGTCATCTTCGGTTCGCCGGGCTTCAGCAGCGACAGCGGAGGCGGACAGTAATCGGCGTAGGGGTCGGACGGCTGGGCGACCATCCCCGTTTGAATGGGCTCGCCGCTCCGCTCGGGAGCGACCGCCGCGTCGGAGACCCGGGTGGTCTCGATATTCAGCCCCGCGGTCCCGGTGTGCGCGCCGTCGGTGACGTTGCGCTCGGTCACGGTATAGGAGAACGGGTGCCGCTCCGCGACAAGCGGTTCGGGTTCGGGCGCGGGCTGTGCCGGAGCCGGAGCGACGGGTCGTATCGGCTGCGCCGCCTGCACGGGCGACGCCGTCGGGGGCGTCTCTTGTGCGACCGGCTGCGCCGTAAAGGCGGGATGCACGGGGGCGGCGGTCTGCGTTTGTACCGGCTGCGCGGGGGTCGCGGGAGCGGTCGGCGCGTACCCTGCCGGGGCGGCGGGCGTATATCCCGTCGGTTGGGTCGGCGCGTACCCTGCCGGGGCGGCGGGGGGCGTGACGGGTCTTGCCGCGGGGGCGGCGGGTGCGTCGCGGAAGGTCGGGACGTAGGGGGTCGCGCCGCCGGATACGGGGGAAACCCCCGCCGGAGCGCCCGCTTGGACCCCACCCCGCGCCGTATGGTCGGTGAACGTCGGACGGTAGGCGGGCGGGATCGGCGTATGGTCGGGGATAAAGGTCTGGGGCGGTTCGGGTCTGCGTACCGGCTCGCGCACGGGTTCGGAATAGGGGGCGCGGAGCGGGACGTTCTCCTCGTGCCGCACCGTGGGGGGCGGCGTCCGGTTGAATTCCTCGGTAAAGGCGAAGCCGGGTTTGCCGAAGAGTTCCGCGGCGCTCACCACGTCGGGCGAACCCTCGCCCGCAGGGGACGAAAGATCGCTGCGCGTGAGAACGAGATCCTCTTCGGGAAGAGGATCGATGTCGATATCGACTTTGACGCGCTTATCCTCGGGGTCGATCGCGTCGGGATCTCCCTTGCGCTCGGCTCCGGTGCGCTCCTCCTTTTCCATTTTTGCCCGGATCTCGGAAAAGGTCTCCTCCTCGCGGTGGGCGACGGGATAATATCCGTCCCCTCCGACGATGGTCGGCTTTGACTGACGGGAACTCATGGGCGGCTCCTTTCTGGTTTTCTCCGGCGGGGGCGGCGCGGTCCTTTCTCTCCGCGCAAACAGGGCGGGGAGAGGGTAGGGGAACGCGAACCCCTCGGCGGGGGGAAAGAATACGAAGTAGAACAGAACGACGAGAAGAGGGAACAGCAGGATCCCGGCGGGCCCGAGCGATGACAGGAGCGCCCGGCGCAGGAGCGACCCCACGGCGCCGCCCCCTGAGAGGGCGGTCCCGTATGAGAACGCCTCGCGGGCGGGGATACTGCGCCCCAAAACGACCGAAAACAGGAAGAGGAACAGCAGGGCGAAGACCGAACGGGAGAGAAATCGCCCGGCGGGGAGGTCCTCCCGCGCCCGCAGCGACAGGAAGACGAGCAGCAGGGGGATCAACGCGGCGCCGCCGCCGAACAGCCCCGCGAAGAGCAGAAACAGACGGCGCCCGAGGAACCCCACGTCAAACCCGCACCGCTCCCCGAGAAGACAGAGGGCGAAGACGAGGGCGAGAAGCGAGAGCAGGGGAGGGATCAGGCGGGCGCGCCCCGGTCGGGGGTCGGCTTTTTTCTTTTGCGCGTCTGGTTTTGGTTTCGCCGGTCGTCCCATCCGCGCTATGCCCCCTTTTATCATATATCAATATTTTAACATATCGTCCCCGGCAAAATCAAGGGGGTGGCTTTGATTTTCCCTGAAAAAACGAAACTCGTCCTCCCGCGCCGCGCTTCGCTCAAAAACGTCGCCGAACGGGCGGCTTTTTTCCCTCCGATCCCCCGCTTTCCCGCATTCTTCGGGAAAATGATTGACAGAAACGCCGTTATCGTGTATAATAAACTATACTGCGTTAGTCTAACGCTTTCCCCGAATAAAGGAGTGTGGTTTAACTTTTTATGGACCCAAGTAGTACGCTGTGTCTTCTGAGCTGCCTTGTTCTGCTCGGCCTCAGCGCCTTTTTCTCGGCTTCGGAGAGCGCCTTCGTCGGCGCGAACCGGATCAAACTGAGAACGCTGGCGGAGAACGGCAACCGGCGCGCCGCGCTGGCGATGTCGATCTCCGACAAATTCGATAGGACCCTGACGGCGATCCTGGTGGGCAACTGCCTCGTCAACACCGTCTGCGCGTCGCTCGCGACGGTCTTCACCCTGCAGCAGTTCGGCGAGATGAACGCCGTGCAGACGACGGTCACGACCCTCGTCACCACCGCCGTCGTTATCCTGTTCGGCGAGATCACGCCGAAGACCCTTGCCAACTACGACAACGACGCGGTCGCCGTCGCGTTCGCGCCGTTTCTGCGTTTCCTGCTCTGGATCCTCACGCCTCTGACCCTCCTGTTCTCGGGGCTGACCGCCCTCGTTTCCAAGATCTCGGGCGGCTCGTCCGAGCCCACCGTGACCGAGGACGAGATCACCTCGATCATCGAGACCGGCGAGGAGGAGGGCGTCATCGACGAGGAGCAGAGCGATCTTCTGCAATCCGCGCTCGAGTTCGGCGGCACCCGCGTCGCCGACGTCCTGACGCTCTGGGACGACGTGACCTACGTCACGCTCTCGATGACCCAGGACCAACTGCTCGATCTGATCCGCAAGACCAAATACTCCCGCCTGCCGGTGCTTGAAAAGGACCGGGTGGTCGGGATCCTTCTGGTGCGCTCCTACCTGCGCTCCTATATGACCACCGGGCGCGCCGATCTGCGCCGCCTGATGACCAAACCGACCTTCGTTCCCCTCGACGCCCCGATCGACGATCTGCTCGACGAGATGAGCCGCAACAAGTGCTGTATGGCGATCGTCCGCGACAAGAGCGGCAAGATCATGGGGCTGGTCACCGTCGAAGATTTCCTTGAAGAACTGGTGGGCGAGATCTACGACGAGGACGATAAGTTCGACCCCAACTTCGCCAAACTCGGCGGCAACTATTTCGAGGCGAGCGGCAACCTGACGCTCGGCGCGCTGTTCGACCGGATGGGGTACGAAAACGGCGACAAATCGCTCCGCGGCAAGCGGATACATACGTTCTTGCTCGAACGGATGGGACGCCTCCCCGAGGAGGGCGAGGAATACGAGTGCGGCGACCTGCACTTCACTGTCGACGAGGTCGCCGACGAACGCATCGCCCGCGTCACCGTCAAACTCGACACCCCCGAACTGGATCTTCCCCCGATGGAAGAGGACGGAGAGGAGGCGAGCGAGGAATGAGTTTGCCTGTCTTCTTTACCGTTTCGGCGATCTTCCTCTTGTTCTGCGCGTTCTTCTCCGCGACCGAGATCGCCTTTACCTCCCTCAACCGCAAGCGGCTGGAAAAGCGCGCCGAAAAGAGCGGCACGGCAAAGGTCGCCCTGAAAGTCAGCGACGGCTTTAACGTCGCGCTCTCGACCATTCTGATCGGGACCAATATCGTCAATATCGGTCTTTCGTCCATCGCGACCGTCGTCTGCGTCAACCTGCTGGGGCAGGGGCTCGGCGCCACGGTGGCGAGCGCGGCGGTGACCCTGGTCGTTCTGATCTTCGGCGAGATCATCCCGAAGACCGTGGCAAAACGCTACGCTTTGGTCTCGGCGTGCCGTCTTTCGGTGCCGATCCTGGTCCTGATGATCCTGTTCCGTCCGCTGACCTGGATCATCGTCGGGTTCGTGGAGGTCCTGACCGCTCCGTTCCGCAAAAAGAAAAAGCCCTCGGTCACAAACGAGGAGCTTGCCACGATGATCGAAACGGCGGAGGAGGAGGGCGTCATCGACGAGGACAAGAGCGAACTGGTCCAATCCGCGATCAGCTTTGCCGAGACCACCGTCGAGGACATCCTGATCCCCCGGGTCAAGGTCGATATGCTCGACATCGACGACCCCTACGAGGAAAACCTCAAAAAGATCCTCTCCTACTCGCATTCCCGCATCCCGGTCTACCGTGAAACGGTCGACCACATCATCGGGATCCTCTCGGTCAACCACTTCTATAAGAAGCAGACCGAGGCGGAGGGGATGCAGATCCAACTCTCCGATCTTCTGCTCGAGCCCTGCTTCGTGCACAAGACCATGCGCCTGCCCGCCGCGCTCTCCGAGATGCAGAGACGCCAGACGCACATGATGGTCGTGCTGGACGAATACGGCGGCACGATGGGCATCGTGACGATGGAGGACATTCTGGAACAGATCGTCGGGGACATCTGGGACGAAAACGACACCATCACCTGCGAGATCACCAAGACCGGGGAGAACACCTACGACGTCGACGGTCTGGTCTCGATCGACGACTTCTTCGACTACGTCGATATGGACCGCCGCGATCTGGAAAGCGAGTACGTGACGATGGGCGGCTGGGCGATCGAAATGCTCGAAGCCGACCCGCACGAGGGCGACAGTTTCACCTGGCGCAACCTCTGCGTCATCGTCACCGAGATCAAGGACTACCGCGTCAGCCGTCTGTCGGTCGTGGTCAATCCGCCCGAGGACGACGGGGAAGAATGATCCTTTCCAAAACAGAAAAACAGCCGCGCCGGAATTCCGGCGCGGCTCATTTTTTGTTTTTATTTCCCGAAGACCAGGACCACCGACACGCCGCTCACGCCCTGGCGGTTGTACGCCTGGGGGTTGGGGGTCGAACAGGGAACGCCCGTCTTGGCAAGGAACTCCAGGAGTTGCGTTCGGAACACTTTGCTCCAGTCCGACACGGTGATGTTCCCGTAGAACAGCGTGACCGTCCGGTATTCGGCGGGTTGGGAGAAAACGGTTTCAAGCAGGTAGTCGTAGTAGTGCTTTGCCTCCGCCTGGGTGGACAGCACCTGATCGTGATACTTGTCGTAACCCAACTCGATCAGGTAGTTGTACGACGCGGGCCTGTACGCGTCGGTCTCCGAGTAAAAGTCCGGTTTCGAGTAGTGGGTGCCGAAGATCTTGCGGTGTTCCGTAAAGGACATCCCGATCGAAAAATCGCGGAAAATGCTGATATTGACGCCCCCGATCGTCTGCTTGGTCTCGCCGACGAAGGTGGGATCAAAGATGTAGTCGTACCCGCCGATCCGAAGGTACAGATAGGAGTGGATCGCGATGCTTTCTCCGTCTTTCAGGATGCACGAACGACCTTCCCGCAACTTGGTGCTGAACGCGACCACGCGCCGGAGTTCGATACCCTCCAGCCCCAGGAGCAAAACCGACGCTTTCGCAAATCCGAAGCACGCGCCGACCCCGTAGAGCAGCGGACCCTCCGCCCTGAAACCGATCACCCGCGAGGAGACCGCCTCGGACTCCTTTGCGACGTCGGATTTGTCGAGCGTCTCGCCGTCCGCCCAATGCTCCGCCTGGTCGTAGGCGGCGTGGTCCACCAGCCAGACGTAAACGCGGTAGGCGATCTGCCACTCGGTCATCGTGTCGTCGATCATCCCGGCAAGGATGGTTTTCGCCGTGTTCACGAGACTTTCCGCCGGACTGCCCGGGATGGGCGCGATCTTGTAGCCGTTTGCCAGCGCGTAGCACGCCTGTTCGCTGTCCCAGACCGACACGCCGTGTTCGGGGTCCAGACCCGGCAGGGTGTCGGTCCACTTCGGCGGCGTCGTTTCGACCGCGATATACTTGGCGGGGGTCGTGTAGCGCGGGTAGGCGAGATAACTCTCGGGATAGAATTTCAGGTCGACGGTGATGACCCCGTTTTGGAGCGAGCCGAACAGCGAGCATTGGGAGGCGAGCAGGTCGCTGTGCCGCCAGAGATAGTTGAGCTCCGCCTCGACGTCGCTCGCCGCGTAGCCGAGGGTGACCGAAAACCCGCTCTCACGGTAGAACGCGTGCCAGTTCACGATCTTCACCAGTTCGTCGCGGCTGTTCGCCCGGGTCAGACTGGCGGGGGCGGGGAGTTTCCGCGGGTATTCGACCCCCTCGCGCGACGGCATATTGACGATCTTCGCGCCGGAGGTGGCGAGCGCCTTTTGCAGGATCTTGGCGGTGTACTTATCCGACTGCGTCGCGTAGGGCGTCGCCACGTAGGAGACGTCGGGCGCGGTCCGAAGATGGGTCCCGAGGATCACGGGTTCCGGCTCGGGCTCTGGCACTTCTTCCGCCGTGGTTTGCGCCGTCGTCGCCTCGGTGGTCTGCACAGTGGTATTCGCCGTCGTGACAACGGTCTCTGCCGGTTCGCTCTCGGCGCTCGCCGTGTCGACGACCGAGACCAAAGAACAACCCGAAAACAGCGTCGACAGGGCGAGGAGCGCCGCGACGAGGGCGATTGGTGCGGATCGTTTCATTTGCGTACCTTTCATTTTCCGAATGCGATGACGACCCGGACGCCGCCGCCCGCCCGATCACCCGCCGCAACGGGGTTGGGGGTCGAGTAGGGAACGCCCGTTGAGTTCAGAAACGAGAGCAGCCCCGCTCTGTACTGCGCGTTCCACTGGGAAACGCTGACGTTCGCGTAAAACAGGGTGACCGTCCGGAACGCGGGGTCGCCGTTGAAGACGTTGTTTTGCAGGTAGGTATAGTAGGTCTGCGCCTCCGCCGGCGAGGACAGGAGCAGAACGTGCTCCCCGTCGTAGGTGATGTCCGAGAGATAGTGGTAGGAGCCGGGATTGTATTCCGCGGACGTGCAGAAGATATCGGTCGGGAACTCGGAGTAGAAAGTGGTCTGCTCGGCTTTGGAGAGCCCGACGCAGAAGTCTTTTGTGACCGCGATCTTCACGTTCTGTCCCGTCGTGCTGTCGCTGACCGTCTTGGAACTGTCCTTTCCGAATGAGAGATCGAAGAGGTAATCGTACCCGTCGACCCGGAAATAGTTGTAGGAGTGGACCTGAATGGTCCCGCCGTAGACCCAGGAACGTCCCGGCGTGTATTCCAGATAGCCGTCGATCGCAAACGAGACCACGCGCCGGACCCGCATCCCCTCCAAGCCGAGGAGCAGTTCCGCCGCTTTCGCGTACCCGAAACAGACGCCGCCGCCGTAGAGGATGGGACCCTCGGCGCGGAAGGACGCCATGCGGGCGGGGACCATCTCGGGTTGGTACGCCGGGTCGAGCGAATTGCCGGCCCAATGGTCGCCGTCGTAATCGTAGGGCGCGTTCTCTATCAGCCAGCGGTAGACGCGGTACGCGATCTGAAACTCGTTCATCGTGTCGTCGGCAAGACCGAGCAGGATCTCTTGCGCCGCCTCGACCAGTTCCGCCGCCGGGCTGCCCTCGATCGGCGCGATCGCATAGCCCCGCGACAGCGCGTAGCACGCCTGCTCGCTGTCCCAGACCGAGATCCCGTTCACTGGGTCGAGCCCCGGCAGGGTGTCGGTCCCGTTCGGCTGTGCGTTCTCCCCGCCGAGGACCTCGGCGAAGACGGTCTTCCGGGGACTGACGAGATAGGTCTCGGGATAGAAGATCAGGTCGACGTGCAACACCCCGGCGTCAAGCGTCCCGGCGATAGCACAGAGCGAGGGGATCAGCTCGCTGTTGTAGTAGAGGGCGTTCAGTTCCTCCTCCGCGCTCGACGCGGCGTATGTCAGCGTGACGGAAAACTCCTCGGTGCGGTAGAACGCGTAGTAGTTCGCGATCTCCACCAGTTCCGCGCGCGACGCCGCCGCAGAAAGCGACGCGGGGGCGGGCAGCAGGTTCGCGTACGTGACGCCCTCCCGCGAGGGGGCGTAGACCTCGGTCGCGCCGAGTTCCGCTTTTCCCTGTTGGATCAGTTGTTCATACTCGCTCGTCGCCGTCCAGAGCGCGTGGACCGTCAGGTCGCCCTCGACCGAACCGCACCCCGAAACGTCGTCCCATCCCGCGAACGCGTACCCGTCGCGGGCAAAGGTCGGATAACTTTGCAGGGCGTTGCCGTACCGCACGGAGGGGGTCGCGTTGCCCGCGGTCAGGGTCCCGCCGTCGCCCTTGAACGTGACGGTGTAGCTGACCCGGTCGTAGTAGAGTTTCAAGATCAGGGAACCGTCGGAGGCGATATCCCCCGCGGCGATGCTTTTGCCGGGGGCGTAGGCGTAGTGCTCGAAAGATTTGCCGTCTGCCGTCACGTGCGAACCGATCTGTCCGGCTTTCTTTTCGGTGGCGTTTGAAACCTTGTCGTATCCCGTCCCCGCCTTGTTTTCCAGATAGTGTTCGACGGTATAGTAGGCGTCGGTGTCGGTCATCCAGTTCGCGGTAAAGGTCTTATCCCCCGTTGAGCCGACGGGGATGACCCCGCCGTCCGACCAGCCGAGGAACTCCCGGTCGCCTTTTGTCGGGGCTTGCAGCGCGATCGCGTCCTCGACCGTGTAGGTCGCGGGGTTGCCCTGCGCGTTGGTCCCGCCGTTCAGTTCGTAGCGGATGTTGTACCGGATCACCGTCCAGCCGGCGGTCACGGTCAGGTTGCTTTCGACGGGGGTCGAGAGATCGCGGTCCCATCCCGCAAATTCGTAGCCGCGTTTGGTCGGGTCGGCGGGAGAGGGGATCGCGGCGCCCTCCTCCACCTGCGCGGAGGCGACGGTCGATCCGCCGTCGGTATCGAACGTAACGGTGTAGAGCGGTCTGCGCCGCACCGTGACGGTATAGGTCGCGGTGTTTGCCCGGCTCTCGGAGGTCACGACGATCGAGAAAGTATTGTCGCCCGTCGAAAGGTCGACGGTTTTATTCTTGCTCGATCCGTTCGCCGTGATCTTCCAGGTCGCGCCCTCGCTGACCGTGATCTTCTCGGCAAAAGCGAGGGAGGCCGTCGCGTTCGGGACGGTGAGCGACAGACTGGTCCCGTTGACGGTAAAACCCTCGGCGGATACGATCGCCGCCTCGTCGGACGCCGCTTCGTCGGTTCGTTCGCCGTCCACCGACACCATCGAGCACCCCGCCAAAACCGACAGGGCGAGCAGCAAAAGGATCAAAAGGAACAGATACTTGTTCAGCGGTTTCATTATTTTGCACCTTTCGTCGCGAAATGAAAAAGGGTCGCGTCAGGGGTCGTAGGGAGCAAGGAGCGACTGATAGTTCGGCCAGGTGTATCCGCCCGTGTAGGCGTTGCCCGCCGTCCGCGGGTAATAGATCTTCAGGGAGGGAGAGGCGCCCATGAACGCGTCCTCGTCCGGAAGACCGAACGGACTGGTCCCCTTGAGTTTGATCGCGGTCAGTTTTCCGCACCCGACGAACACGTCGGATCCCAGCGCGATCACGCTTTCGGGGATGGTCAGGGAGGTCATGTTCTTGCATCCCATAAAACACTCGGACAGGATATCGCGGACCGGCAGCCCGTTGTAGGTCGCGGGGATGGTCACGTCGGTCAGCGCGGCGCGGACCCCGTCCTCAACGCCGTAGAGCGCGTACGCCTCGCCGTCGCTGGACGGACCCTGGAAAAGGAACGTGCCGTCGGTCGTGATCTCCCCGGAGTACCCGTACTCCGGCGCGGGGGGAACGTAGAAAGCGACCGTCGGGTCAAGTCCGAGATAGTCCTTGATCTTTTTGATCGTCGTCGCGGTGTGCATCACCGCACCGTCGTCGTTTAAGTGATAGTTGGTGTCGTAAAAGTAGCCCGGCTCGTACACCGTGTCGCGAACGTCTCCGAGGATCGGGCAGTCGAGCGCGTCGGCAAGTTCTTTGGCGAAACGCGTCGCCTCCTTGTCCGAAAAGCGGACGGCGGCTTCGTTGATGGGCGGGAACCAGAAGAGGAGCGTCGCGCCCTTTTCACGCACTTTCTTGGCGTAGGCGTTCACTTCGTCGAAAAACCCCCGGTCAAGCAGGACGTTCAGGGTCACGGTCTTCGACGCGTCGAAACCGTCCGGCATCTGATTGCGCTTTCTTGTCAGCGCCATATCGCCGTACTCGTTCAGACTGCTGCGCGCGTAGGTCTCGCTGTCAGGGACGGGCAGATCGTTCCGTTCCCGCAGCCGGTCGAACAGAACGGGGTAATAGGCGAGCGCCGTCTTCCTCCGCCGTGCGGGGGAGAGGGAGGCAAGCAGATCGGTGCGGTCCCCGATGGCGGTGCGGAACAGCCGGGGCGTGAAAAAGTCGGAGTAGAGCTGCGGGTCGGTCTCCGGGGCAAGGATCACGATATCGCCCTCCGAGATCCCCGAGAGCGAAAGGTCCATCATCACCACCGTCCCGAGCGAGGCGTACAGTCCGAAATCGACGGCGGTATAATCCGGCAGTTCGCTTTCGATCAACTCGCACTTCAACCCGAACGGAAGCGACGAGCCGCCGACGAAAACGATCTTTTTCCCCTTGACCCCGTTCAGCCGGTCGTACTTGTCGACGATGGCGGCGGTATAGTCGTTTTCGTGGCTGTTCCCCGGGAGGATCGCGCCGACGACCGGCAAGACCCACAGCGGCGCCGTGATCAGTACGACGAGCAAAAGAGAAAGAAGAGAGAACAGGAGCTTGCCGCGTCCTTTCATTTTGCTCTCCTCCTTTCATTTCGTTATCATCTATTATATCACGCGCGCGGGCAACTGTCAAGCGCGTCGCTTTCCTTGACAAATCGCGTGCGCGGTGCTATAATCAAAACGAACGGACCTCTTGTCGCGCGACCGACCGTTCCCGCGTCGCCGCGTAGATCAAACCGCAAAGGAGAGTTCAAAATGGAAGGGAAGACCAAGACCTTTTCCCGCCTTGCCGGGATCCTTAATCTCGTGACCGCGGTCCTGCTCGTCGTCGCCATCGTGATGTTCTGGGGCGTGCTGTCGTCGGGCGCTTTCTCCGGGGAGAGCACCTCGTCCGCCGAAACGACGGAGGAGGAGGCGGTTGGTCAGGCGGCGGCGATCTTCGTTTCGCTGATCTTTTTCCTGCCGATCATCCTGATCCTCTTGGTGCCGCTCGGACTGATCGACGTGATCTCAGGACTTGCGATCGGGCTCCATTGCCTGAAAAAGGCGCCCGGACGCGGGACCGTGATCTATTCGCTGATCTTAAAGATTCTGACCGTTCCGACGTTCGGCTTTGCGATCATTCTGATCGGCGCGCTCGGCGACACTCTGGAAAGCACCGTCCCCGCGCTGTTCCCGGCGGTCTTTGGCGGCTATCTCGTTCTTCTGGTCGTCGCCCACGTCTTCGAGTGGATGGCGCACCGGTCGGCTCTCCGCGACTGACAAGTCGGCGGAAAAGCGCTCCGCGCCCGCAAAAAGTCCGAAAATGCGCCCCGGCGCTTGACAATCGGGGCGCGTTGTGTTATTATTCATCTATATAGAAACCGTTTCGCACGCGTGCGAAACGAAAACGGAGGATAAAATGCTCGATCTGCGATTTGTCCGGGAGAACCCCGACGTAGTCAAAGAGAATATCAAAAAGAAATTCCAGGACCAGAAACTGCCCCTCGTCGACGAGGTGATCGAACTCGACGCGCGCTGCCGCGCCGCCAAGAAAGAGGGCGACGACATCCGCGCCGACCGCAACCGCATCTCGAAGCAGATCGGCGTCCTGATGGGGCAGGGCAAGCGCGAGGAAGCCGAGGCGGCGAAAAAGCAGGTCTCGGAGCAGGCGGAGCGCCTTGCCGCGCTCGAAGCCGAGTGCGCAGAACTCGAGGAGAAGATCAGGCGGGATATGATGACCATCCCGAACATCATCGACCCGTCGGTCCCCGTGGGCCGTGACGACAGCGAGAACGTCGAGCGCGAGCGTTTCGGCGAGCCGGTCGTCCCCGATTTCGAGATCCCGTACCACACCGACATTATGGAGAGTTTTGCGGGCATCGACCTCGACAGCGCGCGCCGGGTCGCTGGCAACGGCTTCTACTACCTGATGGGCGACGTCGCCCGCGTGCATTCCGCCGTCATCTCCTACGCCCGCGACTTTATGATCGACCGCGGCTTCACCTACTGCGTCCCGCCGTTTATGATCCGCTCCGACGTCGTGACCGGGGTCATGAGCTTTGCCGAGATGGACGCGATGATGTACAAGATCGAGGGCGAGGACCTCTACCTCATCGGCACCAGCGAGCATTCGATGATCGGCAAGTTCATCGACCAGATCTTGAAAGAGGAGGATCTCCCCTACACCCTGACCAGTTACTCCCCCTGCTTCCGCAAGGAAAAGGGCGCGCACGGCATCGAGGAGCGCGGCGTCTACCGCATCCACCAGTTCGAAAAACAGGAGATGATCGTGGTCTGCCGTCCCGAGGAGAGCCCGGTCTGGTTCGACCGGCTCTGGAAGAACACCGTCGACCTGTTCCGCTCGCTCGATATCCCGGTCCGCACGCTGGAGTGCTGCTCCGGCGACCTCGCGGATCTCAAGGTCAAGAGCGTCGACGTCGAGGCGTGGTCGCCCCGGCAGAAAAAATATTTTGAGGTCGGCTCCTGTTCCAACCTCGGTGATGCGCAGGCGCGTCGGTTGAGGATCCGCGTGAACGGACAGGACGGCAGCAAGTATTTTGCCCACACGCTGAACAATACCGTGGTCGCTCCTCCCCGGATGCTGATCGCGTTCCTCGAAAACAACCTGCAAGCCGACGGCACGGTCAAGATCCCCGTCGCGCTCCGTCCCTACATGGGCGGCAAGGAACTTTTGATCCCGAAGAAAAAGTAACCGATAAACAAAGGCGGCTTCCCGACAACCGGGAAGCCGCCTTTGTTTTGTTGCAGGGGTCTGCGTCCCAAACGCTGCGCCGCCTTTTACCCGTTTGCGCCAGCCGTTCCAAGCCTTCCCCCTGAGGGTTAGCGAGCGAAAACGCCCCGATGGG